>JBBSJE010000027.1:0-40430 GCA_038257535.1 Polyangia bacterium
ATGCTGGAAACCACCCGGCAAGCGCTGCGCCGCCGGGAATTGCCCGCGCCTCTCGTTGAGCTTGAACACAAAGGCATTCCCGCCTATCTGCAAGAGCACGGCCTCGTGTGGGCCGATCTGGGCCTGCAGGGCTGCACCGTCATGTACCGGCGACGAGAAGAAGACATGCCGCTGATGGAAGCGCACGACGCCAGCCTGCAGCAGCAGGACAAAGCCCACAAAGTTCGTTTGCGCATTCTTCATCACGCGCAGGAGAAGTTTTTGTTTCGGGTGCAAAGCCTCGTGTCGCCCGTGGCGGTGCTGGCAAAAGACGATCGCCTGGTGGGCCTGCGCTTCCAGCGGCTCTCAGAATCGCCAGCCAACGGCGCCGGCGATGAGTTCGTGGACGTCACCGCACCGCTTGTGGTTAGCGCCATTGGCAGCATTCCCGAGCCCATCAAAGGCGTGCCCCAAAGCGGCGAGTTGTTCGATTTTTCCGATCCGCATCTGGGTCGCTTGCCTGGTTATCCGAATGTGTTTGCGGTGGGAAACGTGGTCACAGGGCGCGGCAACATTTCGGCCTCGCGCAAACACGCGCGCGAGATTTCGGAAACCGCGGTGGCGGCGTTTTTGGGGTTGTTGCCTGAACGGGGCGCGGAAGGCGAATTGGCGCAAACCCTCTCGGCGCCCGCGCGCGCGCAAGCCCAAACGGTGGCTGACACAATCGATCGTCAACTGCAAACGTCCGCGCCGCCCAGCCATCACGCCATCGAAGACAAAGTGCTCAAGCAGCAACAACGCGTGGGCTACGAAGGCGATTATGCGGCCTGGGTCGCCGCGCACAGTGTGGACGCCCCCGCTTAGGGTTCCGTTTGCCGCGCCCACCAGGGCAGCGGCGCTGTAACCAGCAAGGGCTTGGCGGTCATGGGGTGTCGCAAGCGAACGCTTTCGGCGTGCAAGCGCAGCGCGTCCGCGCCCAAGGTTTGCGCCACCGCCATCGCGCGCGCATCGCCATAAACCTCGTCCCCCAGCACCGGATATCCCAAATGCGCAAGGTGCGCGCGCACCTGATGCACCCGCCCAGAAGCCAACCGCGCCCGCACCAGCGACGTTTGCGCCCGCAACGCCAGCCGCTCCATCTCCGTGCGCGCCGGCAACGGATCTTTGCCGCCACCCACAACCGCTTTGCCCCCCCGCGGGCCCCCACGCCCAATGGGCTCCGAAACCACATCTGACAGCGGCGCGGCGCCCACCACTTCAGCCACATAGCTTTTTTCGCAGGCCAAAGCGCCTAGCGCCGCCCGCAGACCCTCCCACGCCACGCGCGAACGCGCCGCCAGCAACACGCCCGAGGTGCCTCTATCCAATCGATGCCCCAAGCCACCTTCACGCGGATCCAACCCCGCGTGGGCACACTCGGGATAGCGCGCGATCAAAGCCCCCGCGGCCGTGGCGCCTTCGTCCACCCGCAATGGATGCGAGGCCAACGGCCCCGGCTTGTTGATGGCCACCAAAAATTCGTCTTCGTAAAGCACCTCGAGCACCACTTCGGGATGCGGCTGCAAAACCGGTGGCGGCGCCGCTGGCAGCCGCACCACCACAACTTCGCCTTCACGCAGACGCCGGCCTTTGACAGCGGCCCCTGCAGCCATCGTAACCGCGCCGGATTCAATCAGCGCCCGCGTTTGCTTCAGCGACAACGCGGCCGCTTTGGCCACAAACGCATCAAGCCGCGCGCCCGCCGACGCCGAATCCACCTCAAGCCGCATAGGTTTATTTCTTTTTTGCAGCGGCGGGTCGGGTGTTCTTGTTCACCGCCGCGGTTTGTGCCGGCTTGCCCACGGGCTTATTGGTGGTTTTGCTTTTGCTGTCTAGCTTGGCCGACGGCTTCGCTGGGGGGGGTGACGTTGGACGCTGTCGTGCGTTCACCGACGTGGCTTCCGCGGCGGGTCGACGAGCCCCTGCAGCGGTGTGCCCCACAACCTGCTCTTGCGGCATTTCGGCCGAGGGCGAATACACGATCACCTCTTGCCCATCTTGCAAGGTGGCGTTGTAGGACACTTGATTAATGCGAGCCAGATCCGCAGGCCGCAGCCCGTAGCGTCGCGCGATCTTGGCCAGCGTGTCGCCTGGCTTTGCTTTGTAAGTTAAGCGTGTTTTTCCGGTCTGGGCTGCCCGCAAGGCCAAAAACTCTTCGGAGCCCAACGTGACCACTTGCAAACGCGCGGGATCCAGCAGCGCCACAGCGGCCTTGTCAAAATCGACCGGCACGAACAGTTGCAAAATCATGCCCTCGTGCAATCGGGCCTCCGGATCCACGTTGTTCCATTCCACAACGTTCTCCAGCGAAACCTCAAACGCCGCCGCCACATCCACCAAGCTGTCATTGGCTTTGGTTTGGTAGAACACGCGCTCGCGGTTCTCATAGCTAAATTGGCGCTCGGGCACCGCCACCAACGTCAGCTCTTCCACCACCGGTGCGGAAGCCTCACGGGTTTTTACCGCAAGTGCGTCTGTCACCGCAGGCGCGCCACGTGCTGGAACCAAAATGGTTGTGCCGCCCGACAATTCGCGCGTGTCCTTGAGACCGTTGAGCTTGCGCAAATCGCGGGAGGAAACGCCGCGCGCCTTGGCCACGTCGTCCAGCGTTTCGCCAAACTTCAGCACCACCGTTTCAAGCGTCTCTTGTTTGCTGGCACCAAAGTTCTGCGCCACCGCCGCTGCCGTTCCCGGCGGCACCCGCACCAAAGAAGCGCCTCGATCGGGAGGCGTGCGGCCACGAATCAGCTCGGGGTTCAAATTCTCCAGGTCAGCGGTGGTCACCGAAGCGGCACGCGCCACACGTTCAAAGCTGGTTCCCGCAGGAACCTCAACCACTTCGTAAACCAAAGGTGGATCAGGGGCGATGTGCTCGAAGCCAAAGGCCTTCACGTTGTGCCCCACCACCGCGCAAGCAAGAATCTTAGGTACATACAGCGTTGTTTCCCAAGGCAAGCCGGCTTCGTGGCGAATCAGCTCCCAATAATCGTTGGTGTTGTAGCGCGAAATGGATTTCAGCACCGCCCCGTAGCCGGCGTTGTAGGCCGCAAACGCCAGCGGCCACGAACCAAACCGCACGTACAAATCCTTCAAATAGCGAGCCGCCGCTTCGGCCGCGCGCTCGGGCTCGCGCCGGTTGTCCACCCAATAGCTCACCTCAAGGCCGTAGGCCCGTCCTGCGCCGGGAATGAACTGCCACACCCCACCGGCACCCGCGTGCGAAACGGCGCCCGGCTCAAAGCCACTTTCCACCATAGCCAAGAAGATGATGTCTCTAGGAACACCCTCACGGTCGGCCACAGCCTCGAACGTGGCCTTGTAGCGGCCCATACGTCGCAGCCAGCTGGCCATGATCGATCGGCCGCGTTCGTCCGATTTAAAAAATTCGAGGTAGCGCAACACGCTGGGATGCCAGCGCACGGGCAACTCCGGCGCCTTGAGCGTTTGCAACCAGGCCTCGGAGGCCTCGATGCGATCCCCCCCGTTGTTGCGGTCATGCTCCGGCGTGCGCAACACCGGCGGCACGTCACCGCTGCCACTCCACTGGCCGCGAAGCGATTCGGGCAGAGCATCTGACGCCGCCCCCCGAGGCGCCTCAGGCTCGTACACCTTGATGGGAAGCCCCACGTGCCTATACGAAAACGTGCGCGCCTCAAAACGCCGTAGTTCCCGCAGCTCGGGGCTTTCACTGAGCAGCGCCTCGTCTAGCGGCATGCCCCGCACCGCGCGCCGCTCGCGCTCGTCTGGCCCCTCCAGGGGTTGAGCCTGCAGCCAGCCGGGGGCCGCCAAAGCCACCAAGCTCACCAGAAGGCCTGCGAAGACACGTCGAGCCATATGCGTACGTGCATGGTAGCGGCATCAGCACCCCGGTTCCAAAAAACCTGATGCGGAGGCCCACCGGAATGGCGGTGTGCGAAAACCGTGGTTTGCTCGCCTAGATCACAGGTGGTATAGAGTGGCCTTCAGCTCACTGGAGGACTCCCATGCTCGGCGGCTCCGAATGGATCGTAATACTTCTAATTGTCATCATCGTGTTCGGGGCAACCAAACTTCCCCAATTGGGCGACGGCTTGGGCAAAGCCATCCGCAACTTCAAGCGCTCCGTAGGCCCGCAAAGCGAAATTGACGTCACTCCCAAGAAGCCGGAAATAAAAGACGGCCAGCCCACGTCTACGGATACGGGCGCGAAGTCTGAGCCGTAAGGCCTCTCAGGACCTTGGCAGCAGCGCGTCGATACCGCGCACCTCGGCAAAAAGCCGAGTGATTTCAACGCACTGCGAATTCGACGTTGACGCAGCGGACCGTGGGGGTCAAACTTTGATACATGGCCACGCGCGTGATCAAGCGATATTCGAATCGCAAACTGTACGATACAACCGATAGCCGTTACGTAACGCTGCAGCAGATTGCGCAGATGATTCGCAACGGCGATGAGATCCGGGTCACTGACAAGACCACTCAGCAAGATCTCACCACCGCCACATTGGCTCAGATCATCTTCGAGGAGGAAAAACGCTCCCCGAAGCTTCCGATCGAGGGTCTTCGGCGGATTATCCGCACCGGACTGCAGGCGTAGCGCTTCGAGATTGGGTTCCCTGCCGCTTTGCCGACGGGAACCACTCGACGGGTTCGTCTCAGCACCGTGGTTGCGGCCAGGCACCAAGAACGATTGCAGGCGCCCCTTTGCAGGGACGCAAACGGTCTGACTTAGGTGCCTTTTCTTATACCCGCGCGGCCATGCCGAGGGGGAAAACGGAGTGCGCTAGAAGTCGAAGCCGCCACTGATCGAGACGCGCGCCTGGGGGCCGCTGGAATCCTTCGCCCCGCCCCCACTCACTGTGGCATCGCCACCCGCGCGGTTGTCCCGCGACCGCCCCTGCGCAATGAACTCGTACTGAGCCGCAGCAAATACCGCCGCAAACTTCAGTTTCAGGCCTGCGAAGAACCTCTGCCGCAAGATGGCGCTTTGGTCCCGAAATTGGAAATTGGCGGACAGATCACCGTCGGGCAGCGTCGCACCACAATAAGCCCCTCCGTCCATGCCCGAGCTGGACAAGAAGCCATCGCAGCCTGGGGTGGCGTCCAGCACGCCGCTTTTGGCCTTCATAATCACGTAACTCCAGCCACCAAACGGCTCAAGCCGGAAGGTGCCGCCAATGCCGATGGCCTTCGAGGCCAGAACGTCGAAGTTGGCCACGTCCAAGCGCACCTGATCGGTGCCCGTGAGATGGGAAACGCCCGCACGCGCCGCCACCGAGGGCAACGGCCAATGCTGAAAGCCTTCCAGCAGGGCCAGCTTGGCGTAAGCCTGGTAAGCGATCATCTGCGACTGCAGCAAGTGAACAAAGCCGGCGCCCACCTCCATTGAGGGCAAAGGCAGCCATATGCCCTTGCGCACAAACATGCCGATGGTGGTCAGCCAAGGATCCGGGCGCGACGACAAACGATTTTGCGGCGAAACCCCGCGAACGCCGTCCCAGTGCGCCTCGTTGTTGTTGATGCGGGTAAGTCCCAACTCCACCGACACTTGAAAGCCGGCGAACCCCAGCGTGTCGGCGGGGGTCACAATGCCGGGCGACAGCACCATGCCCAACTCCGACATGAGGCTGCGAAACCGGCTTTCGGCTCCGGCGTCCATTTGCACACCCGTGACCCGGCCATTGGCATCTCGCGACACCCAGCCACATTCAGACAGCGTGCCCCCGGCCAGCGTGCGCGACACCTGTTCACCGCAAAGGTTCAACAACGACAGATCGTTGGAACCTGCCCAGGCGGCCGCCGAAGCGCCCATAAGCCCCATGGCAAGCACCGTGCACAAACGCCCGCGAAGGCGGCGAAGGGAATGGCGCGGCAACGACATAGCGACCACACGGTAAGGGCGCACCCTTTGGCCTGTCAAGGAAGGCCAACATCAAGATTGGCAATTGTGTGGCGAACACACGAGCATTTGACCCAGCGGCCCGTGGAGGTTAGAGGCTAGACCTTGCTCATGCTCGCCCGCATCACCCGCCTTGTTGCCTTGCTTGCCACCCTAGGTTTGGTGGCCGCCGCCGTGGCGCGGCCCGAGGACCGCGTGGTGCTGGCGCTGCTGGCCGCCGAGGTGGCCGTTTTTGGCTTCATGGCTCACCTGTTCGGATTCGATTTGGAGCGCACGGTTGCGCTGCGCTACCTGCGCCGCAACAAACCCTCGAAGGGGGCGCGGCTGGGCCTGGGGGTGTTTGGCGGCCTGCTGTTGCTGGGCCTGGCGGCCTTCTTGGCCGGCCACAATCACAGCCGCACGGTGGAAACGTTGGGCGCGTTTGTGTTGTTTGGCGCTTCGGTGGCGTTGGCCCTGACCGTGCTTTTGAACCTGTTTTCGATCTTTACGGCGGTGTCCACCCTGGGTGTTGCGTTGGGCGTGGCGTCGCTTGTGGTGGTGTTGTCAGTGACCAGCGGGTTTGAGCGCGAATTCCAGAAGAAGGTCTTGGCGGTCAATGGACACCTGATCGCCACCAGCTACGGCAAACCCGATGTGGCCGAGGCCGACGAAGAAGCGGCGCTGATGAAAAAAAAGCTGGCTGACCTGCCGGGGCTCTTGCGCATCGAGCGCTTCTCGTTGTCGGGCGGCGAAGTGATGATTGGCAAAGCCGGCGCCAACTTGAAGGGACTGGACCTGCCTAAAGGCGGCTCTGATCTGCGCAACGCCGTGATCGAGGGCGATTTCGACGCCCTGTCGCGCCCGGCCACCTGCCAACCGAAGGCGGTGCTACCAGGGGAAGAGCCTGGGCCCCCGGAAGTTGCCGGTCGCATGTTGGTGGGCATTGAGCTGGCTCAAAAGCTGCGCGCCAAAGTGGGCGATTGTTTGTCGGTGCTTGTGCCGTTTCCCTCCAAGACCGACAACGCCGTGCCTTCGTATTTGTTCAAGCTGGTGGGCATCTTTCACATTGGCTTCAATGAATACGACTCCCGCCTCGCCTACGTGAACCTAGAAGACGCCACACGCTTGGCAGCGGCCCGGCAATCTATCTTTGGCGTAGAACTAAGGTTTGCCGATCCAATGAAAGCCTTGGGTTTGGTGGAAGCGGCCGAAAATCGCTTGGGCCCCGCTTACATGGTGACTGATTGGCGCAGATTGAATGCAAACTTGTTCACCGCTTTGACGATGCAGAAGGTGGTGATCTCGATCGTGCTGCTCATCATCATCGTGGTGGCGGCGTTCAACATCTTGGCCTCACTGTTTTTGATCGTTCGCACGAAGGAGCGTGAGATCGCCATTTTGGGGTCCATGGGCGCGCGCCCGCGGCCGATCTTGGGAATCTTTCTTGCGGCAGGCGCCATCGTGGGCATGGCGGGCGGCACTTTGGGCCTCACACTGGGGCTCGCCTTGTGCACCATCGTTAGGCAATACGGATACGGCCTAGATCCCAAGGTGTATTTGATCGAACGCTTGCCGGTTCTGATCTCTCCCGTGGAGGTCATGCTGGTTCCCGCTGTGGCGCTGGCCATTTGTTTGTTGGCCACGCTCTACCCCGCGGTCAAAGCCAGCCACCTGCGCGCCGTGGATGGCTTACGCCAAGACTGAGGCTTTAAAACTTACGAACCGTTCGGCGCGGTTTGGTCCATCAACGCTGAGCCTTCTTTGGCTTCGTAGCGTGAGGGGCATTTGGCTTGAATGGATTCGCCTTTGAGCTGCTGATTGGCGTCCAACATGCCCGTCACCACAACTTCAGAGTCAGACTTGAAGGTGTCGGGCACAATGCCGCGGTAATAAACCGTGAGGCTTTGTGATTTGCGAGGCGCGCGGCTCTCCACCGTAAAGCGGTAATCCAAAGTGCCCGGCTTTTTCTCGATGGTTCCCGGCACCACGTTGCCATGGACTTGAAGCTTCTTGCCTTGCCATTGCGTAGGCGCAGCCATCACCTCGTCCACGTGTTTGTAAAACGCGGCTTCTTCTTTGGTAGAGGAATACAGCAGCGTTCCCACCAGCCCCGCGATCACGACCACCGTGCCCACAATCTTGAGCGCGGCAGATTTTGATACGGTCGTGGCTACAGGTACAGCGGTGGCAACAGGAGGCGAGGGGGCATCGCTCATGGCGGCAAGCTTAGCAGTGGGCGGGATGTCAAGCCATGACATTGGCGCTGCCTCATCGCAGCGCGCAAATAATGCGGCAAAGGCAACGGCAACGCAAAGGAAGCTCAGCCGGTTTGCCCGCGCGAACGCGGGGCCTTGCGCGCCACCGCTTTGCCCCGCCGCCCCAGAGCCGCCAGCTCGAAGAAATAGCGATAAAACATTTCCATGCCGCCGGCGCCTTGGCCCCAATCGAAGTTCTCGTTCACCGCGTGATACCCATGCTCGGGCAGCGACAAGCCCGCAAAGACAATGGGCACCCCCAACCGCCGCTGCATGGTTAGCACCGCGCCGATCGAGCCGCCTTCGCGCGTAAACACGGGCTCACGACCAAAGCTTTGCTTCATAGCCCGCGCCGCCGCTTCCTGATGCGGGCCGCCCAAATCGCCAAGATAGGGCTCCAACATCTGTTCACACTCAACCACGGCCTGCGGGCTGTGCTTCTTGATGAAAGCTTTGATCAGGCTGAACACCTCTTCGGGCTTTTGGTCGGGCACCAACCGCGTGGAAAGTTTGGCTTCGGCCAAATGCGGCACAATGGTTTTGACGCCGGGCCCCGTGTACCCACCCACGATCCCATGCACCTCGAAGGTGGGGGCCGCCATTATGGCTTGCATCAGCTTGGCGTCGTCCTCGAAGCGCAGCTTGGTAAGCTCGTGCGCGGCTTGAAAGCGGCGGCGGGAAAACCCCGCACGCGCAAAGTTTGCCTTTTCCGCGGCGGTGATGGGGCGAACGCGTTTGTAGAAGCCCGGGATTTTCACCTGGCCCGTGCGCGCGTCGAAACACGCGGCGATAAGCTCGGCCAGCTCGGCCACCGGGTTGCGTGCGGCCCCTCCGGTGGTGCCCGAATGCACGTCCTTCGCGCCCGTTTGCAGGCGCACCGTAAAGCCCAAGAAACCGCGCAACCCATAGGCAATCGCAGGCCGGCCAGCCGAGAGCCATATGGTATCGGACACCACGATCGAGTCGGTGGAAAACCCGCCTTTTCCCTTCATCAACCGCGCGAGACCGGTGTCGAAGTGGGGGCTGCCAATTTCTTCTTCCAGCTCCCACAGAAACTGAATGTTCAGGCCCACGTTGTCGGCCACCGCGAGCTGAGCGCCAAACAAAGCTGCCAGCGCGGGCCCCTTGTCGTCGGTGGCGCCGCGGGCAAAGTAGCGTGTGCCTTTGCGGGTGAAGGAAAACGGCGGCGTTTTCCATTCCGACGCGTCCGCCGGCTGCACATCCAGGTGGTTGTAGATGGTCACAGTGGGCAGGCTGGAATCACGGATGAGCCGCCCCACCACCAAGGGATTGCCGCCCGTTGGCACCACCTGCACCTCGGCCCCCACCTCGCGCAGACACGCCGCAGCCTCCTGGGCGCACAGGGACACATCGGCCTTGCGCGCCGGATCCATGCTCACCGAAGGAATCTCCACCAAGTGGGCAAGGCGGTCTTCGAAGGCACCACGAAGCCGTTGAATCTGAGACCGCAAGGTTGAGGACTTGGTCACCATGTGTTGGCAGTTTAACGCCAACCGCCGCGATGGCACAGCGCGCGGGTGGTGGGTGCCCCGGATCCCGAATCGCGCTCGTCTATGGCGCAATGCAATGAAACGACTCAACATGATGATAGTTGGCAGTCATGTTGCCGATTATCATGAAAATGGGCATATATAATGCCGTTTATTGTGATTTTCCTTGCCCGAACGCTGCAGCTGCCACAGCTTCTGAAAAAGAAGAGCTTTTTCCTATTTGGCCCTCGAGGCACTGGCAAAAGCTCGCTCATTCGCCATCAGCTTCCTGACGCGCCTGTCTTCGACCTCCTGGACGCCGACGTCTTCGCGCGATTGGCTCGACGTCCCAAACTGATTTCAGAGGAAGTTCCCTCACACGTGAATCTGGTGGTGATCGATGAGGTGCAGAAGCTTCCGGGCATCCTTGATGAAGTGCACCGCCTCATTGAATCGCGTGGATTGCGGTTCTTGTTAACGGGGTCGAGCGCCCGGAAGCTCAAGCGAGGCGGTTCCAATTTGCTAGCGGGACGCGCTTGGGAGGCGGCTCTGTTGCCCTTCACTTCGCACGAGATCCCGTCGTTCAACCTGCTGGCGTATCTGAACAAGGGCGGACTGCCGGCCGTGGCCTTTTCGCCCGAACCCCAAGAGGAACTGCGCAGCTACGCCAACCTTTACCTGCGAGAAGAAATTCAGGCTGAAGCGCTCGTGCGCCGAGTTGACCAGTTCGCAAGATTCTTGGATGTGATGGCGCTGCAAAATGGGGAAGAATTGCACTATCAAGGCTTGTCGAACGATGCAGGCGTGCCTGCACGAACCATCGCCAGTTACGTCCAAATCCTCGAAGACACCCTCATCGGCTTTTCGGTACCCCCGTTTCTCGCAACGAAGAAGCGCAAAGCCATTGTGCGGGCGAAGTTTTTCTTGTTTGACATTGGTGTAACGGCCGCGCTAGCAAATCGTGGTGAAGTTCGCGCCAAGAGTGAACTGTTCGGACGCGCCTTCGAGCACTTCTTGATGCTTGAACTACGCGCCTACCTTTCGTATCGACGCCGCGACGAGAAGCTTCAATACTGGCGCAGCACCTCCGGTATGGAAGTTGATTGCGTCGTGGGCAATCAGCTTGCGGTAGAAATCAAATCCTCTGACCTTGTGAGCGAGCGAGACATGAAGGGCTTGGTGGCGCTGCGAGAAGAAGGTTTGATCAAAGACTTTGCCATCGTTTCTTTGGATCCTCAGCCCAGGACTGTGGATGGCATCAAGGTTTATCCCTGGGCGAAATTCCTCAGCGACTTGTGGTCGGACAAGCTGCTGGCAACCTGAACCTACCCGCCGATTTGCACCATGCTTTTGTTTGGGCCGCCCTGGCCGCCAATTTGGAACAAATGGCTGGGCCGCTTGCTGGCCACCGCCGCGAGTATGGATTCACGCACAAGCGTTGAGCCCCCACGATGTAGCGCCTCTCGCAGATCAACCACCCCGTCGTGCGCCAAGCATGTATGCAACGCGCCCGATGACGACAGCCGCACGCGGTTGCAGGTGTCGCAAAAATGCTCGGTGATTGGCGTGATAAGCCCCACGCGGCGAACCGGCCCAAGCGTGCCGTCCACAAGCCGCCAATAGCGCGCCGGCCCCGCGCCCCGTGCGTCGCCACCGTCGTCCGGCAGAAGTTCGGCATTTGGATAAGCCTGCAGCAAGCGCTGTCGGATCTCGTGGGCGGTCATGAGTTGGCCCGGCACAAACAAAACCCCATCCGCCATCGGCATTTGTTCGATGAACCGAGGCACAAACCCATGCGCCCAGGCGTAAGCGCAAAGCTCGGGCACTTCGTCGTCGTTGAAGCCTTTGACGGCCACCGCGTTCAACTTGATGCTGCGAAAGCCGGCCGCCGCTGCGGTTTGCAGGCCAGCCAGCACCACCGCCAAATCACCGCGCCGGGTGATCTGAGCAAACTTGCTAGCGACCAGACTATCAAGGCTCACGTTCAGGCGACTGACACCCGCGCTGTGAAGCGCGCCCGCTAGTTCATGCAAACGATGGCCATTGGTTGAAAGCGCCACGTCTTCGATGCCTGTCAGCGCCGCCAGCATGGCAACGAGGGTGACCAAATCTTTGCGCACGGTGGGCTCGCCCCCGGTGATACGCAAACGCCGCACGCCTAACGACGCAAACACGGCCACCAGCGCGGTCACCTCTTCGAACGAAAGCACATCCGCCCGATCCGTATGCACCACCCCGTCTTCAGGCATGCAGTAGGTGCAGCGGTAGTTGCACCTGTCGGTCACCGAGACCCTGAGGTAATCGATCCTTCGCCCTTGGGCATCGGTGAGGCAGGAGTCAGCTTGCGTCAAAAATTGGCTCTGGTTCTCAAGCCTAACTGAAAAAACGCATGCGTCCCGCGTTGACCGACGTCGCCGGGCATGGGAAAACACGCCCACGATGTCGATGCTGAATTCAGTGAAGGACGCGGTGTTAGGTCAGGCCATGAAACTGGCGGGCAGCCCCCAGGTCACGAGGCTGATGACAGACCCTCGGCTTATGAACGCCGCCATGAAGGCCATGAGCGTGGGCGGCACGGTCAAAACCAAGCTGGATCAGTGTGGCAAAGTGGCCGGCGGGGTGTTTGGCCTGGCCACGCAGGACGAAATCTCGAACATGCGCAGCACCATCCAAAACCTGGAAGACCAGGTGGCGGTGTTGGAAAGCCGCGCGGCCGCCGCCGAAGCTGAGCAAGAAGCTGCCCACGCCGAAACCGGCGCGGAAGGCGGCAAAAAATCCGGCCGCGGCAAGAAGCACGCCTAAAAAGCGCGCATTCCTGCCACCGGAATCCGCCACCCCACCGACATTCGCATGCCTGTGGGGTTGGCGCCCGCCACAATGTCGCACTTTTTGGAACGGTCTGATATGAGTAGCGCCATGCAGAGAGTTGTAACTCTCTACCAATCAACGATTGGCAAGAAAGTTCTGATGGCAGTGACAGGGGCCGTGATCTTCGGCTACCTGGTGCTGCATATGTTCGGGAACCTCCAGATCTTCCTGGGTCCCGATGTGATCAACAAGTACGCGGCCCTGCTGCACGGCACGCCGGCCCTTCTGTGGGCGGTGCGCATCGCTTTGCTGGTGGCGTTTCCGGTGCATATCTTGATGGCGGTGCAGTTGAACCGCATCAACAGCAAGGCGCGCCCGGTGGCCTACGGAACCTATAAACGACACGTTTCCAGCTACGGGGCCCGCACCATGATGTTTTCAGGTCCGGTGCTGCTGCTGTTTCTGCTGTTCCATGTGGCGCATCTAACCTTGGGATGGAAGGTGGTTCCCACCGCGTTTGTCGGAGGCGACGTCTACGGCAACATGGTCACCAGCTTGGCCGTGAACTGGGTGGCGCTGGCTTACGTCATCGCCGCGGCGCTTGTGGGACTGCACATGGTGCACGGGGGCTGGAGCATGTTTCAGACCTTGGGCATCAGCCACCCCCGCTACAACGGCATGCTCAAAGAGCTGGCGTTTGTGGCCACGGTTGTGGTGGCGGGCGGCTTCGCGCTGGTACCCATCGCCGTGTTCCTTAAGCTTGTGGGAGCCGTTTAAGCATGCAATTGGATTCAAAACTGCCCACGGGCCCGGTAGAAACCTCTTGGGATCGCCACCGCTTCAACATCAAACTGATCAACCCCGCCAACAAGCGGAAGTTCGACATCATTGTTGTTGGCTCTGGTTTGGCCGGCTCCAGCGCCGCCGCCTCCTTGGCGGAGATGGGCTACAACGTCAAATGCTTCTGCTTCCAAGATAGCCCGCGCCGCGCCCACAGCATCGCGGCCCAAGGTGGCATCAACGCCGCCAAAAACTACCAAAACGACGGCGACAGCGTTTACCGCCTGTTTTATGACACCGTCAAAGGTGGCGACTACCGCGCTCGCGAAGCCAACGTTTACCGTTTGGCGCAGGTGTCGGTGAACATCATCGACCAGTGCGTGGCGCAAGGTGTTCCCTTTGCCCGTGAATACGGCGGGCTTTTGGCCAACCGCTCGTTCGGTGGCGCGCAGGTCTCGCGCACCTTCTACGCCCGCGGGCAAACCGGGCAACAGCTGCTGCTGGGCGCCTACCAAGCGCTAGAGCGCCAAATTGGCGCCGGCACAGTGAAAATGTATTCGCGCACCGAAATGCTGGAAGTGGTGCTGGTCAATGGCCAAGCCCGCGGCATCGTGACCCGCGATCTGGTTTCGGGGCAATTGGAAACACACACAGGCCACGCCGTGCTGTTGTGCACCGGCGGGTACGGAACCGCGTTTTTCCTTTCCACCAACGCCAAAGGCTGCAACGTCACAGCTGCCTGGCGCGCGCACAAAAAGGGCGCCGCGTTCGCCAACCCTTGTTACACGCAAATTCACCCCACCTGCATTCCGGTGTCGGGCGATCACCAATCGAAGCTCACCTTGATGAGCGAATCGCTGCGCAACGACGGCCGCGTCTGGGTGCCTTTGGCCGCCGCCGACAAGCGCGCGCCCAACGACATTCCGGAAAGCGAGCGCGACTACTTCCTTGAGCGCCGCTACCCCTCCTTCGGCAATCTGGTGCCGCGCGATGTGGCCAGCCGCGCCGCCAAGAGCGTATGCGACGAAGGCCGTGGCGTGGGCCCCGGGGGCCTTGGCGTGTACCTCGATTTTGTCGACGCCATCAAGCGTTTGGGCCAAGCCACCGTGCGCGAGCGCTACGGCAACCTGTTCGAGATGTACGACCGGATCACCGGCGAAGATCCCTACAAGGTGCCCATGCGCATCTACCCGGCGGTTCATTATACGATGGGTGGCTTGTGGGTTGATTACAACCTGATGTCCACCATCCCCGGCTTGCACGTGCTGGGCGAAGCCAACTTCTCCGACCACGGCGCCAATCGTTTGGGCGCTTCGGCACTGATGCAAGGTTTGGCCGATGGCTATTTTGTGATTCCCTACACATTGGGCAATTACCTGGCCAGCACCAAGCTTGAGCCTGTCAGCGCCGACCACCCCGAGTGCAAAGCCGCGCAGCAAGCGGTTAAAGAACGGCTCGACAAGTTCTTGTCCATCAAAGGCAAACGCACCGTCACCTCGTTCCACCGGCAACTGGGGCGCATCATGTGGGACAAGTGCGGCATGTCGCGAACCGCCGATGGCCTTAGAGAGGGGCTTGCCCAAATTCCCGCCCTGCGCGAGGAATTCTGGCAAAACGTCAATGTTTTGGGCAGCGGCGACAGCCTCAACATGTCGCTTGAATACGCAGGCCGGGTGGCCGATTTCCTGGAGTTCGGGGAATTGATGTGCCTAGACGCGCTTGAACGCGAAGAATCTTGCGGCGGGCACTTCCGCGAAGAGCATCGAACCGAAGAGGGAGAGGCCAAGCGCGACGACCAAAACTTTGCCCACGTGGCAGCTTGGGAGTTCAAGGGCGTGGGCGAAAAACCCGTGCTGCACAAAGAACCTCTTAGCTTTGAATCGGTAAAGCTTGCCCAGCGGAGTTACAAGTAAATGAAACTAACACTGCGCGTATGGCGCCAACAAAACGCCAAGGCTGCCGGCCACTTCGACACCATTGAAGCCGCCAACGTTAGCCCCGATTCCTCGTTCTTGGAAATGCTCGACGTGATCAACGAAGAGCTACAAGAAAAGGGCCAAGAGCCCATCGCTTTTGATCACGATTGCCGTGAAGGCATTTGTGGCACCTGCAGTTTGATGATCAATGGCCGCCCTCACGGCCCCATGCACAACACAACCACGTGCCAGTTGCATATGCGGGTGTTCAAAGACGGCGACTACATCACCGTGGAGCCGTGGCGCGCCAAAGCGTTCCCCGTTCTGCGCGATTTGGTGGTGGACCGCAGCGGTTTTGATCGCATCGTGGCCGCAGGTGGCTACATCAGCGTGCGCACGGGCAGCGCGCCCGAAGCCAATGCGGTGCCCGTCCCCAAGGAAAACGCCGACCGATCGATGGACGCGGCAGCCTGCATTGCGTGTGGTGCGTGCGTGGCCGCATGCCCCAATGGCTCGGCCATGTTGTTCACCGCCGCCAAGATTGCGCATCTAAACCTGCTTCCGCAGGGCCAGCCCGAGAAACTTACCCGCGTGCTGGGCATGGTGGGGCAAATGGACGCCGAGGGCTTTGGCGGCTGTACGAACACCGGCGAATGCGAAGACGCTTGCCCCAAAGGCATCCGGCTGGAATTTATTGCTGAGATGAACCGCGATCTACTCAAGGCCAAGCTGAAAAAGCGTCCGCCCGCGGCCGAGGTCAGCGGAGACTGAGCGGCAAGACCCTAGAGGTTCATTAGCAACTGGACATCGAGCAAGTCCTGGGGTCTGCCTGCAGCTCGTTTTGCGGCGATCAGGTCGGGTAAAGATATCACCAAAGCTTTAACCCCTCCTGGCAGGTCAATCACAACCTTTGCTTTGAAAGCCGCGTCGAATTCCACGCCTGGAATTCTCTTCAAGATATCAACGCGGTTTGGAGGATTTCCAAACCAAACAATCTCATCGTCGGGCCCCGTCATGACATCGGCAGCCACCTGCTTCGGCGCACCAAAGCCTTCAAGGGCTCGCTCCAGCTTCTCAAAGTTGACCTGCCCAGAGCCAATCCAAATGTCGATATCCTTCGTGTAACGAGGTTTGCCATGAAGAGCAACGGCATATCCGCCAATCAGCAGATACTCGACGTCAGCCCTTTCTAGTTCCGTGAGGAGATCGCGAAAGTCTTCGCTCAGTTTCATCGTGCATCATCTCCACGAGGTCGAATAACCCCTCAAGTCGCTCTTGCGGGGTGGCTCTCAGCCAAAACTCATCATCATGCTTCGCTGCTTCGGCAAAGGAGCGGGATACGCCATGAGCCCATGCGCTCCGCCGAGCCGCAGCCCTCTCTTGTGACGAACTCACATTCAGATTCTAGATCGGGTGACCCGCGAAAGCGACCGAGTGCGCCGCCGCTCCCCATTTTTAAACTTCGACACGAAGCGCCCGAAATGCATCTTCCTTCACGTCGAACGCCTAGGCCAGTGCTAGCGTCAGGCGCGTTTGCGAGGCTTCGATCACGTGGGTGATGGCCCCCGCCTGCGTGGGGGTGCCGGCACAGCCCCATGCCTCGAGGCCATGCGGACAGGATTCGCTTGCGGGTGTCACAAGCGAGCGCGCCGAATCCCACAAGGCGTGTCGAACGTCATCACCACCCGTTTGGCAAGCCCACTTTAAGATGTGCCACGCCAGCGCTTCGTGCGTGGCCTCTTCGGGCGCGATTTCGCTCAGGGCGAAAACCGCGGCGGGCACGCTTGTCGCGGCAAGCTCTCTTTGTGCGGTCAGCGCCGCCACGCCCTCGTTGATGCAGCCATCCAGCCAGCTTTCCACGGCCAACCGAACGCGGGCGCGTTGGCGATTCGCTTCGGGCTTTCGGTGCACACGGATCGGTGCGAGCGACGGCCATTGCCCGGTGCAGGCGCGAACCACGTTTGCCGACAACACCGTGTGCCGCACCTCTTCTTGCGCCGCCTGCAATGCGCTTCGCACCAGCGCGTGAGGGGCGCCGGCGACCCGGAGTTGCTCGGCAAGCTCCAAGAATGCGGCCACCGAGGCCCACTCCGCACGCGCCCTTCGCAGCCAAATGTGTGCGGCGGCCAAAGGCTCATCGCTGCCTTGAAGCCCATCAGGAAGATGGCACGCAGGCAATGGCACACGGCCGTGGTCATCGCGTAAGGGTCGGCCCACAGCGCAATATTGGGTCAGGGCGCTCACCCACTCGGTGTTAACCCCAAGTCCTCCCCCCACGTGCCACTGCTGGAGGTTGAAAGTGCGATCCACCCGTACGCTCAAAGGGCCAAGCCCCAGACGAGTGCCGCCGATGAAGTCCAGGCCTGGCTCATAGAGCCGGATGCCGAGTGCCAGTTCTCCCGTTGCTTGCGCAAGAAAAGCTGTAGCCGACCCGAGCGCCCCAAGACGAACCGCCCCTTTGTGCCCGTGAAATCCAGACGCGCAACGCCGCCGCCAGACCAAAAGGTTACATCGTCTTCGCAGGCGCCATAGTTTTGCATCGCCGTCGCGCGAGCTTCCAGCCCATAATTGATCCGCGCCCGCTCGCCGTCGCCGAAGGTGGCCCCCACGTAGATCCCGGCGCCGTAAGCAGGCTCCAGCGCAGTTGCCCGCGTGGGTGCAATGCCCAGGGAAGCCAGGCCAAGCCCTCCTGCGAACGCTTTGGCAAAACGAGGGAGAGAGGAAGAGGTTTTGGTAGGGAGTTTCATTTACGCAGCAGCTCAGCAAAGGCTATGCCGCGAAAATTTGATTGAAAATGGGGGGCCAGCACGATGATCAGGCGGCGAGCGCGACACGCCTGTCGTGTTCCCGTCTGCTTCATCGAACCGCGCACAAAATCCCGTCGCCTCACCCATGTTGTCTGTCTACGATTCGGAAAGCGACGCTAAGCGCGGCCGCGCAAAGGAAGCGTGGGCCACCTAGTCCCTGAAAGCCGCTTTTGGGCCTCTGTGACCTAGTTGATCCGGCGCAGCATCACCAGCACACGCAAGGTCAGCCACACGGCGAGCTCGCGGTCTTTGTCGCTGGTGTCATCGCTAACCTTGCCCGTGGGGCCGGGGTACCAGAATCCATCGTCACACTGGCGTCCGCGCAAATACGCTTCCGCTGTTCGCACGCCTGAGTTTTCTTTGCCCAAGCCCACCGACGTCACGGCGTCGAGCGCGTCGGCCACGTCCACAAACAAACGCGGTTCGGCGATGTCTTCCCAGTGTGAAGGCGCCTTACGATCGGGGTAGCGATCGGGCTGCAAAAACCGCGTGGCCAAAAGCTCTGCGGCGCGGCGGGCTTCCCGAGAGGTGTTGCGTTTTCTGGAAGCCGCAAACGCCCTCAGCACCATGCCGGTGATGAGATGGCTTGAGGGACGCGCGGCCGAATCGGTGCGCAGGCCGCGCCATGCCCAACCGCCATCGTTTTGCCGATGGGCCAGAAGAAAGCCGAAACCGGCCTCCACCCGAGGATCTTCGTCGAAGCCGGTGCGGCACAAGGCCGAAAGCGCCCAGCCCTGGTAGTGCAGCGCCACCAGTTTGCCTTTGGTGGCCGGCGTCTCACCCACGTTCAGGTCGGCAATGCCCCCATCCTCTTGCTGGGAGGACAACAAAAAGCTCACGGCTTTGTGCAAAGCGCTGTCTTTGGGTGCCCCGGCGGCGCGCACGCCCAAATCAGCCAAGCGGTCGATGGCCTTCACCGTGGACAGCGCCGTGGCGAACTCGGGCGAACCCAAGGCCTTTTCTGGCGCTTTTGCGGGAAATGAGCCGTCTTTGGCCAGCTTTTTGGTAAAAGCCTGAACTTCCTTGTAGCCCAGGATTTCGGTGACCTTGGGGGCCTCGTCGTCGTCGATCAGGTCGCGGCGCACGCGCGCCACCACGGCTGGCGACCCTTCGCGCAACAACTTGGGAATAGGGTCATGGGCCAGGCGCGCACGCCAGCCTGTCATTGCACGGGCCGAGGGAGGGCTCGCGGGAGTGGTTGTGGGGGGGGCTGAAAACCGGGGGCGATTCATCGGCACCTTAAGGTTATCGTATCCGGACCGGTTCTGTAGGGGAATGTACGGAGTATTTTTGTTAGAACACCGGTTCCCGCGATACAACGGGGTCCCAAGAGTGACACCAACCGATCAACCCAGCAAGCAAGAAGCCTTCTTAACCTTCCTTCAGGACGGTTGGGTGACCATTTACGTGGACGCGCGCCGCCCTGGCGTGGCCGTGCCCCCGCATTTGAAAACCGAGTCCCGCCTGGTCCTGCAGTACGGCCTGAACATGCCCGTACCGGTCGAAGACCTGGAAGTGACCGAGGGCGGCGTGAAAGCCACGTTGTCGTTTTCGCGGCAACCTTACAGCACTCTCATCCCCTGGACGGCGATCTACGTGATTGCCTGCACAGACGGACGCGGCGTTCTTTACAAGGAGGATGTGCCAGACGAGCTGATTTCTGAGCACACGGAAACGGCCACACCCGCGCAGGGCGACGACGACATCCCCGCCGACAAGCCACGACCTCCCGCGGCGTTATCAGGCGCCCGCGGTCAAGCGGCCACAGCGCGCGCTTTCGCGCCAACCGATGACGAGGGCGACGACAGCGCCCAACCCGCGGCCAAGCCTGAACCGCGCCGCCGGCTCAAGTCGGTGCCTATGCCTGAAGCGTCCGAGCCGCCCGCCAGCGCCGCCGCCGCCCCTGAAGCCTCCTCTCCCACCTCCCCCGCCGCCCCTCCCGCCCCCTGGCGAGCCCTCAAACGGCAAACCCAAGGGCCGGCCGCGGCTTCACCTGGTGAAGTAGGCGGATGGCCTTAGGCCTCCGGCACCACGCAATCCTGCAGAAAGCGGCACAGCTCCTCGTGGCGGGCGCGCGCGTCTTCGTAGCCAATGCGCACCAGTTCCGCGCCATAAACGCCATCGAAGAGGATGTACGAAAGCAGATCGGCGTCTGACACGCCTCCAGCGGTGGTGGCCAGCCGGCGCAGCAGGCGGATGCCGGGCCCGCCCCCCAGCCCCTTAAATTTGCCGGCGCGCGCGATCTCGCCGGCGATCTTGCCCAAGTCGGTTGAAGGGCTCACGACCATGTCTTTGATCACCCGGTAAGGCATACCGCGCTTCTTCGTGACCACCTCGGCCACCTTGCGCTTCAACTCTTCATCGCCGCATTCGTTTACCACTTGCATAATCGCCGACAAACGCTCCATGCGCTGCAAGTCGTAATCGATGTGATCCAACAGGAACGCGTTGAGAATTTTGCCTGCCAAAAACGCCGCGCCTGGAAACGGCTGCGCTTCTTCGGGCACATCCGAGGCCGCGGCTTTCTCGTATTTCAGGCTCAGCACCAAAACCTTGTCGGCCCCCAACCGCAACGCCGGTGACAGCGGCGTGTTTTGGCGAAGCCCACCGTCGCAATAGAACCTTTGCCCCACCTGCACCGCGGGAAACAGCAAGGGCAGCGCCGCCGAGGCCATGCAGTGCTGGGGCCCCATCTTCACCATTTGGGCACGCACAAAAGGGTGCACGCTCCAAACGGGCAGCGGCTGCGCGCTTTCCACAAACACCACGGTTTTTCCCGATCCAATGTCGGTGGCCGAAATCGACAGCGATTCGAAATGCCCGTGTTCCTTGTTTTTGCGAATGCGCGTCCAAGGCATCATTCGCCGCACCAAGCGCTCCAGGTTGCGGGTTTGCACCACCCCGCCCAGGCGACGTTCGCCCGGTTCCATCTCGCTGATGTTGCCCCCACCCAAAAGCGTGCCGGGGGCGCGTAAGAAGTCCTTGATGCCAAACGACACCACCTCCTCCAAAATCAGGCCTTCCCAACGATCGCAGAGGATCTTGCCCTGCTGGCGAGGAATGTCGGCGTTGGCCGCCATGAAGCAGGCGTGAATGGCGCCCACCGAGGTTCCGCAGATCACATCAAAATGCACTTGGCCGCCGAGATCTCCGGCCAAGTCCTCGCGAATGTATTTGAGCACCCCGGCCTCATAGGCACCGCGGGCGCCACCACCCGAAAGCACAATGGCCAGCTTCGGTCGATCGCCCCGACGAACCGGTTTGGTTGGCGTGCTCACCCCAACCCCCGAAGCTGGTGGGCTGGTGTGGGCCTTTGCAAGCGCGACATCACAGCACAGATCATCGGCCCTTGGCCCCCGCTCGTTGAGCCCCTGCGCCTGGGACCCTCCCAGGTACGAGCCGCAGCGGGAAAACGGCGAGACCGCTTACAACAGGTGGAACGCATGTTTGCTTACCGGCGCCACAGGCGCATCGTGTATCAAAGCACATTCGGAAGCAGAATCACAAACCCATGCCTTAGATGCTTGCAACGCCCAGCCGCTTCGCGAATTTTGACAGGTGCCATGATCGTGCGGCGAACCCCAACGCTTCGAAGCGTCCGGCCGCGCTTTCCTCCGAAATACAGGCTACAGTTACTTTATGGGCGACGCGAATCAGACATTTGGCTCTCTGACCCTCACCCCCGGCGGCGGCTTCTTGTTAGAGCCCACCGGTTCGGCGCGCATCTTCACGCCGGAGATGCTCACCGATGAGCAGCAGATGATGCGAGAAACCGCGCGAGAATTCTTCGACCGCGAGGTGGCGCCAAAAATCGCCGAAATTGAGGACAAAATGCCCGGTGTGCTGCCCAGCCTGCTCAGGAAAGCCGGCGAAGTGGGGCTGCTGGGTCACGACGTGCCCGAGGCCTATGGGGGCCTAGGGGGCGACAAAACCAGCTCAAGCCTCATCTTCGAGGCCATGAGCCGCTTGGGCTCCTGGGCGGTGACGTTTGGCGCCCACGTGGGCATCGGCGCGATGCCGATCGTTTTGTTTGGCAACGAAGCCCAACGGCAGAAGTATTTGCCCCCCATCGCCACGGGTGAAAAATTGGCGGCGTATGCACTCACCGAGCCTGGTTCGGGTTCTGACGCTCTGGCCGCCAAAACAAAGGCGATCCTTTCGGCCGATGGCAGCCACTATGTGCTCAATGGCACCAAGCAATACATCACCAATGCGGGCTTCGCCGATGTGTTCGTGATCTTCGCGCAAATCGATGGCGACAAGTTCACCGGCTTTATCGTTGATCGCAGCGCGCCCGGCCTCACGATAGGCCCCGAAGAGCACAAGCTGGGCATCCGCGGCAGCTCCACCTGCCCGCTGATCTTGGAAGACTGCAAGGTGCCCGCCGAAAACGTTTTGGGCGAGGTGGGCAAAGGCCACAAGATCGCTTTTAACATCTTGAACCTGGGCCGGTTCAAATTGGGCGTGGGTTCGTTGGGCGGCGCCAAGTTTTGTTTGGAAACCGGCGTTCGCTACGCCATCGAGCGCAAGCAATTTGGCAAATCGATTGCCGAGTTTGATCTCATTCGCAAGAAGATCGGCACCATCGCCACCAACATCTACGTGGCCGAAGCGATGTCGTTTCGCACCGTAGGCCTCATCGACGCGCGCTGCGCTTCAATAACAGCCGATGATCCGCAAGCCCAGAAAAAGGAAATCGACGCGGTGGAAGAGCATTCCATCGAAGCGTCGATCATCAAGGTATTTGGCTCGGAGATGTTGCACAACACCGCTGATGAAACGCTGCAGATCTTCGGCGGTGCGGGTTACATCACAGATTATCCGATTGAACGCGTGAGCCGTGACGCCCGCATCAACCGCATTTTCGAAGGCACGAACGAGATTAACCGCCTGCTGGTTCCGGGCACCATTTTGAAGCGCACCATGCAAGGTCGCTTAGGGTTGATGGGGCTTGTGGGCAAGGTACAACAAGAATTGGCCGACCCCTCGAAGATCGACCGAACCATCCCCGACGGGCCATTGGGCTTGGAGCGCAAAAAATGCGATTACGCCAAGCGCGCCGTGGCCTACGCCGCATCTTTGGGAGTGCAAAAATACATGCAGAAGATCTCCGACAAACAGGAGCTTCTGGGGGTGCTGGCCGACTGCATGATCGACATCTACGCCATGGATTCAGCCATCTGCCGCACGTTGCAGTTGGTGCAGAGCAAGGGTGAAGCGAACTGCGCCATTCCCATCGCCATGACCCAGCTTTATTCGGCGGGCGCCCATGAGCAAGTGTTTGATCGGCTGCGCGAGATGCTGATGTGGATGTCCGAAGAGGGCGAGTGGAAAAAAGAGGTGAAGGACATCAACACCTACTATGAGCTTTACCGCGTCAACACCTTTTCCCTGCGGCGCAAGATAGCGTTGCACACAATCGAAGCAGGGGCCTACGCGCTTTAGCGCTTGAGCTCGGCAGGCTCGGCTGAAGGTGAGATTGTGTTCGTGGGAACGCCCGCTGCGGGGAAGGCAGGTGGGTGTTTAGACAGTGATTGAAAGAAGAAAAAGGCCCCCGCAGTCAGCGTCACAGCGGCCACGATGCCCAGCAAAACAGCCCCACCCTTCCACGCCCTTGGGGGGACTGGACCGTCGCCCAGCCCACCCTGCCCGGAGATTTCGCCCCCCTTGGACGGGGCGGCGGAGGAACTGCGGTTTCCGTTGGACGGCATTTGCTCTAATATACTCGCCATTTCCACCGGTCCGGGCCTGTTGTGAGGCCACGGCTCGACATCACCTAAGATACTTTCACGCACGCGTTCGCCGGAACGCGGCGCTAGATATAAAGGGAACAAGACAATGAACGTAATGGTAACGGGCGGAGCGGGATACATAGGCAGCGTGCTTTCCCGGCAGCTTCTCAAGCAAGGGCACGTGGTTACGGTTTACGACAACCTTTCGCGGGGCTTTCGCGAAAGCGTGGCGCCACAGGCCCGGTTTGTTCAGGGCGACATTCTTGATCGTGGCTACCTGGCCGACACGCTTCGCGCCCACAAAATTGATTCCGTGGTGCACATGGCAGGCCTGATCGCCGTGGGTGAATCGGTGCGAGAGCCGGCGTATTACTACCAACAAAACGTCACGGGCGGCTTGAGCTTGCTTGACGCTATGAACGACGCGGGCGTCAAACGCATTTTGTTCTCTTCAACGGCGGCGGTTTACGGGGAACCACAGCGCGTGCCCATTGAAGAAACCGACGAGAAGAACCCCACCAACCCCTATGGCGAAACCAAGTGGACGTTTGAAAAAGCGCTGCGCTGGTACGGCGAGGCGTTCGGCTTGCACACCGCGTGCTTGCGCTACTTTAACGCCGCGGGCGCCGCTGATGACGCGGGGGAGCGCCATGAACCAGAAACGCATCTAATTCCGTTGATTCTGCGGGCGGCGCTGGGCGTGGCCCCCGCGATCACAGTGTTCGGAGACGATTTCCCCACCCGCGATGGAACCTGCGTGCGCGATTACATCCACGTGCTGGATCTGGCCCACGCGCACATTTTGGCTTTGGAAGCGCTGGCCCGCGGCGAAAAGGCGCTGGTTTACAACCTGGGCTGCGGCGGCGAAGGCTACACGGTGAAAGAAGTGATCGAAGTTACCAAACGGGTGACAGGCAAAGACGTGCCTGTTGTGATGGGCCCACGGCGCGCGGGCGACTCAGCGGTGTTGGTGGCCGGCTCTGAAAAGATCAAGCGGGAACTGGGCTGGAAGCCACAACGGCAAGACCTGGGGCAGATTGTGGAATCTGCGTGGACGTTCATGCGCAAGCATCAGTTCAAGACGCCCTAGCGGAAAGCGGAATGCGGCGCGACGACGGGTGACGGACGCTATTGCCGCGCCAGATACTGCGCCAAACTGTCGTGAGCGCTGCGAACCGCATGAACCATGGCTTCTTCCTCCATGGCCGCGCGGTGTTGCGGTTTGTAGCCGATTCGCAGACGTTGCACCGAAGCTTCGCCTGTGGCCGAAAGCAGAATGCCGCGCGTGGGACGACTTAACACAAGGTCCACCGCACACGTGGCTTCCATATCGGTGCGCATTGGCGACAACGACAACCGCCGGATGCTGCCTTCAACCACAAAAGCCACATCGGGCTCAAGCCGATCCACCACGATCACCCGCCTTTGGGTTTGCAGTTGCTGCATCACCTGGCGCCGCAACCGTTCGCGCAACAGCGGCGTGGCTTGGCCTGAGCGATCCGCAAACTGGCCCACAACGATTTTCATGCGGCCTGCGGCCACGGCGGGCGCCGCACGCACCGTGTTGGTGGGCAACGTGGAAGCCAGCTGCGCGTTGTGGGTGGTGGTTCGCTGCAAGGCCACCAATGCCGATTGCGCCGCCCTTCGCACTTTGGCTGAGCGATCTGTGGCCGCCCGGTTCAACGCCGCGCGCGCCTGCAGACCCTGCGGATCGCGACCAGGGTTGCCTCCCAAGAAGCGCGCCACCATCGTGCGCACCACCTCCTCTTTGTCGCTGGACAAAGCCAGGGCCAAAGCCGGAACCACCCGCGCGTCCTGCACCCGCGCCAGCAAGTTGGCCGCCTGCGCCCGCACTTTGAATGAGCGCGCGTTCTGCAGCTCATACACAAGCCGCCCCACTGTGTCTTCGGCCCGGCTGGGCCCGCCAACGGCCACCCACGCCAACGCCAGCAAGGCCACCCAAAAACGGGCGTGACCGAGACGAGACTGAGCGCGACAAAAACCAAGCAACGTTTAGAAACGATACCGCAAACCCAGGCGCGCGCGCATCGGTGGATTGCGGAAAATCACTTGGCCGAAGGCGGGTGTGTCGGCCTCCACCACAGCCAGCGTGGTGCGCAGTGCCAAAAGATTCAACAAATCAAAGAACAGATCAATCTTCACGCCAATGAGCGACCGCAGGTTGGCGCGGGCCTGAAAGTCGATGGTGGTTACGTCGGGCAAGCGCAAAGGCACGTCATCATCGGGGTTTATGTTCCCGCGGGAATCGTAGCCGCGGCGCGCACGGAAATCGGTGTAGCCATTAAACTCTTGATTGAAGCCGTAACGGTTGTAGGGAACGCCTGACATAAACTGGTAGACGCCCCCCACCGAGAGCCAAGGTAGGATTTGGTAAGACGCCAACGCACGCGCGATGTGACGCATGTCAGAATCGAGGGGGCCGTAGAAGAACGGCGCTTGGCCGGGGTTGTCCAAAAACAGGGTGACGTAACTTTCGTCAGCCACGCCTTCATAGCGAGACCAGGTATACGATGCATTAAGCTTCAGCAAGCCTTCCCGTTTGAGCAACGCCGCTGTCACGCCCATGTAACGTCGCCGAGCTTCGCTGGGAGTGCCCAGGTCGAAAATGAATTGGCTGCGCCCGTTTTTGTAGCCACCATCTTCTCTGATGGCGGTGCCGCCCTGATTCCAAATCGCGTTGGTTTCTCGGTCTTCCCATTGGTGGGTGTATTTTCGATAAACAAAGTCTGCCTTGGCCACAATGCCCGTAAGCACCTCCCGCTCGGCGCCGGCGGTAAATTCATGCGTGCGCGGTGGGCGCAAAGTTGTGCGGCATGAGGTGCCATCAGGGTTCAAGCCATCGGGGCCACAGGGCAGCCCCACGGTTGTCGATTGTTCTCCGCCGCTGATGCGGCAGTTGCGCACGAAACCGCCAATGTCTTCGTCGTACAAACACTGGCGGCTGGTCAATTGGCGGCTGGTCAGGCGCGACAACGCCAAGAACCCCGTGTCCACATAGTTGTTGTAGCTGGCGCGCAGCACCGACCGTCCATCATGAAAGGGGTCCCACAACACGGCCAAGTGAGGCGTAAGTGCCACAATGCTGGTGACCGTCTGATCGCGATCATCTTCAGATACACCGCGGTGAAAACCCACGCCGGGCACGATCGTGATGTGCCGTGTGGGCTTGTATTGATCTGAAAGATGTAGCAGCAGGCTGTTGCCGGAGACCTCGGATCGCAGCCAACCTGAACGGCACTCGCCACCCTCGTTGCGCGGATCGTTTACGCACACTTCGCGGCGAGAAAACGGCTCTTGGCCGAAGAAGCCCAAAACCTGATCGCCCGGCACCGTGCGCGCCTGGGGGTTGGTCGAGCCCAAGAACCGCATGCCCAACTTCAGGCCGTGGGTGCCCATGGTTTTTGTGCTGTGAAAATAGGTTACGTCCCCCGAGACCTCGGCCGTTCGCCGATACTGCACGCTTTGCGAGGTGTAATTCTTCCGCGACAAACCCGACGCAAAATCAATCTCGCCCGGAATGTTGGAACAATTTGGATCCCACAAACACGATTGCGGCCCCACGTCGAAATAGATTTGTTGAAACCCGGCGCGGCCCACAGCGAGCAGATTGTCGGTGAGCATTGAAGTCCAGGTAACGCCCGTAAACATCGTGCGCTGAAACTGGCGCCCCTCAGCTTCTGGCTCAACCAAAGGACTTTGCACAATGTTGTGGAAATCGCCTACAGAGTAGGTGTTTCTCCACTCCAGCTTGTTCCGTGGGGTCACCTGCCACGTGATCTTGGCCAAGCCGTCGAACCCCAAAAC
This sequence comes from Polyangia bacterium, assembly GCA_038257535.1. Taxonomy (GTDB): domain Bacteria; phylum Myxococcota_A; class Polyangia; order Fen-1088; family Fen-1088; genus JAGTJU01. The sequence goes on from JBBSJE010000027.1 coordinate 27,489, forward strand.
GGAGTACGGAGGGTGATCCGGCAACTGGCCGCTGGGATCGCCCACGATGGTGGAGGTCACGTTGGTCAGCTGGCCGGAGACGAAGAACCAGATCCGATCTTTGATGATGGGTCCGCCCACGTTCACGCTGCCCGTGGCCACACGGTTGTTGCCCCGGTCACGATTGTCGAGAAAAAACCGGGTGTTGTCGTCGGTGTAGGTCAGCGTGCCGTCAACTTCCAGCTTGTTTGAGCCGCTCTTGGTCACGATGTTGATGATGCCGCCCGACGTGCTTGAGTTTTCAGCGCCAAACGCGGCGGTTTGCACATCAACTTGCGAGATGGCGTCAAAGCTAAAATTCTGGCCAAATGTGCTTGAAACTGGATCGGTGGTTTGGAAACCATCCACCTGGTAGCTGTTGTTGAAGTAGGTGCCACCGCGCACTTGCGGGTTGCCAGTGCCCAACCGATCGACAGCGCCAGGGGTTAGAGCCGCGGCGCCCTGAAAATCGCGCGAGGTCAGAGGCAAGCTGTTGAGAAATTCGTAATCGAAACTTTCTCCCACCGCCGCGCTGTTGGTGTTCACAGTGGCTTTTTGTTCAATGACATACTCTTCGGCATCCTCTGAGGTTTCCACCTCCATCACCACATCAACATCCACCGCCCGCGCCACCTGCACCCGCACGTTGTTTTGAATCACGGTTTTGAGCCTGGGGGCGGAAGCCTCAAGCCGAAACACACCGGGAATCAGCCCTTGAAAGCGAAACCGCCCGCCATCGTCGCTAACCGTGGCCTGCTTGCCGCCGATCTGCGTGGGCGATTCAATGGACACGGTCACGCCCGCCACAGGCGTTCCGGTTTGATCCCATACCGTGCCGCTCAACGTGCCTGTGGCCTGCGCCCACGCAGCCGTGGGCCAAACCACCGACGCCACAACCAACAGGGCGTACGCGCGCTTCATAAGATCCCTTCGCTGAAATGCTTATCGGGGAGTGTAGTCATCGGGCCACGCACAAATCTGAACGCCAAAGTTCTGGCAAGCCTGCCCCGCCCCGATGTCCACCGACGTGGTGCTGCTACCGGTTTTGATCTGTGCCGTCGAGGTGCATTGCTTCATCGTCTGGGTGTCCAGAAGGTTCTCGTCGCAAAACCGCAGACAAATGCCTTGATTGAAGTACGGAAAGCAGGAATAGCCGGGCAGCTCTTTGCAGCGTGAATCAACGAAGTCTTTGGGTTCGCGACCCCGGTTCTGCCTAACCAACTTGTTCAGCTGCGTAGGGTCGCATCCCAGGTAGCAAAACCCCACATTGGCGGGAAAGCAGGTGTAGCCCTCTTCAGAAAGGCCATCCGGGGTGTCGTCGCAACGAGCAATGCCAATGCCGCAACGCTGGGCGTATTTCACTGGTGGCGAATCACAAAAACAGGTCTTGGGGTTGCATTCAAGACCCACGGCCTGACAAGCGGGGTCACCACTGCCATCAACGTAGGGCATGGCGTTGCTGTCAACGCGATCCACCCCACAGGGCTCCGACTTGACGCCGTTTGTCTCCTTCAACAGCTTCGGCAAAGAACAGGGAATTTGCACGCCTCGCAATGACAAGTTCACCACCTGCTCGGGATTGCGCGGCCGCGTTTGGCCGTCTTGATCCAGCTTGGCCACATCGTCGAAGCTTCCTTCGCGAAACTCTCCTTCCACGTTGATGTCCCACAGCCACTTGATGGGCGTGTACCCCGGTGGGTCGGCGGGGCTGCGCCGTGGCCTGCCGGCGGTTAACACTTGCCCGCCCACCGGCGTGCGGGTTGTGCCATTGATGGTGTCGAACATTAAGCGGGTGGGCACAAACGCCTTGCCCACGGGAACCACAACAACCTGCTCTTGAGCCGCGCCTTGCCCTGACGTCACGCGGGACACGTCGAAGGTGTCCAAACGCAGATTGTCGCTGTTGGCGGAAAACCTTGTGCCGGCCGCATCGCCCAAAGTCAGCCAGCCATCGGCCAAGTAGCAAAACGCCAGCTTGCGGCGGTACCAGATCTCCATGCGCGGCCGCGGGTTTCCCGCATCGGCCACCCCCTGAGGAACTTCAGTGCGTTCGTCGACGATGGGGCAATTGATGACCTTGCCCGTGCGACGCGTTCTAAAATCTTTGGCGTCGATCGCCTTTTGTAGCGTCCGCGTGTGCTTAACCGAATCAGGCCTGTAATCGGCGGGCACCGTGACTTCAACAATTTCCCAAAGCCCTGAATACAAGGCGCGCAGGCCGCCAATGTCTGCTGGCGACACATCCACAATGGGGCGCTGATAATCGGCCACATTGCGCAACGGATCCAGGAGCAGCTCACGAAAGCGTTGCGAGTAGATCCTGTCCAATTGCCGATCGTTGAGCGCCTGACAGTCTGTGGGGTTGGCCCCTGCCACCGCGCAGAAGTCCTTCGGATTCATGTTGGTGACGTCTTCGCCGCCCAAAATAAAGTCTTGGCGCGTGCGCCGCTCGCGCACCACAGGCGCCATCAATGGCAATCCATCAGGCGTGAAGAAAAAGTACATGGGGTTCACCCGCGCGGTGAGCGGCTCGCCGAAAGCATCGGTCTGCACGGCGACCGCCCCAAAGTTGTAGTACTCGGCGCCCACACCGCCTTCGTAGCCTGCCTCTGGCGCCAGTCGCGCGGGCGGGGTGCCTCGGGCGCCGGGACCTGGCGCGAACAACGGATCCAAAACCAAAGCCCCCAGCGCTTCGTCGCTGTAGCTGTTGCTGCAGCCCGAAGCCACCGCCGTTAGCAGCGCCCAAAAACTTATAAGTCGCCGGCTCATCGTTGAACTCCGAACCAGGCTCGCACCCGGCGAAGGATCCCCCTTGTTTACATCGCGGAAAACCAAAGCCCTTCGCGACGTCACGAGCATCGTTTGTAACGCGTCCCTCGCCGCCGGGAAAGAAAAACTAAACGCGTAGGCCAATATGGTGGCGCTGAGGACGGGGCTTCAGACACCCAAGGGAGCGGCTGTGGCAACCCTCATTTTGCAGGTAAGACAAATCCCTACGCGACGAGGCCTTGACCCACGGGGTTGCTCGCGAGCGCGATGGTTGTGCGATACCCTATTTCACGATGAAACTGGCCACCCAACGAACCGCGGCCCGGGACGGCCAGTTGCTGGTGGTTAGCCAGGATGCACTCGCGGCGTGCCCGGCCCCCTGGCCCACACTGCAAGCGGCGCTTGACGATTGGGACGTGGCCCAACCGCAGCTTGAGCGCACATATCAAGAGCTCAATGCGGGCGCGCTCAAGGGGCAGACGCTTCGCCCTGAAGCACTGGCCGCCCCTCTGCCGCGAACGCATGACTGGCTTGATGGCTCCGCATATCTGAACCACGTGGTGTTGGCCCGCCAAGCGCGGGGCGCGGCGCCGCCAGCCCAGCTCAGCACCAATCCGCTTGTTTATCAGGGAGGTGGAGGGCATTTTTTGGGGCCACGGGACAACTTTGTTTTGCAAGACCCCGGTTGGGGCTTGGATTTTGAAGCTGAACTTTGTGTCATCTTGGGCGACGTGCCCCAAGGCACGCGCGCCGCCGAGGCGGCAGACCACGTACGTCTTATTACGTTGGTTAATGACTGGACGCTGCGCAATCTGGTGCCGGCCGAGTTGGCAAAAGGTTTCGGTTTCGTGCAGTCGAAGCCCGCCACCGCCTTCGGCCCCTTGGCCGTAACCCCTGACGAATTGGGTAAGCATTGGCACGATGGGCGCGTGCACGTGCAGATGCGCTGCCAGCTCAACGGCGCGATCGTGGGCGCGTTGGATGCCGGACCTGAGATGCACTTTTCGTTTTACGATTTGTTAGAACACGTCGCGCGGACGCGGCGGTTGGGCGCGGGCGCGGTGCTGGGAAGCGGCACCATCTCCAATTCAGACAGAAGCCACGGCGTGGCCTGCTTGGCCGAAAAGCGGGCGATTGAAACCGTTGAACATGGCGCGCCGGTAACACCCTTTCTGCAACCCGGGGATCTGGTTCAGATTGAGGCCTTCGCCAACGGCAACTCGGTGTTCGGGGCGCTTCAGCACAAAGTTACCATCCCCTAAGAGCCTCCAAGAGCGTCTAACAGGGATTGGCCCAAAATGCCCTGGGGGGCTTTCGCTTTGCAACCCCAGCCCGCAAACTGCCGCCTATGTCTGCGCCACTCACCCCGCCCCCAACTTCAGGGCCTGTTGATGCTGAAGCCATTTTGGGGGCGTTTTTAGACCACGTTGCCACGCTGGGAATTGAGCTTTATTCCGCTCAAGAGGAAGCGGTGTTCGCATTGCTTGAGGGGAAGCACGTGGTGCTCTCCACCCCAACAGGTTCAGGCAAGTCGCTTGTGGCGATGGCCATGATGTTCAAGGCGTTGTGCGAGAACAAAACCGCGTTTTACACCTGCCCCGTCAAAGCGCTGGTCAACGAAAAGTTCTTCGACCTCTGCCGCACCTTCGGCCCACACAACGTGGGTCTGATGACCGGTGACGCCACGGTGAACCCCGGGGCGCCGCTGATTTGCAGCACCGCCGAGATCTTATCGAATCAAGTGCTGCGCGGATCTCGAACCCCGCCTGATTGCGTGGTGATGGATGAGTTTCACTACTACGGCGACAAAGAGCGCGGCATCGCCTGGCAAATCCCCCTCATCACCCTGAAAAACACGGCGTTCTTGCTGATGTCGGCCACCTTGGGTGATGTCTCGTCGATCATGGCGCGCATTGAAAACTTCACCAGCCGGCCGGTGTCGCTTGTGCGCGGCATGCAAAGGCCCGTGCCGCTCGAGTTCACGTACCGCGAGGAGTTGATCCACGAAACGGTGACGGATCTCATTAACCGCGGGCGCGCCCCCATCTACGTTGTGAACTTCACCCAAAGGTCAGCGGCGGAACAGGCGCAGGCGCTTACCAGTTTGGATTTCATCAGCAAAGACGAGAAGCTTGCGCTCAAAGCCATCTTAACCAAAGAACGATTCCCCAGCCCCTATGGCAAGGATCTGTTGCGGTATCTGCGGGCAGGCATTGGCTTGCATCACGCGGGGTTGCTGCCCCGGTACCGTCGCTTGGTTGAACGGCTGGCACAACAAGGGTTGTTGAAGGTGGTCAGTGGCACGGACACCTTGGGCGTGGGCGTGAACATTCCCATTCGCACGGTCTTGTTCACCCAACTATGCAAATATGACGGCGAAAACGACAAGATTTTGCCCGCCCGTGATTTTCACCAAGTGGCCGGGCGCGCGGGCCGCAAAGGCTTTGACGATCAAGGCTACGTGGTGGCCTTGGCTCCGCCACACATTGTTGAAAACCGGCGCCTGGCGGAAAAATCAAAAGGCAAAAAGTTCACCAAGCGCCAGCCACCAAAAAAAGGATTTGTTCACTACGATCAAAACACCTTCACACGTTTGATTGATGCCACCTCTGAATCTCTGTCGTCGCAGTTTCAGATCACCCACGGTTTGTTGCTGGCGCTGTTGCAATCCGAAGGCACCGATCCCGCGCGCGGCGCCGGCTACCGGCTATTGCTCGAGCTCATCGCGCATAACCACGATTCCGATGTGCTCAAAAAGCGAAACAAACGCGGCGCCGCACGCATGTTTCGCGCGCTTCGCCACGCGGGCCTCATTTTGCTGCAAACCGATGAGCGCGCACGAAACCCCTATCCCGTAGTCAGCGCCGATCTGCAGCACGAATTTTCTTTGAACCAAACGCTGGGTTTGTACTTGGTGGAAACGATGGAGCTTCTGGATCCCACTGCCGAAACCTATGCGTTCGATGTGTTGGCGCTGGTGGAATCGATCTTGGAAAACCCGCGCACGCTTCTGTTGGCGCAGCTGGACCAAGCCAAAGGCGAACGGGTGGCCGAGATGAAAGCCGAAGGCGCCGACTACGAAACCCGCATGCAAGAGCTGGAAACGATGGAATGGCCCAAGCCCAACCGCGATTTCATCTATGAAACTTTCAACCAATTTGCCGACCGCCATCCGTGGGTGGGGCAGGAAAACATTTCGCCCAAAGGGATCGCCCGCGAGCTGCTTGAACGCCACGCCAGCTTCAACGATTTCGTCCGCAGCCTAGGCGTGTCTCGGGCCGAGGGGGTGATGCTGCGTTACTTAACCGATAGCTACAAAACCTTGGTGCAATCGGTGCCGCGCAAGTTTCACAACGACACCGTTGAAGACATGGCGCTGACCTTGGGCGCCATCGTGCGCACGGTGGACGCCAGCCTCCTTGAAGAGTGGGAAACCATGATGGATCCGGCGGCCGCCGCCGCGCGCATTGCCCAAGGCGAGGCGCTTGAAGCGGCCATGCGTGCGCGCGCCGCCGCCAAACGCCCCTTGTGGGACGATCCCAAGGCTCTATCCGCCCGGGTGCGCACCGAACTGCATAGATTGCTGGGCGCCTTGGCCCGCAAAGATTGGGAAGAAGCGCTCGAAGCCATTTGGCAGCCCGAAGACACCCCCACGCCGTGGACACCGTTGCGGCTCAACGAAGCGCTGGCGCCCTACTTCGCGCAATACGGAACGCTGCTCGCCACTCCCGCCGCGCGCGCCCCAAAGAACACGTTGCTGCGCACTGTGGGCGACAAACGCTACGAGGCGGTTCAGCGTTTGTGCGATCCCGAAGCTCACGAAGATTGGGCGCTGGTGGTTCAGATTGATCTCAACCCCGAAGCACGCGCGGGGGTTTCAGACGATGCGCCCATCATCATGTTGGACACCATCAGCGGGGCCTAAAAAAACATACGCCACAAACAAAAAAGTGGCGGCCCTTTTGGGGCCGCCGGGAACCAACCAACCAATCGGACCAGAAATCTTATTCGTCGTCGTAGAACAACGAGTCGCGCTGCTTCAAAAACGATTCGATGAGCTGATGGTGTTCGGGGTTCAAGTTCACGAATCGAACGCCCATGCCATGTGGCCCATCTGATCTGTGCAACGACGAAGTTTCGCGCAACCACCGCACCTCGGCCTCAACGTCGATAGACACTTGAGAGCCGGGCAGTTTGAATTGAATCATGAACCTGGCGCCCACCGGCTTCAGGTTGTGGGTGGCCACGAACAATCCACCCGAGCTAATGTCCTGGGTTAAGCCGGTGTAGAAGTTCGATTCGGTCTCGAATCCAACCTCCACCTCGAAGTCAAAGCGTGAATGTACACGCCTCTCACTTCCCTTTGGCTCTGGAGCCTTCGCTGTGTTTATCGCCACGTTCTCATGCATCGGAAAGCGGCGCTCACAACTTTAACCCCGCTTCGTTACAAAATTGATTCTGCGCGTGGCCTTTGTCGGCCACCGGGCGTTAGGGGGCAGGAACGAATGTGGGCAGATCTTGGCGATTTTCGGCCAAGCCCACGTAAACCTGGTCTTTTTCCGAAAGTAGGGGCGCCGCAACCGGCCAGGCGATGCCCAGCATCGGGTCATTCCAACTGACCCCCCGTTGGTCAACCGCCCCCGAATAATAATCGGTGCACTTGTAAACCACGTCCGCGGGTTCATCGCCCAAAACACAAAAGCCATGCGCAAATCCGGGCGGGATGAATAACATCGCCCGGTTCTCCTCCGAAAGCTCACGCGCAGCCCATTTGCCGAAGCTGGGGGAGCCTTGCCGAATGTCCACCGCCACATCAAAAATGCGGCCTTTGACCACGCGCACCAACTTGCCTTGCGGTTTGTCCAGCTGGTAGTGCAGCCCCCGCAGGGTGCCCGGCACCGACCGCGACTGGTTTTCCTGCACAAACGCCGCGATGCCCGCCTCGGCGAACACATTCGCGCGGAAGTTCTCGAAAAACGACCCGCGTGCGTCGTCGAAAACCCTCGGCTGCACCAACAAAACCCCCGGCAACTCAGTCGACGAAATGTTCACAGCCAAGTTCATACGCAGCCGCCCCGGGGCCGGTCAAGGGTCTCCGCGCCGCCAAACCCGCGCAGGGAGGCGGCGGTGGTGTAAAGTGCCGCCCATGTTTTTCACCATCGTGGGCGCCCGCCCGAACTTCATGAAAGCCGCCCCCATTCACCAAGCCTTCCGGGCCGCCGGCCTTGCCCACGAACTGATCCACACCGGTCAGCACTATGACGAAGCCATGTCGAAGGTGTTTTTCGAAGACTTGGGCATGCCCCGGCCCATCGCCGATCTGGGCGTGGGCAGCGGCAGCCACGCGCAACAGACCGGCGCCGTGATGGTGGGCCTTGAAAGCTTCTTTGCCGAGAACAAACCCAAAGGCGTCTTGGTGGTGGGCGATGTGAACAGCACGATGGCCGCATCGATTGTATGTGCCAAAGCCGGCATCCCTTGTGCGCACGTGGAAGCCGGCTTGCGCTCGGGCGATTGGCGCATGCCCGAAGAAGTTAACCGCGTGGTGACCGATTCCATCTGCGACCTGCTGCTAACCCCCAGCCCCGACGCCGACGAAAACCTTCTGAAAGAAGGCTGCGCTCCCGAAACGATCATCCGCGTGGGCAACGTGATGATCGACACGCTGATGGCGCATCTGCCCCGCGCCCGCGCGCTGGACGTGCCCAGCCGCTTCGGAGTTGGCGCCGGTGGTTACGCCGTTGCCACCTTGCATCGCCCCTCGAATGTTGATGATCCTGCGGTGTTTCGTCGCGTGTTGGGTGCGATGGCGCAAATCGCCGCCCGCTTGCCCGTGGTGTTTCCTGTGCATCCTCGCACCCGCAAACAAGCCGCCAGCTTTGGCTTCGCCGATCTGCTTGAAAACACCCCGGGCCTGAAAATCTGCGAGCCCCTTGGCTACCTAGAATTCTTGAGCCTTTCCAGCAACGCGCGTTTGGCGCTCACTGATTCAGGCGGCCTGCAGGAAGAAACCACAGCCCTTGGCATTCCTTGCATCACCCTGCGCGAAAACACTGAGCGCCCCATCACCATCACCGAAGGCACCAACGTTTTGGTGGGCACCGACGCCAACGCCATCATCCGCGAAGCCACCGCCGCGCTTGATGGTCAGAAAAAGGGCAAAATCCCTGCGCTTTGGGATGGGCAGACGGCCGGACGCATCGTGGAGGCGGTTAAAGGTTGGGTTTAGGGCCCATGTGCAACGTAACCGCATCCGACGCTTAAGCCACGCCGTTTTGTTTGAACCACGCCAGCATCTTTGCCCAGCCGTCTTGGGCGGCTTCGGCTTTGTAGCTGGGCCGGTAGTCAGCCAAGAACGCGTGCCCCGCGCCTTCGTAAACGTGAATCTTTGATCGCTTGGCGGCGGCTTTGCCGGTGGCTAAGGCCTGCCGCATTTGCTCAATGCTTTGCAACGGGATGCCACCGTCTTCGGCGCCATACAGACCCAACACGGGGGCTTTCAAACTTGCAGCCACGTCAACAGGATGCTGCGGTTTCATTTCATCTTTGTCGCCCACCAAGCGGCCATACCAGGCCACCCCTGCGCGCACCGCTGGATTGTGGGCTGCATAAAGCCAAGTGATGCGACCGCCCCAGCAAAATCCCGTGATGGCCAGCTTTGCCACATTGGCCTTGCCGGTGGTTTTGGCCCACGCCACCGTGGCGTCAAGATCCGACATCACCTGCGCGTCGGGCACTTTCGACACCACGTGGCTTATGATGTCTTTGAACTCGGCCATCTTTGTTACATCGCCTTGCCGTGCAAACAGCGACGGCGCCACCGCAAAGTACCCCCGTTGTGCCAAGCGACGGCACAGGTCTTTGATGTGCTCATGGACGCCGAAGATCTCCTGAATCACCAGCACCACGGGATAGGTCTTCTTGCCTTTGCCGGCGGGCCACGCCCGATACGCAGGAATGTCACCCGAGGCGGTGGGAATCTGCACCTCATCCACATCCAAGCCGTCGCTGGGGGTAATGATTGTGTCGGCTGAAACCGGTCGCACCGCCAAAGCAAATCCACTGCCCAAAGCTGTGGCCATCACATTCCTTCGCGTAAAGCCCCTCGTGTCGCTGCTCATACGCGCAAGCCTACCGGATACGGCGGTAAACGATGGTAAAGTTTGAGCCAACCGCGTCCCCGTGTAAATTCCAAAAGAATCGTCAGCGTTTTGCAGGACCAAGCGACAGAAGCCCGCGCGGCCCGAAAGGCGTTCGGCGATTGGCAAACACCCGCGCTTTTGGCGCAGCAGGTGCTGGCGCTCGTTGGCAAATCTATGCCGCCGCCGGCCTGCGTGCTTGAGCCCACGTGCGGCGAAGGGGCGTTTTTGCAGGCGTCGGCCGCGGCCTTTCCTGACGCATCGCTTGTGGGTTTTGACGTATCTGCCGCCTATGTGGCCACCGCGCGGGCGCGCTTGCCATTGGCGCGAGCCCATGTCGAGGTAAGTGATTTTTTCACGACGAACTGGCCCGAGATGATGCGCCGCTTGCCTGAACCGCTGTTGATTGTGGGCAATCCACCCTGGGTCACCAGCGCCACGCAGTCCACGCTGAACGCCAGCAACCTTCCCGAGAAGACCAACTTTCAAAACCACAAGGGCCTCGACGCTCTCACCGGCAAGAGCAACTTCGACATCTCGGAATGGATGCTGCTGCACCTGCTCCAAGCGTTGGCCAACCGCCGCTTCTGCATGGCCATGTTGTGCAAAGCCACGGTGGCACGAAGGATTATGCATCAGGTGGCCACGCAAAGCTGGCCTATGCACGGCGAAGTGCGCACCATCGACACGCGCCTGCACTTTGCGGCCGCTGTGGATGCCGTTTTGCTGCTCATCAAGAGCGGGGCCCCCCAGCCAACAACAACGCGCTGGCCGGTGTACGCAGCGCTGGCCGCGTTGACGCCTGCGCGACATATGGGTGTCATCAACGGCCAGTGTTATAGCGATCTGGACGCCTACGAAAGCACCCGCACGCTTGCAGGCACGGCCCACAAACAGTGGCGCTCGGGCCTCAAGCACGACTGCGCGCAGGTGATGGAACTGCAGGGCGACGCACACACCGGCCTTCGCAATGGCTTAGGCGAAGAGGTGCCTGCCCACGATGACTATGTGTTCCCCTTGCTCAAGGGCTCTGATCTGGCCAACGGCCTACTGCAAGCCCGCCGGCATGTGATCGTGCCCCAACGACGACTGGGCGAGGACACCACCACGATGAAAACGCGTGCACCAAATCTATGGGCGTATTTGCAGAGTCACGAGCCACGGTTTTTGGCACGCAAGAGCCGCATCTATCGTAACCAGCCGCCCTTTGCGATCTTCGGCGTGGGCGCCTACGCCTTTGCGCCGTACAAAGTGGCCATCTGCGGCTTGTACAAGAAGCTGGTGTTTACGGTGGTGCCACCGTTTGCAGGCAAGCCGGTGATGGTTGACGACACGGCCTATTTTTTGCCCTGCGACACCGCAGAAGAAGCCGAAGAGCTGGCACGGGCGTTAGCCAGCCCAAGGGCCAAAGCGTTTTTCGAGGCACGGGTGTTTTGGGATGCCAAGCGGCCGGTGAACAAGGCGCTGTTGCAGTCGTTGGCGGTGCAGCGGTTGCTCAAGCACGGGGGCGCGTAAGGAAGGCGCTCTGCGGGGTTCGGCGCTGACAATCTGGGGTAAACTCGCTAACCCTCGTGCCCCCACCCCCCGCGCCTCCCCTTACCTTTGCTGCGGCCGCGCTCTACGAGCACCGGCTCGACAACCTTGGCGCACAGTTCGCCCGCATGGGCTTGGCGCCTGTGATCGTCAAAGGGCAGGCCATTGTGGATCTGGCATACCCTGCAGATCAAGCCCGGCTCGCGGGTGACGTTGATCTGCTGGTGGGTCAGGATGAAGCCGCCGTATGCAACGCGCTCCTCTGGGCCGGCTACAAAGAAAAAACCCATGCGAAGCGCGCTCACTCGGCGCCGCTGTTGGGCGAGCGTGCTTTCATCGTGAAAAGCCCTGCGCTTCCCTCGTTGGTTGAAGTGCACCGCTTTTTAGACAAAGCCATCTTGCGCCCCGTTGATTACGCCGGCATTTTGGCGCGCGCCACCCCCAGCCAGCGTGCGGGGTTCCGGTATCCCACGGCTGAGGATCTGTTGCTGCTGGTGGTGCTGCACGAAAGCGTGGCGCAAACGCCTTCCATGGAGCGCACACAGCGCGACCTGGACATGCTCATGCGCAACACCCAACCCAATATGAACATCGTGCGTGCCCGCGCGCAGGCGTGGGAGCTCAGCCGCGCGCTTGAGACCATTTTGCAAGGACAAGCGCCCCACACCACAAAAGACGCCTCACCCTTTCGCTACTTTTGGCAGCAACGCCAACAACACGATTCGCAGCTTACGTGGGCGATGGGTTTGGGGCGCTATGTGTACAAGCGCCTGGCCGATCGGCTTGGCTAGCCGGCTTGAAGGTGGGCGCGGTAGTCGCGCATCGCTTGGCTGGTTGAAGGGCGATCGAGAAACGACACTAACTGTCCGACGTCGATGCCCACAAGGTTTAGGCTAGCGCTCACTTCTTCGTAGTTATCGTCGCGGAGGACATGGATGGTGATCACGCCACGCCGCCAAAACCACACTTCTTCCACGCCTAGCTTGCGATAAACATCAAGCTTGTTCAGACCGCCTGACGTCCACACAACTTCAATGGCCAGGTCGGGGCGGCTGGCCTCGGGTTTATTGCCGAACACGTCAATGTTATTCTCAAGACACCAGACTTCGACAAGGCAACCAATCTGCGACTTGATTTGCTCGTGCGTGTGTGAAGGGCTCGCGATTTCAATGGTTCCTTCCAAAAACGAAATGCGAGGCGCCGACTTGTCGCCGCGCATTTCGAGATGCCGCTGATAGTCGGCCCACATGGCGTTTGGCAACAGCAAGATCGTGTCCTCTACGGACGGCTCAATGTGCTCGGCAATTCGCTTCGCAAGTCCCATAGCGTCAATTGTAGCACGCCGTTTACGAATCCAGCCGCCTTCGGAAGTACTCGATCGTAGCCCCCAGCCCCTCTTCCAACGGCACTTTGGGCTCCCAATTCAGCAGAGTTTTGGCGCGTGTAATGTCGGGGCGGCGGCGTGCGGGGTCGTCTTTGGGCA
>JBBSJE010000028.1:0-39775 GCA_038257535.1 Polyangia bacterium
CTTGGCGCTGGGCGTACGCTGCCATGCCTGACGGAGGGGGCAACGAGGGCGCGGGAGCGGGCGCGGGACGCTGGGGTTGTCCCCACGGGGGCTGAGTTAGCGGTTGGCCGGCATGCGGGATGGGGGCCACCGACGAGAACAGGTCGGAGCCCAAGCTTCCCGACGGTTGCGGCAAGCCACGGCTTTCCACGTTGCCCAATCCGGGAAACGTTCCGTTTGGGGGAGGCAGACGGTTGGGCGTGGGGCGCGCAAAAGGATTTACGAGCGCCGCTTGGTTATAAGCGGGCTGCACCTCCGTGGCGACGCCAGCCGCTTCTTCCATATCCGCCAGCAATTCGGCTGCCGACTGTGCCACCGTTTGATCCGCCCAGTCGTCCGCGGGTGCCGTCGCAGCAGCTTGCGCCTGCTTTTGACGGTAGGTTTCGTTGGTGGGCGCTTCGCTTCGAGGCACATCTGCTACGAAGATGTCGGCGGAGGTTAGTTCCTCGTCGTCGTCGCCGCGGCCCCGCGATGTATAGACATCGACATCTTCAGGCGTGGGCGGTTTGTCGAAGATCTGCGTTTCAAGCTCTTCATCATCCCATTCAAGCCCTTCGGCTTTGCCTCGCGATGAGCGGCCTGTACCACTTGGCTGTTGATCGTTTGTCATGGGTTGCGAAAGTTGTCGGTACTGTTCCAGATTGGCGATGTCTTCTTCAATTTCCGCGGCGTACGAGCGTTTCATCCAACCCGCCAAGTCCTTGCGGGAGCAAAGCTCGCCCACGGAATACAAGAACGCCTGCAGGTCATCGTGTAGATCGATGGCGTTTTGGTATCGATCTTCAGGCTCCCTCGCCAAGGCCTTTAGAACGATGCGTTCAAGCTCGATGGGAACCTTTTTGTTAAACCGCGTGGGCGGCAAGATCTCCACGTTGCGCACCTTCTCGAGCGTTGAGAAGTCGCTCTCGCCCACGAACAAACGTTCACCTGTGAGCATTTCGTAAAGACAAATGCCCACTGAGAAAATGTCGCTGCGGCGGTCGACCGGGAGCCCCCTGACCTGCTCTGGGGACATGTAGCCGAACTTGCCCTTCAGAATGCCGGCCTGGGTTTTCGAGGCCTTGCCCGCAGCCTTGGCAATGCCAAAATCCACCAGCTTCACTTCGCCTTCGTAGCCAATGAGGATGTTCTGGGGCGAGACGTCGCGGTGAACCAAGTTCAACGCGCGGCCGCTGACATCTTTCTTGTTGTGGGCGAAATCAAGCCCTTCGCACACCTGCATCAGGGTGTAGCAAAGCTGCGAAATGGGCATCGTCATGTCCAATTTGCGCAGCTGATCGAATATGGCGCGCAGGTCTTTGCCATGCACGTATTCCATCGCGATGAAGTAGCTGTCGTCTACCTTGCCCAGGTCGAAGATTTGCGCGACGTTCGCGTGCTGCAACTGCCCGGCGATCTTGGCCTCGTCGATGAACATCGTGATGAACTCTTCGTCCTCAGCGATGTTTGGCAGTATGCGTTTGACCGCGATCAGGCGCTCAAAGCCCTCGACCCCAAAGGCCTTGGCTTTAAACACCTCGGCCATCCCCCCGACATTGATCCGCTCAAGGAGATAATACTTTCCGAACGGAATGGGTTTCTTCAAAGGGGTACCCTGTCGGTGGCGAGAGCAATCGCTTTGGCCCTGGACGTAGACATGTGCTCATAACGAAAAAGCACAATAGTGTCAAGCCTATAGCGGCAATGGGGAAGCGGGGCCATACGGAATCTCCAGGAGGTCGGGGCTATCAAGATAAGCCAAAGTGGGTCGCAAACAAAGCAGGGGGTAGGCCGGACGACAAAATCGGCCAAGTTGTGAAAAAAACAGGCAACTCCTTAGCCGACTGGACCGAAAATCTAAGTAGAGGGTCTATGAAAAGCTCCTACCAACCCACGCCTCGCGCCGCCGAAAACGCTTTCGGCAGCGGATCCCTTCGCGGGCGGCCACCAGCACAGCCTGTGCTAGATTGGCAAGGTCTATGAAGGTGAACGGAACCGGCGCTGGGCAGCCCCCAACCGACATTGAAGCGGCGTCTATCGACAAGGCAGATGCAAGCGACACCACCAAAGCTTTGGACGGCGCTCAAGCCGCGCAATCAAGTGAAGCGGCGGCCACAGTTAGCACCCAACAAGCTGGCCGCGCGCCCGAGATGGCGCAGGTCGTTGGCGACCTCAGCGCGGATTTGAAAGCCGGCCGTTTGTCCCCCGAAGCCGCGGTGGATTCACTGGTGCAGCGCATTTTGGACCGCCAGCTGGGCAGCGAAGCGCCTCCCGCATTGCGTCAAGAGCTCGAAACCGCGCTGCGCGCCACGCTGGCCGAAGACCCCTTCGTCAGCGCGCACGTGGCCGCCCTCAGCCGCTAGCGGGTGTCAGCGTCAGGGCCTAGGCCGCCGGGGCGGGCGCTGCAATGGCGCCCGAAGACAGCAGGGTCTGGCGGCGCACTAGGAGCAATTGTTTCACCGGCTTCGCAATTGTCAGGGGTTCCACGTCAAAAGTGGCAAGCGCTTCGATGAGAACAGAGGCTTTGTCGGTGGGTGCGGCTTTCTTGTCCACAATCAAGGTCCACTCGCCCCGCAAGCGGCACAAGCCACCGCCGTTGAGCAATCCCCCCGGACCCAAGTTTTCGTATCGAACTTTGACGCCGAGTTGCTCGGCCACGCCTTGCAGCGCTTCCACCAAATGGTCTGGCTTCATTCTTGTTTTGGCTCTTATGTCGTTGAAGTGTGGTCGTCAACCGCCTCGGCGTCCGCTTCGTCGCGGGCCAAAGGTAAAGTGACCACAAACGTTGTACCGCCACCTTGGCGCGTTTGAAAGGTGATTTGACCGCCGTGTGAAAACACAATGTTGCGCACAATGGAAAGCCCCAAGCCCGTGCCTCGCCCCGCCGGCTTGGTGGTGAAAAACGGCTCGAACACGTGAGGGCGATCGGCTTCTTTGATGCCTTTGCCCGTGTCTGAGACGGCCAAGCCCACCGAAGCGTTGCCGCGACGCCAGGTGCGCACGCGCACTTGCCCACCTTCTTTGGGTAGCGCTTGCGCGGCGTTGGTGATGAGGTTGATGGCCACTTGCAAAATTTGATCGCGGATGGCGGTGAGCGGGGGCAGATCGGCGTGCATGTCGCGCTCCACCTCGGCGTGCGCTTCATCAAGCACGTGTTCGCAAAACGAAAGCGCGTGTTCCACCAAGTCGTTCAACATGAATGGCTGATTTTCGGCGCCACTGGGCCTTGCATAACTCACAAGGTCTTTGGCAAACCGGCGGATGCGTTCGGCGCCTTCGGTGATTTTCGCCAGCCGATCAATGTCCGACGCCTCGAAGCTGTTGGTCACGCGGCCTTCGATGGCCAGTTTGGCTTTGCGAGCCACAGCGTCGGCACACACTTGGATGGAGGTGAGCGGGTTGTTAATTTCGTGGGCCACGCCGGCGGCGATCTGGCCCAAAGTGGCAAGCTTTTCAGCGTGAATCACCTGCCCCTGCAAAGCGCGCATCGCCGTAACGTCCTGCCCCACCGCCAAAATGGCAGCAGGCATTTCGCCCGTTCGCACGGTCACCACATTAAAAGCCGCCCGCAAAATGGCGCCTCCAGCTGAAGGCAAACGCATCTCCCGCGTGACCGTATCGCCCGAAGCGGCGGCTTGGCGCATGACCAGCGGCAACTGCGGTGTGCCAAGCTTTTTGAACCAGGCACTCAAATCCTGCCCCACCGCATCCCATCGCGAAAAGCCGGTCATACGATGAAGCGCACGGTTCCACACCGTCACCTTGCCAGACATATCGGTGGCCACGATCAAGGCATTGGCCTGATCGACAATTTGTTCAAGGTACTCCTGCAGATAAGAGGTTTCGCGCAACAGACGGCGGGTGTGCGCCACCACCGCAATGTGATTCACAATCGGAATGACCAACCCCTGATCGGCTTTGATGGGAAACCAGCGCGTGGCGGTGGTGTCGTCATCCTCTGCGCTGGGGTAATCGACGTGCACTTCGCCCATCATGTGGCCGCCTGCCAACAAGGGCACAGCAAAGCCCGCCACAGCGTCTTTGAAGATCAGAGGGTGCTCATCAACAACGCGAATGTAGGCAGGCAGGCTGTCTTTGCCTGTTGGATCTTTGGGCAGATTGTCGCGAACGTTTTGGTGATCGAGCGCCCCGCGCGAGATCGTGGCGGGCATCGTCATCGCGTCGGGCACAAGAGCTTCTTCGGCCAAAATGTGCGTGGGGGCGTGGGACTTGGGATCCAACATGCGCACGGCCACCAAGCGGCCTGGCAACAAGGCACGCAGGCCTTCGTAGACGATGCGCGACAGATCGCTTTCGCCCAGATCCGCCGTCACGGCACGTGAAAAATCGACGATGTTTCGCAGCACATCCGCGGGTGGCATCAGCGGAAAACGTTCCAACACCGCCCGCCGTGTGCGCGTGGTGGCTTCGCTTTCAAACTCAGAGGTGGGAGGCCTGGAGGAATTGCGCGCCATCACCTATCCTTTCGCGGTTTCACGGAGGAGCGCTCGGCGAGATCCCGCTGCGCCAGGGACTGGGCTTCGGCGTAGACCACGCGTACGGGCACATGGGCCTTCAGAGCGAGCGCGCGGCAATCCTCGAACTCAGGTGTGGCGGTGATGGGCTGCTCTTCAAACGCGGCCACTTTGATGCGCACCGGCCCCCACGTTGTTTGCACCTGCACTTCCGCCCGCGGCAGCACGGTGCGCGCGAAAGGCGCCGCGCGCACGCCCAAAGTCGTGGAGTTGCGGAAGAAGGCAGCTTGCACTTGGTCCTGCAAGGGCGGTGGTGCCAGCGCTGACACCTGCACAGCCGGGCGTCCCTTTTTCATGAATATGGGCGTGCTCCAAGCGTCAACCGCCCCAGCCACAAACAACGCCTCAATCAGCGCGGCCACCAATTCGCCAGACATATCATCGATGTTGGCTTCCAGCAGAACCACGCTGGGTGCGGCGTCGGGCAAAGCCTGCCCCCACGGCGTACCCGCCATCACACGCAAAACATTGGGACGATCGGCCAGCTCCTTGGTTCCAGCGCCGTGGCCGCTGCCCAAGAGTTTCATCGGCGGCGGCGGGCCAAAGCGTTGCACCACGGCAGCCAAAATCGCGGCGCCAGTGGGCGTTGTCAGCTCACCCTGACCTTCGCTGATCACGGGCAGGCCTTGCAACAGCGCCGCGGTGGCGGGCGCGGGCACCGACAACAAGCCGTGCGCGGTCTTCACGCTGCCGGTGCCAAGCACAGGGGGCGTTGATGACACAGAGGCGGGCGCCACATGGGCAAGCGCGGCGGCGGCGCCCACGATGTCGGCAATCGAATCCCACGCGCCCACTTCGTGAAACGCGACTTTGTCGACCTCCACGCCATGACGCTCACCTTCCACAACGGCGATGCGGTGAAACACATCCTGAGCGATCTGCCTCACGGCAGAATCCAGAGGCGCGGTTGTGAGCAAGCGTTTGATCTCGGCGTAGTCGCGGTGTTCGTGGTGATGATGGTGGCCGGCGTGGCCGTGCTTGTCGTGATGGCCGTGTGCAGCGGCGGGAGCTTGCAATGTTTGCTTTGTCGCCTTGTCTTGCGGCCACATCACCACAAAGCCGGTGGCCACAAAGGCGCCGCGTTTGCGCGTCTCAAAATGGGTTTTGAGGCCTTTGAGTTTTAAGGCTGCGATGGCCTCGGTCACAACCTGCGCGGGCACACCCAAATCCACCAAAGCGGCCACGGTCATGTCGCCCGCGATGCCTGCGTGCGGATCGAAATGCAGGTGCGCGCCTTTTAGGTTTGGAATTTGCGTTTGAGACATCGAATGCAGGTTTTAGGCGAGGGTGCGTTTGCGGTTGAGCATCGAGGCCATGCGACCCGCGCCAAAGCCGTTGTCAATGTTCACCACGGCCACGCCGGTGGCGCAGGAGTTCAGCATGGTGAGCAGGCCAGCCACACCGCCAAAGCTGGCGCCGTAACCCACGCTGGTGGGCACACCGATCACAGGGCGGCCAAACAAGCCGGCGGTGACGGTGGGCAAAACGGCGTCCATGCCGGCCACCGCCACGAGAACCTCGCAAGCTTGCAGCGTGTCCTTGTGTGCCAACAGGCGGTGCAAGCCGGCCACGCCCACATCGAACACGCGCACCACGTCGTTGCCATCAAGTTCGCAGGTAACAGCGGCTTCTTCGGCCACGGGAATGTCAGCGGTGCCTGCGGTGAGCACGGCAATGCGGCCACGCCCCTTGTCGCGCGGCGGATCGGCGCCCAAGACCAGGATGCGAGGCACTTCCAGGTAGCGCACGTCCGGCACCAAGCTTTGCACGGCGGCGGCCACGTCGGGGGTGATCCGGCTGGCCATCACGGTGGTGCGGGCGCCAAGTTCCTTGAGCAAAGTGGCGATTTGGGCAGGGGTTTTCCCGGGGCCGTAAATCACTTCGGGAAAGCCAGTGCGCAGGTGGCGATGGGTGTCGGCGTTGGCAAAGCCCAAGGCGCGGTAAGGCAGGTCGCGCAGTTCCACCAAGGCGGCGTCAACGCCGGTTTGCCCCTGGCGCACGCGGTCTAAAAGGGTACGAAGGTCTTCAGGGTTCACAGGGACGCCAGACTACCAAACACGCCGGCTTCCCGGGGTTTTAGAAACCAATCATCAACAACCTGGTGCGCCGGAGGGGGCCTTGAGCGCGCTTCGGTGAAACATTTCCGTCGCTTGTCCGTTGACCGCCGCAAAAGGTGCTGGTAGACAGAGCGCCGTCGCTTCGGCGGCAAGGACTTGGGGTTATAGCTCAGCTGGGAGAGCGCCTGAATGGCATTCAGGAGGTCCGCGGTTCGATCCCGCGTAGCTCCACCAAGTTACCTTTTTACTGATCCGACGAAAACACAAGCTGACCGGCGCTGCGCTCTTCGCCCAAGGCCTGCCGCCGCGCCCGCACCAAAGCCTCGCGTTCGCGGGCCAGTTCTGAGAACCGGAACACCGAAGCGTCGCCCTCAAGGTCGAAGTCGCCGCCCAGCGATTGCACCGCCTGCAAAAGTTCTCGCGATGCGGGGTCACGGCCTGCCCCCCGCTTCCAGGTGGCCAGCAACTCGGCCTCGGGGTATGTGAGCTCACCCGCTTCAAGCACATGCGCGGCCACCGCGCGGCGGCCATTTTCGGCTTCTGCCCGGCGCCGCGCCGAACGCGCACGGAAGCTGCGCAGCGCCGGCAAGATGAACAGCGCCGACGAAAACACGAACGGAATCAAACCCAACACCAAGGGCACGCCCTCAGGCGGTGGATCAATGGGGTAGATGCCGCGCGCTTCTTCGGCCGCCGTTTGTAGCTGCCAAATCAGGCGCTCAATCGTAAGCCCATTGGCAAGCGCGTAGCCGCTGCCCAGAATGTTGAACGCGTTGAGGCCGCCGATCAGCAGGTTGCTGCCCGCAGGGTTGCCGGTGACAGGACTTGCTGTGGCCTTGGTTCGCCAAAACGGCGCTGGTGCAGCCGTTTCTGAACGCTCCAGCGCCGTTTGGCGCAGCTGCTTGAACACATAAACTAGGGCGCCGTCTTCGGTGACTTCGATTTCGCCATCAAAGTCCAACAGCAAGCGCGACAGCACCGCGTCGGCCTCGTCGCGCGAGAGCCCAGTTACGCGCATCACGTCGGCCACACCCACGCGCCCATTTTGCTGCCGGATCTCGGCCGCCAACTGCGATTGCCGCTCTTGCGCGGTGGGCTCGGGAGTGGGGGGAGGCCCAAACACAAATTTGTTCACGCGTTCGTAAAACGGAATCTTCGGTTGCTTCCGCCTGCGTCCGCCCGCCAACCAATTGGGTTCAGAGTGACGGTAAAACGGTGAAAACGGATGGAAGGTCCAAAATAAAGCTTCAGCGATCACGCGAAACACCACCGCCACGGCGGTGCCCACCCCATCGCCGTCGCGATCGTCTTTGAGCGCCATGGCGATGAGCAACGCCCCGAAGACCAGCGCGTAGCCCACCACCACCACGGAGACCCAGGCACGCACAACGAAGCGCCCCACCCCCGCCGCAGCGCGACCCACTTTCTTCAGCCAGCGCGGCGTCCCTGAGTTGGGTTTCACCAACCCGCGCGGAAACCGAAACAGCAATTCTCCCTTGCTGGTGGCCCCCAGATGGCCCTGGTAACGCGACACCAGTTCGTGCAAGCCGGTTTCGGCGTCCCGCAACGCCAAGCCGCCTTTTTCCGCCGCGTCCGCAACGGTGAGATCGCCGCGAAAGCCGCGCAGAGCCTTTTCCAGCGTTTTCGCCGCTTCTTGCGCGCGCAGCAGCGTGGGTCGGGGAGCCAAGCTTGTTGACGAGGTAGCCACGCGCCAAGTCTAGCAGCACCGCTGGCGCATCTGCCCGCTTCGCCGCCGATGCCACAACCTGCCTCGCAAGTGCAGACAGAAACCGCAATCTGCGGTCATATGGGGGCCATGAAAAGCAGCGACAGACGATGCTTGTGCGGAATCGCGCTTTGCGGGGTGTTTACGCTTTTTGCACGCACCGCCCATGCCGACGCCCGCGTGGCCACCTTGGAGGTGGACGCCACCGACGCGGCTTTGCACATCGTGCACGTTCGGCAAACGCTGCCGCTGCCGCCTGGCAGTGTGGCGCTGGTGTTTCCCAAATGGCTTCCGGGAGAACATGGCCCCACAGGCCCCATCAACGATGTGGTCAACCTGCGCGTGCGTGCGGCAGGCAAGGACGTGCCTTGGGTGAGGGACAGCGGCGATGCCTACACCCTTCGTTTGCAACTGCCTGAAGGGACATCCACCGTGGACGTGGCGTTTGACGCCGTAACAGGCGTGGGCGGTCGAGGGGCGCCCTCGCCAGCCAATGCTTCCACGCAGTTGATGATTTTGAAGTGGAACACGATGTTGCTGTACCCCCAAGGGGCCCAACCTTCTGGCTATCGCGTTGCCGCGTCGGTGCGTTTGCCCGCCGGTTGGGCTTGGGCCACCACACTGACAGCCACGCAAACATCACCGAGCCGCCTGCGATTTGCCCCCACGTCGCTCGAAACTTTGATCGATTCGCCACTGCTGGCAGGCGTGCATACACGCAGCTGGGATCTATCGCCCGCGGGTGGCCCTTCACACACGCTGTTTGCCGCCGGTGAGTCAGAGCGCGCGCTGGATCTGCCACCCCAAACTCTACAAGCCTACAAGCAGCTTGTGAAAGAAGCCGGGGCGCTGTTCGGCGCCCGCCCCTATAGCCGCTATGTGTTCTTGTTGGCACTGTCAAACCACGTGCCTCACGGTGGGCTTGAACACCACGAAAGCAGCGACAACCGCGTGTTCGAGGACACGTGGAACGACGACGCCAAGCGGCTGTTTCGTTCCGGTCTGCTGCCGCACGAATTGGTACATTCATGGAATGGCAAACACCGACGCCCCGAAGGGCTTGTGACTGCCGACTTTCAGCAGGCTTACGACACGCGGCTGCTTTGGGTTTACGAAGGGCTTACCTCGTATCTAGGTGAGGTGCTCACAGCGCGTGCGGGGCTGCGAACGGCAGAGCAGGCGCGCGAGACCTTGGCGCTAACAGCCGCCGGCATGGACGCGCAAACCGGACGTCAGTGGCGCTCCTTGGCGGACACAGCCACATCGGCGCCGGTGTTGGGGCATGCGGTGAAGCAGTGGCGAAACGTGCGACGAGGGTTGGACTACTACCCCGAGGGGGTGCTGCTGTGGCTGGAAGTTGACGGCATCATCCGAAGCAGCACGTCGGGCACAAAATCGCTCGATGATTTTTGCAAGGCCTTTTTTGGCACCGTAGCGGGCAAGCCCAGCGTGTTGCCCTATAACCGCGAGCAGCTGCTCAATGCTCTGAGCCTTGTGGCGGCTTACGATTGGGATGCGTACTTTAAAGCAAAGGTGGACAACATCGTGCCTGCCGCTGCTTTATCGGCGCTGGATGCCGTGGGCTGGAAACAGACGTTCACGGCTGAGCCCACCACTGTGTTTCGCGCTGTTGAAGCCAGCACCAAAGAAATCAACCTGAGCTTTTCGCTGGGTTTGTTTGCAACCGACACCGGCGCCGTCGTGGATGTCTTGCCCAGAAGCCCCGCGGCACTGGCGCGGGTGGCACCGGCCATGCAGATCGTGGCGGTCAACGGGCGACGCTATACGCCCGAGCGTTTGCGCGCCGCCGTTGAAGAGACCTCGAAACGCGGCTGGGTGGAGGTTTTGGTTGAAGACGCCGAGCATTTTTCCACCCGTCGCGTGTTTTGGCGCCAAGGCCCTCGCGTGCCGCAGCTGATCCGGCAACCGAACAAGCCCGATCTGCTATCGCTCATCCTTGCGCCGCAAGCAGCAAAGGACTGAAGGCCTCGACTCTGTCGCGCCCGTTGCGTTTGGCTGGTCGTTGTCGGGACGACGAGTTCAGAAACGGATTTGAATTTCGTACCGGCGGTTTCTGGCCTTTTTGGCCGGCGTGTTGTCACGCTTTACCAAGGGCCGTTCCGATCCAAGCCCTACCGAAATGATCTCGTTGGCCGCCACACCCTTGGCGATCAACTCTTTTACAATCACCGCGGCCCGTTGTCCCGAAAGCTCTTTGTTGCGTGCGGCAGAGCCTGACGAATCGGTATGCCCCGAGACCTCAAACTTGTAGCTCGTGACGCCAGCCACTTTCAGATGCTTTTTCACGTCGGCCAAGGTGTTGGCCAGTTTGCGAACCTTCTTGTCGCAGCCGGGCGCCAGCTCATCGCTGTCGCTCTTGAAGCTGCACTGGTTCTTTCGACCTTCAGCCAAAAGCTTGGCGTTCAGTTTTACCACCGCCTTGTCTCGGGTCTTTCCGGTAACGGAATCGATGCCCTTGTTGGCCATCCCCCCAAGATCGAAGGCATGCGCGGGGGCCGCCATGGTGGTAACGACGAGAGCGGCCCAAAGCACCCCCGCCATCAAAGGGTTAAAGCCGCGCTTGTTCACGAATGAGTTGCTCATGGTTGCGCAGTCTAGCAGGGCGTCCGCAGGGCCAGATGACCCGGCCGGGTTGTCGACAGGCCTTGCGCGCTGTTTGTTTAAAAGATCGCGCCTTCGTGAAGCTGCTGCAAGAAGAGTTCTAAAGGCCACACCTCAAAGCCATCGTAACTCAACCTTTCTTTGCCCAAGTACACACCGATGCCTTTGGCGACTTTCAAAGCTTTTCTCTGGGCCAGCGCCCGGATGGGTTTGCACCAACGCGCGTCCCACTTCGTGGAAGACTTGACTTCAATGCAAAGGACCTCGGCCGGCCTCTGCAGGGTCTTTCTCCTCAGCTCAACGATGAAGTCCACTTCGAGCCCGCCCTCTGAATGGTAGTAGTAAAGGCCTCGCCCCTTGCCAGCGTAGTGGTTATAAGCCCGCAGTTCCCCCAAAAGCAGTGTTTCCAAAGCGAAACCACGGGCAACGGCATCGAAGGGCTCATTCAGAAGATTGGCCGCGCCGCGCGCCACGCCAGCATCGAAGAAGTAGAACTTGGGATGGCTGATTTCCTTCACGAGGGCCCCTGGTCGATAGGGGGTCAACCTTGTTCCGATCAAAGTGTCTTCCAAAATCTCGAAGTATTGATCCACTGTTGAGCGCGCCACATGCGCCTCGCGTGCCACGTTCTGCAGGTTTAGCACCTGCCCATTCATCGCTCCTGCAACGGTGAGAAAGCGGGCGAAGGGTTCAAGTTTTCGCACAAGGCCCTCCGCCATGATCTCCTGACGCAGATACGTTTCCACGTAAGAAGAAAGCACATCTACAGCATACTGGCACTCTGCGACAAGACCTGGCAGCGAGCCCCATTGCAGGCGCGATTCGACCGAATGGTCAGACGGCAGCTCTGGATACACCAAGGCAAACATGTCGCGCACGAGCGCACGCCCAGCCAGCATGTCTGCACCGCCGCGCTTCAGCTTGCGGGCGCTCGATCCCGTTAACGCGAAGTGCAACTTACGCTTTTCGTAAAGCGCGTGAACTTCGCTGAGGAGTGCCGGAACCCGTTGCACCTCGTCGATCACCACCCAAGTTCCCGGTGCAAGGTGCGCTGTCAGAACGTTGAGGTCGTCAGGCTTGCTCAGCAGCCGCAGATAGTTCGAGGAGTTTAAGAGATCA
Source organism: Polyangia bacterium (assembly GCA_038257535.1). GTDB lineage: Bacteria > Myxococcota_A > Polyangia > Fen-1088 > Fen-1088 > JAGTJU01. The sequence continues at coordinate 12,078 of JBBSJE010000028.1, forward strand.
ATCGTCACACCGGCCTTGCTGAAATGCTGCGCGAGCCAGGTTGATTTTCCGGTTCCACGGGGCCCGAACAGGAAAAACGTTTTGCTGGGTGGAGTGAGCAGACGGGGAAACATGAGAACCCACACTAGCATGTTGTAAAAAAGGAGGTAAATATTACAACATGGTGTTCAGGCAGGCAGAAGCGCCCTCGAACGATCACGCCGCGAGCGAAAAAGCGCTCGACGCTAAAGCTTTCGCAGCCACGCTTGGCCCACTTCCAAGCGCTTTTCCAACTGGCGAATGGAAGCCTCGCTGATCCGTTTGACGCCCGACTTGCGATTGAGGTCGCCGTTGACATCGGCATGGCGGCGTCCCGTGAGGTGCACCAGCTCGCGCACAATCGCGCTGTTTTTTTCGCGCAGATCGCGGCGCTTGGCCAATGGGCTGCCGGCTGGCAAGGGCGCAGGGGCCGGCTCGGGCTCGGGCAGCGGCAAGGGTGCGACGGATTCCCATGCGGTTTCCAGCGGCGCCGTCGCCAGCTCGCCACCAAAGCCCACCAAATCCGGGATCTCTTCACCCGCGTCCTCAAACACCCGTTGTTCATCCAAGGGCCGCCCCTGATCGTCCAGGGGCACCGCTGACAAAGCCGCGAACAGCGACAGCTGATCGTCGAGCAAGTCGGACTCCTGAGGCGCGGCCTCCGCAGGCGCCGCATCGTGGCCCCATATGTCGTCGGGGTTGTCTTTCTTCCTTAAGCTGTGGCGGCGTTGCTCGGCGATCGTAAACGCGGAAGCGCGCACACGTGCATCGTCGGGAATGAACATGTACGCCGTTTGCTTCGCCGATGTGCCATGCCAGCGCACCAAACGTCCCACGGCTTGGCGAAAGAACAGATCGGTCACAGTGTTGGTGGCGTACACCCCCACGCGCAAGCGGGGAATGTCCACGCCTTCAGACACCATGCGCACCGCCACAATCCACGGATCGCGGCCCTCGGAAAATTGTGCGATTTTTTGTGAAGCCACCGGATCGTCCGACGTGGCCACCGTGGCCACCGTGCCCGTGCGTTCACGCAAGATTTCGGCAATACCTTTGGCGTGATCTTGATCCATCGCGATCACCAAGCCAGCCGCGCGGGGATCTTGCCCGCGCAAATGCAGAAGCTGAGCGTGCGCCTGGGTCAGCACGGCCGGCAGCCACTCGCCTTCCAAATCAAGCGCGGTGCGCAGCCGTTGGCTGGCCAAGTCTTTGGTTAACTTATCGTCGAAGGTGGCGCTGTAGGCGTTGCCATCCGGCGCGGTCCACTCCATGCGGCCGTTGATGCGCGGGAAATACACCGGGCGCACCACGGTCCTATCCTTGAGGGCTTCACCATAACCGTATTCGTAATCCGCGCACGCCAAATCACCTTCGTAACGCACAAACGGAATGCTGCTTTGATCTGATCGAAACGGCGTGCCCGAAAGGCACAACCGCCGCCACGCCTTCTCAAACGCGATACGCACGCCATCGCCCCAAGAGCGGCTGTCCGCCGCGTGATGAACTTCATCCAACACCGCCAGGGCATCATTGACCAACAAGCGCAAAGCGTTTGGATTGGCCGCCACCTGCTGATACGTCACCACAACGCCATGCACGTCAGACGGCAAAGCGCCATACCCCGCGGCCCACTCGGGATCCAAGTGAAGGCCCGCGCGCTCAGCGGCGCTGGCCCACTGAACTTTCAAATGCTGCGTGGGCACCACAATCACGAGCCGCTTGATGTGCTTGGCCACCAGCGCACGGCGAGCCACCGTCAAGGCAAAGGTGGTCTTGCCAGCGCCTGGCGTGGCCACCGCCAAGAAACTGGGCATGGGGGACATCTCGAACGCTTCAAGCGCCTGATTCTGCCACTGCCTGAGCCGTAGCCCCTTTTCTTGCGTGCTGGGCCGCGACCAACCCGTTGCGCCGGCTTCTGCGGAGGTAAGGCTCATGCAGCCTCCTTGAAGCTGGGGTGGGTTTGGAACAAATGTCCTGGCAAGTCTCCGGGCAACATTGCGAGGTTGAGTTTGGAAAACGAACGCGAAGACGATGAAAAGTTGTCTGAAGGGGCGGCGGGCGTGAGCGGCCCGCAAGCGAGGTTTAGGGGTAGCGTCCCCCTGCCCTGCCCGTCAAGAGGCTTCGCATCGAAGCGTGTGTTGAGCCGCAATTTGAGTGGGAGTGGCGGTCACACAGACGCCAAAAAACCTCATATCTGTCCACAGTTGGTCTTGACAGGCAACGCCCTGGGAACGCATCGCATGCGCGTCAAATAGCCGACGGAAGCGAGCGGATCACAAGCCTCCGTCACAAATATGGCGCCCCCAACTGGCCTAACCCCAACGTTGATGAGGCCCTCGCAGGCAACCTACGGTGGCCCTGCGCTTGCTTCTTTGGTGACCGGACCATGGCGCCCGACGTTTCAATCATCATCCCCGTCTGGAATCAGTGGGCGCTGACCCAGCGTTGCTTGGAGACGTTGTTTGCCTACACCGATGGCCAACGCATTGAGGTGATCGTGGTCAACAATGGCTCTACCGACGAGACCGTCCAGGGGCTTGACCACGCAAACACGCCTTTGGTCATTCACACAAACGAACACAATCTGGGTTTCGCCCGCGCTTGCAATCAGGGCGCTGCGTTGGCCAAGGCCCCCGTCCTGTTGTTTCTAAACAACGACACCGAACTGCATGCTGGGTGGCTGCCACCTTTGCTGCAAGCGCTAGACGCACACCCACGCGCTGCCATGGTGGGCAACTTGCTGCTGTTTCCCAATGGGCGCATTCAGCACGCGGGGGTGGCGCTGGCTTATGGGCTTGGCTATCCCCTGAGCGCTTATCACGTTTTGGAAGGCGAACCCTGCGAAGCTGCGCCCAAGCAACTGCAAACCTGTAGCGCCGTGACTGCGGCCTGTGTGGCGGTTCGCGCGGCCGTGTTTCGCCACCTGCGTGGGTTTGATGAGGGCTACATCAACGGCTACGAGGACATCGACCTGTGTTTGCGCGCGCGCGCCGCTGGTCACGAGGTGTTGTTTGAGCCGCGCTCCGTCATCACCCACGTGACATCCGCAACGCTTGGCCGTTTCGCGCACGAACAACACAACATCGACCGACTGCACGCCCAGTGGCTGGGTAGGGTCGACCAGTTTGACAAAGACTTGCGCCACGACCTGCGCGCGGCCACGCCTCGGGCCAAGGCAGACCGCAGCCCGCTGACAGTTGTAAGTTTGGTTCTGCCAGGCGCGCTGCCAACGCTGGCGGCTTGGATGGAGACCACCAAGGCCACGTTGGGTGCGCAAGATGCATGGATGATTGTGAACGCGGGCGCCGACCTGACAAGCCAAAACTACGCGGCTTGGATGGCCAAACAGGCCAACGCGCAATGGTTGTCCGCGCCGCAAGACACCGAAGCGGCCTGGCACGCAGCCTTGGCGCAACTGGAAACCGATCTGGTCGCGCTGTCGCCGCCCAATTGTGTGCCGTCGTGGCACTGGTTGGATCGCGCTGTGGCGCACCTGCAGAGCGATCCAACTTTGGCCGTGGTGGCGGCGGGTCTGCCCCCCATGGGAACAACAGGCGCGGTGACCGATGACTTGGATCTATCCGTAATGGAACACGCGCTGGGCCCCATCGTCCAAGGCCGGAGGGAGACCACAGGGGTTCCCGAGACGATGTGTTTTGTGGCGCGCGGCAACTGCGTGAAAGCGGCTGGTCTATTGCCCGCGGCCATTCATGAATTTGGGCCAAGGTTAGCGCAGCTCGGATTGAGCTTGGCAACAGCATGGGACATGTATGCGCGGCGTTTGGCAGCCCCTGCGCGACCTGCACATACGCTGGAAAGCGCCCGCCAGGTGTTGCTGGGGCAAGCGGCGAATTTGGCAAGCGCGGCAGGCGCAAACGACGCCGTGATCAGTAGCCAATTTGGCAAGGCACCCCGCCGCGAAAAAGTCAGCATCGTGGTTCCGGTGTTTAATCAAGCGCCACTGACCCATGCGTTTCTGCAAGCGCTTTACGCGCACACGCCGCACGACTTCGAAGTGATTCTGGTGGACAACGGCTCTGGACCCGAAGTGGCCGAGGTGGCCAACACCTTCGCTCGCCAGCACGGAAACCTTTCGTGTGTGCGCAACGAGCGCAACGAAGGCTTCGCGTACGCGTGCAACCAAGGTCTGGATCGCTGCCAGGGCGCGTATGCGGTGGTGATCAACAACGATGTTCTCGTACCCGCGGGATGGCTGCAACGTCTGCTGTCTGTGTTTGAGTCTGATTCCAGCATCGGTGTGGTGGGCCCCATGACCAACCGCTGTGTGGGAATACAACAGGTTCAGCCAGCGCCCTACGCCGATGCCAAGCAATTTGCCATCGCGGCGGCTGCGCGCGCGCTCACCCACAGGGGAGGGGTATTGAACGTGGGGCGGCTTGTGGGTCTGTGTTTGCTGATCAAAACCGAGGTCATCAAGCGCATCGGCGGCTTCGATCCCATTTTTGGTTACGGCAACTTCGAAGACGATGACTTCTGCCTGCGCGCGCGGCGGGCAGGGTTTCGCTTGGCCGTAGCGGAAGATGTCCTGCTTCACCATGAAGGCAGCTCTACCTTCACAGGCGCGGGATTCGACGCGCGCGCCCTGGCACAGCAGAACTGGGAAATCTTTTGCCACAAATGGCGTCACGATCCCGAAGCCAATCAATTTTCGCAGGTGGAAGCTTTGGCCAACAGCGCGCCCTTTGACGCCGACGCCGACGTGGTTCCCACTGATTTTCAGCGGCAATTCCATCCCAACATCGCCGCCTTGCCTTTGAACACGGACAAGCGTTTGCGCCTGTTGATGGTTCCGGATCTTGGGAACACAATGTGGTTGGCGGTTGTGCAAACCTATCTCGAGGCGTTCACCGCCACGTCGCCGGTCGCTTTGGTGCTGCGCCCGCATCCACCCACGCCCGAACGGGCCCACAGCCTTGTGCAAGCGGTGTCGGCGCTACTGAATCAACTTCCGATGCCGCAAAGTGCGCCACAAATCATCCTTGAAGCGTCTTGGTTGTGCCCCCAGGCGCAAGCGCGGCTTTACGCCGCCATGTCGGCCTGGCTTCGCACGCCCGGCCCCCACGAGCCCTTTGTGGCGCGAGAATGCGCCGCAATGGGGCTGCCCACTTTGTACCCAGCGAAAGCCGACCTGCTAGCGTTCGTAAACAGCCACACCGGGCGACCGGTGGCGCCCATGGGGGATCACGCATGACCCTGCCCACGTTCCAGGTGGCCATCAAAACCCTGCCCGAACCGCGCGCGTTCTCAATCACGCGCGTTTATCCCAGGCTTAGTGTAGGGGGCGCGGAAGCCGACATCTTGGTGTTGTTGGCGGGCGTGGGCGATACCCAAATGATCGTCACCGAGGAAGAAGGCCCCGCGGCTGTGATCGCGAAGCAGCGGGCCGCCCACTACGAGCTTTTGCAAGCCCCTCGCTTTGAGAACCTATGCAAGGCGATGCGCGCAAGCCCCTTGGTGCACCTGCATACGATCAACGATCATCCTTTGGCACCGCTGGCCGCACAATTGTCCGGGTGCCACAGCATCGTACAAACGGTGCACAACGATTTTGACTGCGAATCCAGCCACTTCGTTGACCACAGCATCGTTGTGGCGCCGCAAACCCGCTGGCGTTTGGCCGCGCCCAACCGCAGCACGTGCATCTCAAGTGGCATTGACGTGCCCCCGTCAACGCCGCCGCGCGGGCCTGTGCACGCGCGTCCCTTACAGTTGCTTGAAATTCGCCGCCCCGACAAGCCGATGCACCTGTCTCTGGAGCAGATGCTGGCCACCGGCGTTCTGGATGACATCCATTGGCAAGCCACGATTGTGGGCATCGACGGCCCATCAGGTGATCCCCGCATCAAACGCGTGGGGGCCGTCGCCGATCCCACGCCCTATTTGGCGGCGGCCGATGTGTTGGTTCATGCCTCCGCCACCGAAACCTTCGGCCGCGTGGTGTTTGAAGCCATGGCCCAAGGGGCGTTGGTTGCCGCAACCGCCTTGCCTCCCTACGTGCAGGCCGTCGCAGATGGCGCCGTTTTGCACCTATTTCGCGACCTAACACCGCAGGGCATGGCCGGTGAGTTGCGCGGCTTAATGGAGCGGCTGGGCTCCGAGTCAGAATCGGCTTTCATACGCCAACGCAACCATGCGTATGTGCAGGGCCGCCATGGCACCGACTTGATGCTTGCGCGCACGCGCCAAGTTTACGGAAGTTTGCAGCATCAACACCCAAGCGAGCGCAACTTCTTGCCCGAGGATGCCACCGACGGCGATTTTTCGCTTTTTGCGGCCACGGTCGACGCACTCTTGCAGCGGCAACAACCGCCGCCCATTCATGCGGGCGTGTTGTCACCTAGGCAGCAAGCGGCGCTGTTGTGGATTGCGGCCCGTTACCGCGTGCTCCGTCAGTCGCTCGCCCTGCCCACGTTGCAACACGTGGCGAAGGTGTTGGGGCCCAGGCACCTGTTGGCGTTGGATGTGGCGAAACACCAAGTGGCGGCCAATGATTTGCGGGGCGCTTTGTATGCACTCGATCAGGCGGTGGAGCTCGATCCTGAAAAAGTCTCACCCTACTTGAGCGCCATTACCATTCACATTGCCACGGCCAACCTGGATTTTGCTCAGCGGTGGACGCAGCGCTTAGAAGCAAGATGGCCGGAACACCCGGTGTTGCCTGCCATTCGCGAAAGAACGAAGAACGCACCATGAGCTCTTCAGCACCGAGTGGTTTGCGTATAGCCGTGGTTGGCCCCATATCGGGCGGTTCATGGTCAATTGCCGCCGCCAGCACGCGTGCCTTTCGAAGGCTGGGGCACCACACCACATTCATCAACAACAACCACTTTGCCCCAGTTCTGGCGCAAGCTAGGGCCCTGCCCGCACAAGCGCGTTCCCAGCGCGAGGTGGAAATCTATATGCAGGCGGCGGCGCAAACCAAAGAACGCTTGCATCACCTCAAGCCGCAATGGGCCCTCTACCTCGCCCAAGCGCCCGTTCTCAGCGCAAACGATCTGGCGCCGCTGCGCGATCGGGGCGCGCCGGCGGTGTTCTGGTTTGTGGAGGACTTTCGTGTGTTCACATACTGGAAAAGGGCGGCGCCGCGCTTTGACCACGTGTGGACGATACAACGTGAACCGTTTCTGCAGCTGTTGGGGCAAGCGGGTGTGGCGTCAACCCAATATGTGCCGCTGGCGTGTGAGCCGCTAAAGCGTCGCCTGCCAGTGACGCCCGATGCCGATGCGCTCACGTTTGTGGGTACCGGTTATCCCAACCGGGTTGAGCTGTTGGCTCACCTTGCCGTACCTGGCTTGAAGGTCCATGGCCCACTGTTCAGCCGCGATCCTCGTCTTGCCGCGCACGTGGCGCACGATGGGGTGCTGCCGCACAATGCGCTTGCAGGCGTGTTCGCCCGCGGTGGCATTAACCTGAATCTCAGTTCAACCATCGACCCCACAAAGTTTCATGAGCGCAAAGACTTTGTGAACCCGCGAACGTTCGAGATTTGTGGCGCGGGCGGCTTTCAGTTGGCCGAAGCACTGGTCCCGCTTGAGGAATTCTTTGAGCCCCAGGTGGAAGTGGCCACGTTCCAAAGCGTGGAGGAGGCGCGCGACAAAATCGCATTTTATCGCAACCATCACACCCAGAAGCAAGCGATGCAAGCCAAGGGTCGGGCGCGGGCGTGGGCGCATCATAGCTACGAAGCACGGCTCCAAGCCGCCCTTGAAAGTTTGTGGGCACGCGATGGCGATCGCATTGCCAAGGCCAAAGAACCTGAAGTGGCCGGTGGGCCCCGGGGGGCGGCAGGTGGCGGCAAAGCCCAGCCTGCGCGGGGCCATGCGCGGAACATGGAACGCTAAGCAATTTACATCGCGGTTTGGTCGCCTAAGCTGCTGATGTAAATGCAGGGCCCCACCGCTTCCGATCTGTTGGCATCCTACTCGGTAGGCACTGGCCCCATGGGCACAGTCTTGCTGCACGGCTTTTTGGGCTCCGGCAAAAACCTGCGCAGCTTGGCCACGAAGTGGGCGGCGCGCGAGCCCCAGCAAACGTTTTTTGTTCCTGATCTTTTGGGGCACGGTGAATCGCCCCCGCTGGCCGGCAGCACCACAATGGATGATGTGGCTCGCGCGGTGATGGAAACCGCGGCCCATCAAGGCGTGCCGTTTCCGCTGCGCATTGTGGGGCACAGCTTGGGCGGGCGGGTGGCTCTGGCATGCGCACGGGTGGCGGCCGAGCAAGTGGCCGATGTGGTGCTGCTGGACATAGGCCCGGGGCCCATCAACACCGAAACGTCCGAAACCCGTCGGGTGCTTGAGCTGCTGTTGCAAGCACCGGATCAAGCTCAAGACCGCCGCACCTTGCACGGTTTTTTTACGGACCACGGCCTGTCACCCGCGCTCACCGATTGGATCTTGATGAACGTTCGTCCGGCCGCGGCGGGTTACAGTTGGAGAATTGATCGTGAAGGCTTAAACCGACTTCACACAACGTTCACCTCCGACAACTTGTGGCCTGTGGTGCAATCGCAGCTTGTGCCCATTCATGTGGCCTTGGGCGAACGCTCCACCTATGTGCCGCAGGCCGATGCTGAACGAATGCGGGCGCTTGGCTGCGATGTGCACGTGCTGCCCGGCGCTGGGCACTACGTGCATGTGGATGCCTTGGGCCCCTTGCTTGATTGGTTGGTGCAGCTGCCCTAAAAGCGGCCTTGCCAACTTATGCCGAATTGGCTGTGGGCTTGATCGGTGGCGCCCGGGCGGCGAAGAAAATCTATGGTTAGCCCCTCAATCCCCACGAGGGCCGCCGCTGACCCCAAGACAATGGCTGGCCAACCTATCAAGCGATGGGCGCCAAGTTTCGGATTGTCTTGCCCGTCTTTACGGGCGTTGTTGTTCGCCTTCATCACCAGCGCTGCACCCGCGCTTGCGGCCATGGCCCCCGCCCCCACCGCCACCAATGACCAGCGACGCAAGCGCGCCGAGCGCGTGTGGCGGCTTTCGGGATCGAGGCGCGCCCAATCAAGCGCCGCCGCGCCCAGCATGGCGCTGGCCACCCCTGCCCCTATGTACAAAAAACCCGCGGGACCTGTGCTGTAGAAGTCTTGCGTGTTGCCATACCAATCGCCATTCTTCGCCACCAACCGCGCGCCAACGCCCACGCTCACGGCGCCCACCGCAATCGCGCTCAGGCCCACGTACGCGGGCGTGCGCCAAAAAATAGACTCAGGCCTGAGCGTCTCGGCGGCGGCAGCGGTGTTGATGTTCAGAGCGAAAGCCAGTGCGGCGGCCAACGAAACACGAAACACGAAACTCGATAGCAATTTCATTTTACCAACTCCGCGCCGCCGCAATCACCCTTGCCACTTCGTTTTGTGCCAAAGGCATCAACCAAGAGCAAAGGATCCAAATCAATTTGGTCTAAGCACATCGTGGCGTCGCTTCTGAATCGGTAGGAGGAATCAAAGGGGGCCGGGGCGCTGGGGCAGCAATTGGCAACATCGCATACAGGGCTCACCTGCGGCGCACCGTTGTTGAAGATGGCAACACCTTTCGCGTCGCTCAGCACATTGCCGGCGCCCATCTTGGAGCAAGCGATCCCAGAATTGGCATTGCCCGCCACGGTCACGTGAAAGAGCCGCGCGGGAGTTGCCGGGTTGTTGATGAGGATGCCGCCCCAATTTCCTCCGCCCGGAGCCGTGCCGGGGCCGTTTCCCGTTACCAAGGTGTTGGAGATCACGAATCCCGCGTCCGTCACGATGATTCCCCCGCCCTTGTTGCCCTGAACGAAGCAGCGGTCAATGTGCGCCACCGTTTGCGCGCCTTGGACTCGGATGCCCTCGAGATCTCCGTCAACAACGCGAAGACCACGCAAGCGAACCGTCCCAGAAAGAACGGCCACGCTAGTTTCAAAGTCGGTTTTTATAGCCGGAGCGGCCGTTGTTCCGCTGCCTCGAGCGATGATGTTGAGCGTTTTTCCTGCACCCGGATCTGCCACCACCCGTTGAAGGGCCTTCGTGCCCTCAAGCAGCACATACCCCGTCGAATGACCACCCAAGGCGTTGATCGCCAGCAACGGCGCACAGTAAGGATTTGCCTTGCTGCCGGCATTGCCCCCAGGCGCAACCGCGCACGCACCGCTCGCGTTCACATATGTAATTTCGGCTTCCTTGGCACAAAGACCACCCCACACGCACAATCCCGGTCCACCTCCCCCTTGAACATCGCGAGCGGCACACTCACCATCTTCGACACAGCCATTGCATTGATTGCCCGCTCCACAGATTGGCTTCGCGGGCTCTTTGCAGTCGGTGTGCATCACACAGCCAACACAACGACCGTCAGGCGCACAAACCGGGGCTGCACCCGATTCGCGGCTCGCGCAGGTCACGCCCATGGTGTTGGGCGCCGTGCAGGCAACGCAATCGCCATCCACACACAAAGGTTTATCTGCAGAGCACGCGTTGGAATTTAAACACCGGGGTCGCACGTCGGCTGCCTGCGTATCAAGCGAATCTGCCTCGGCACCGACATCGCCCGCCGCGTCCCCGGCCCCCACCTCTTGGGCGCTCACATCCACCCCCAAATCCACCGCCGCCGCGTCCCGCAGCCGAGGATCGGTTTCCGTACAACTGTCCGCATCCAGGCAACACCCCCCGAAAGCAACATCACCAGCGCTATGGGCCACACAGGCAGCTTCATTACGCCACGTTTTATCGGTCGCCCCGGCGCGTCGCAACTGTGAAATGGGGCCACACCGCGCCGGCGGGCCTTCGCAGGCTACAATCGGGGCATGGTGAAGCTTACGCTGCCCGCTTTGGCCGTCCCAAACGTCGTCACGCCGACCCCGCATGGCGCACTGGTGGTGCCCGGCGCCCAGCTGCCGGCACGTGAAGTTGAGGTCGACGACGCCCTCGTGGCCCGGTTGCTCGCCAGCGCGCAAAAAGCGGCTGCAAAAGCTTATGCCCCGTTTTCGAGGTTCCATGTGGGTGCCGCCGTGATCATGGAGGATGATCCCCGGGGAACCGTCTACACCGGCACCAACGTGGAAAACAGCTCCTACGGCGGCACTCTTTGCGCCGAACGCACGGCCCTGGCCGCCGCCGCCGCCGCCGGGCACCGCCGCATTCTCTACCTGGCTGTCTCGGTGGCGGATGCCCTGCAAAGCCCGCTGGCGGATCGCAGCCCGTGCGGCCTGTGTCGGCAGTTCATTCGCCAATTTTGCGATCCCGAATCCGCCACACCTAGCCTCATCTTTGTTCAGGACGGCAGCGGTCAGGCCTTGGCGCAGGTTTTTGACATCGAACGCCTGCTGCCCTGGGGCTTCCGCTTTGAGCCCCCGCAGGCGTTGTCGACATAAGTGCGCAAGCCGCTCAAACCGCATAAACTAGAAATGTGGATCGTCAACCTCCCCGCGCCACCAGCGACGACATCGACCTTTACATTAGGACCTACTACTCGCTGCTGCGGTCCAGCGGCGGGATCCGCGTTCGCGCCTTCGAGGAGCCCCACGCCTTTAGCGAATCTAGCCTTCACGCCGGTGCGCGCGACGAAGAGCCCGACGTGGCGGCTTTTGCCTACAGCGCCGCCCGCCTTCCCGATTGCATGCCCGGCGTTGCTTGGCTGGTTATGGGACAGTCGAAAGAGCAATTCGAGTCTGTGGGCTTTCAGGTGCGCGATTGGGCGCGCGTTCGCACCCGCGGCCGCCGTCGCCCCATACGCTGGAACGGCCGCGACACCCTGGCTTGTTTTATCACCAGCACCTCGGACATTGACGACCTGGTACCCATTGTCACCGCCTACCAGATCGAGTGGAACAAGCTTCACCGCGTGCTCTCCTCGGGCGCCAACCTCAGCGCGCACGTGCTCACCACCTTGCGTTCGGTGTTTGGCGACCGCTTCCACACTGAAATGGAACGCATCAAGAAGGCGCCCGTCGACATCGCCATCCGCTTGTTGTCCGGCAGTTTTGTGGAATACCAGAGAGCCGCGCAACGCTGGTGGGGGGAAATTGAGCGTGCGTATGTGGTGCCTTCCGAATCGACCACGATTCGACGGCCCGTGTACTTTGTTTCGTCAAACACGCATTCGCTCGTGAACTTGCTGGGCGGCTACGCGCTTTCTCACCGCGACAAGCTCACAGCCTTCGTCCAACAAGAAGATCCTGAAGATCTCTCCGCAGCGCTTTCGCGTGCGTTCGACACCGGGCACCCCATCAACATCGCCAATCATCTGTACTACGCTCTACGCGTTTACTTGCGGGACGATCCACAAAACAGCCGCATGGATGAGGTTCAAGCCTTCGATGCCGAAAGCGGCATCACCAACATTCCTTCCCCCGGCCACATAGACGTGGGCGCTCAGATTATCGAGCTGGCGAAACTTAAGCCCGAACGCCTTGACCCTCGCCTGCAGATCCCTGGCATCGAACGCATTGCACAGTCTGACGCCATTTTGATTAACATCGACTACCCGCTGGGCATGGCCGCGTATCATCACCTGTCGCGGCTGGCGCAGGGGGTGGGGGAAATTCGCGGCGTGTACATCATGGGCAAAGCCGCCACCTTGAACGGTCGCGTGGGCGACATCATGGTGTCTGGCGTGGCCTACGACGAACATTCGGCCAACACCTACCTGTTTCGCAACTGCTTCAACGCCGGCGACGTGCAGCCGCACGTGCTTGATGCCTCGGTGCTGGACGGTCAGAAAACCCTTACGGTGCGCGGATCGTTCCTACAGAACCGCAAGTATATGAGCGTGTTTTACCAGGAAGGCTACACCGTGCTCGAGATGGAGGCGGGCCCCTATTTGTCTGCAATTTGCGAAATGGTTCATCCCAATCGCCACCCGAAAGACGAGATCGTGCATCTGTCCACCCTCACGCCCTTCGAGTTCGGGCTTTTGCACTACGCCTCTGACACGCCCTATTCGCGGCGCCAAAGCTTGCTCTCGAAAAGCCTTTCCTTGTTCGGTGTGGACAGCACCTACGGTTGTGGCGCCACAATCGCCCGCCGCATTCTGCAGAACGAAGTGGCGCGCATCGACTTGGGCGCACGCTGAAAGCCTACCCACAGGTGGCATAGCCTGTGGATTGTGTTGGATTTTTTGCGATGGCCCCCCATCGCGGTGTACTTGTGGCAACACCGCTATGGCTCGAATTTTCGGCCTTGTTGCATGTGCCATTGCCCTCTTGCTGCCTTCGTTGAGCGGCGGCGTTCGCTCGGCGCCTTTTGCTGGGCAAGTCCTTTCATCAGTCCCTCGCCATCGCGCGCCCACAAAGGCCACGCCTGCGCCACAACCCTTTGTCTCTCCGCACGCGCGAACCAGCCAGCGGCAACGTCACGCGCCCCTGCCCCGTTCGGATCGCCAAGTGGTGCTCACATTTGATGATGGGCCCGACTTGGACACCACACCGCTCGTGCTCGAAGCGCTAGACCAATTCGGCGTCAAGGCGGCATTTTTCGTCGCCGGGCGCCGGCTCATAGGCAATTCAGCGCAAGCGCGGGCGCGCCGGGCGCTGCTGCAAGAGATCGCCGCCCGCGGCCACCTGGTGGCCAACCACACCGTTCGCCACAAGAACCTCTGCAAAGAGCCTCAGCTGATCGACGACGAGATCGATCACAACCAGCGAATCCTCACGCAGATGTTGGGCCATCCACCCAAGCTGTTTCGACCTCCCTTTGGTGCCCAGTGCCCGCAACTTGACGAAGCCATTGCCCAGCGCCAGCTGGTGTCGGTGGGATGGACGATCGATCCCCAAGACTGGCGAACGCGTGATCCCGCGCAAGTGGCAAACTACGTTTACACGCGCCTGCAAAACATGGAGGCTCACGCGGTTTTGTTGATGCACGACACGCGCAAAACGGGTGTGCGCGCGCTGCCACTGATCTTGCAATGGCTTGCTGATGAACAGGCCCGCGCCAGCCGAGGTGAAACCCGACCCATTGCCGTTGTGTCCCCCAGCGCGCTGCTGCCTGAGCATGCAGTTGAACCCACCGGGCTGGAACCCGTGGTTGAGGAGTGGGCACAAAACTTGGCGCTGCTGCCCGGAGCAACACGCTTGGGCCCAGCCCAGCCATAAGCCTGCTTTGGACATACCTAAGCGGGGTAACGGGCCGCTCGCGATCGGATCGCTGCGATTTTTCCACGCCCACCGGCATGCGAAGTCGTTATGCTCTGCGCTCGCTGACCACCCTCGCGCCTCCAGAAAGGGGCCTTATGAGCAAACGTCAAGTTGTTCCAATGATGTTGTGCACGCTCGGTATTCCACTTTGCGCAAGCTGCGCCACCTCTTCACCCCCGGTACAACCGCCCCCACAGGTTGCGGCCCTAAAACCCGAGCCGGTCCCGATTGTTTACGACACCGACATTGCGTATGACGTTGACGATGTAGGAGCCCTCGCCCTACTGCACGCCTTGGTCGATCGCGACGAAGCCAAACTTCTGGGCGTGATGGTGAGCGAAAGCCTGCACAGCTACGATGGCCTGTGGGGCCCCCCCTTGGTTGACATCATCAACACGCACTACGGACGCCCCGAAATCCCGATCGGCGTTTACAAAGGGCCAACGGTCAACGTGGGCCGCTACGGCCGCTTCGCCGAGAAAGTGGTGAAGGCGGGCTTTCCTCACACGTTGAACGACGCCGCGCAGGCGCAAGACGCCACCAAACTTTATCGAAAGCTTTTGGCCGAGGCCTCCGACAACAGCGTGGTGATTGTGAGCTCGGGTTACCTCACAAACCTTTACGGTCTCATGCTGTCCACGCCCGGCGACGATTCGCCTTCAACCGGAATGGAACTTATCGGTCGCAAGGTGCGAGAATGGGTGTGTTCAGGCGGGCGCTACCCAACGAGTGGCCGTCTGCCTGATGTCAATTTCGCGCACTACCCAGAGCAGTCGGCCTACGTAATCAACAACTGGCCGGGAAAGGTGACGTTTGGGGGCGATGAGTTGGCACGGCAAAATCTCACCGGAAGCAAGCTTATGGACAGCTACGAAGTCAGTGCCAACCCGGTGGCCATGGCCTGGCAGCTTCACAACGGCGGCAAGCCCGAGCCCAGCCGCGACAGCCTCGCTGTGCTTTATGCCGTTCGCGGCGCCGTCAGCGGCCAAGGCAAATACTTCCCCAAGGTGGAAACGGGCGCAAACCACTACCAAAAATTGGATGAATACGTCCCCTCGAGCAAACTGCCCCCCTCACAAAACATATGGCTCACCGACGTGGCCAAACCGCATGGCTATTTGAAAACCGCTTCGGCCACGCAAGAGCTCACCAGCATGATTGATGATCTGATCGCCGCCCCGCCAGCCAACCCGCCCTCCGTTAAAGCGGGCCCCTAAACGTTTGATGCTTTCGAAACACGAAGCCCCCAGCGCAACCGTGGCGCCAGGGGCTTTTGTCTAAGTTCCCTGTTTATTGATGCGCGATGAGGCTCGGGGTGGCCAACTTCATTTGGTAAACCCCAAAGTGCCGTGCAGCCACGTAGGCGCTGTCGCCTGCGAATTCGATGTGCGACGCATATCCCAAAGTGCGCATGAATTGAACGCCCTTTGGCGCGGCAACATCGCTGGCATCCACCACCAAAACGCCGTCGCCCTGCAGGTTCACAAACAGCTTGCCCTGGTAAGTTCCCATGAGCTGCATGTTGTAAGTGGCCGTGGGACGGTCGTAAACCTTGCTGAGCTTCAACTTTGACAAATCGAAGATCATGAAGCGATCAGATCTGTCGTTGACGTCAGCGTCGGTGGTGGCAAACGCCACATCACTTCGGCTCACGCCACCAATGGCCGGCCCATCTGCGTAGCCATAGTACCCGTAGCCTGAGGGGCCACCGTTGACGTAAAGCTTGTCGCCATCGGGAACCAGATCCCGCAGGTAGAGGTCAGCAAAATGATGTGAATCCAGAAGTTCTGCAACGTTCGGGGATGACGCCCGCAACAGGTTCAAACGGTAGTCAGATTGCCAGTACGAGCCCGCTTGCCCAGAGTCTTTCGGGAAGGCGACCTCGCGGTACACCTGATCTTGGGTGAGGTAGATCCGTGTGCCTGCCGTGTTGGCCCAAGTGCGCACCAATCGACCCGGCAAATTCACACTCGCGCCTGCGGTGAGTGCGCCGCCCACGCTGGTCCAGCGTTGCGCGTAGTAGCGGTAGGGTACAAACGCTGTGTTGCCACGCTGAACTTTGGCGCCTGCCGTGCGATAGGCCAAGAAGAACCCCGCAGGATCGACCGGGTCCGCCACCAAACCGAACAACCCCTCCCACAGGTCTCCTTGCACAGTCACTTGTTGCAGGGATGGTCGCCCGGGCACAGCCAAGCTCAACACATTCAGTTGCATGCGTGGTTTGTTTGGGCCGCCCTCCCAATCGCTGTTCAGGAACACCAGCGCATCGTTGGTGCTCACCCAATTGTTGGTTTGATCGAACCAGTAGCCCCCCCAGTAGCCGCCGCCGCCGCACCAAAAGCGATACTCGGGCTGCAGATTTCGCGGCAAGGTTATTGACCCCGCTACCTTGGGGGCAGCCGGATCGCTCAAGTCCATCACCAACGCTTCGTTGGCGGGCTCTACGTACACCGCAGGGCTGCGCTTTGGCGTGTAGATCGTGCGAAACAAAACCAGGTTGTTGCCATGCTTCACAACCCGGGTCACCTGCCCCAAACGGAAGCTGGCCACAGCCGGTGTGCTTTCCAGATCGCCACCCGCCAGCTTCACGCGGAATTCCGAACCACCTTGGTTCGGCCCCCAACCGTGATAGGGGCTGTCTCGGATGTGCTCAACGATGTGATTGCCGAATTTGAAGATCTGGCTTTGGTACGGTGCCAACTCCACCTGCGCTTGTGGCACGGGTTTCGACAGATCCTGAATGTCGGTGATGCTGATGTGGGTGTCAGAAAGGTTTATCATCATCCGGCGATCGGATGCGCCTTTGTGGGTAAAAACGATCGACCGACGAACCTGCCCATTGGGATGCACCACGGTGCCGAAGTTCTTAAGCACCGTTTGCTCACCGGGTGCCTTGGTGGGATCAAATTGGGTCACGTCCCAAGACATGATTCCAACCGCGGTTTCATGCCGATACCACCACCAATCGTTGTCACGCGCTTCCTTGGTGTAGTAAACCGGCACCGTGATCACATTGACCTGATCATCGCTGTGCATGCCAATCAGTTTGTGCGCCTGATCCAGGTTCGAGTTCACTTCGGATCCCACCCACGACGCGTTTTCAATCGCCACGCAGCGGCGCTGCACCAAGCGAATGGCGTTGAGGTTGCGCACGTCAATCATGCTCACAGCCACCTTCGTGGGCATCCATCCCTCCACGTCTTGGAAACCTTCGCACGCTTGGCTTGCGTCATTGCCAATGCCCATCAAGAAGCCTTTGTTGGCCACCAAGCGGAAAACATTCATGTCGCCCGAAAGTCCATCGATCTCCGATAGAATCTTTAGATTCTGCCGATCAGCCAGGCTAATGACGTAAAGCGGGTCAATCTGACGGGCTGTGATGGCATACGCCACTTGCCTTTCAATGTCGAAGGCGCTGCCGCGAACGGTTTCGTCGGGCTTGCCAAAATCAAGCGCCGAGAGCTTGGCGGGCGCATCGCCTTTGGTGACGTCCCACGATTCCATCGTGTTTTGAATGATCGAGCTACCCGAGCAGTTGGCGCCCGACCAAGCCTGGCGCGCAAAAATGCCGTAGAAAGTGGCAGTTTTTGCAGTTTCATCGAACACGTAGGTCATTTTAAATTGATCCGTCAGCTGGCCCGCGGTTTCAAACCGGCTGTGCAAGCGAATGCTGCCTTTGGGATCAGAAATGTCGATCAGTGACACCATCGCCTGCTGGTCGCTGTTGTAGCTGCCGCAGCTATAAGATTGACCATTTGGCGAAGGGCTGTTTGAAGAGCTAGAAACCTGCCAATTTTCAACCACCATCAACGCGTTCGAGGTGGCCGATATGGAGACGCTTTGGAAGTTGCGGGACAACGAAATGCCCAGCTTGGGATCATTGAAGTTCACGCTGCCGCCCTCAAACACTTTGAGCTGCTGCACAAGCTGCAGGTTGGAAGGATCCGCCACGTTGAACGAATACACCCAGGCCTGTGGCTTTTGCTGGGGTGTGTTGTTGCCGTAGTTCCATCCCCACCAGTACCAAGGAGACAAATAAGAAACCACGTAGATGGTGTTTTCAATCTTGCGCGCCACGCCTTCGCGCAGTTCGCCTTTGATGTCCACGGTCTTGATCACTTTGGGGTTGGCGATGTCGCTGATGTCGATGGCCACCAGCTGCGACACGTTGTGACGCTCGAACTTCATGTTGCCTTTGTCTTGCGTCAAATAAAGCGCATCGCGCAGCAAGGCGTACACGGTGTTGCCCTCAACGAACATCTCAACCGGATAGCCGAACACGGGCAATCGAGAGACGCGGGCCGGCGCTTGCGGGTTGGTCACGTCATAGATCACGAAGCCGCGGTACGTGTTGAGATAGAACAAGCGGTTGTTGGAGATGCGATAGATGTCGCCTTCTTCCACCTCACCCGCACGGCCCATGGGGGCGCCCGGAGCCTTCTCGGCGGAAGCGGGTGCGGCGCTGTCATCAGCCGCGCCTGCCAGAACGCCCTCACCTCTGAAGTTGCCGTTTTCGGGCTCTTCGTTTACGAAGTCGGTTTGGCCAGGTGGCAGGGTTTCGCCTCCCTCTTTGCCGCCGCCGCATGCGGCCAGCCCAATGAACAGTAGATAAGCGAACGCGTGTCTTAGGGTTTGGTTTTTCACAGCGGGGCCTCCTTGCCTCAAAGAGCGTCATCGCAAGAGCTGTGCCGCCTTCGGGCGTTGGCCTGCGCCCCGGCTATTCATAGTTCTTTCAATAACTTAGACGATTTCTCTAGACGCCTGCCGGCCGCAGATTTTCCAGGGTCATAAGGGTATTCCTCGAAAAACTGAGACCAACCCGGCGCTCCGATCCGGATTTCATCCCGAAAAGTTCGTTTGAGCGTCGCTTTTTTGACGAACCATCAACTAAGGGCGCTCTCACCCTGGACGCCTCGTTTTCGCCCGGCCTTGCTTCAAGGAGTTCAGATGACCCACACATGTCGTATACGGGCCTCCGCCCGTTCAACTTTTGTATCTTCGCTTTTGTCTTCGTTGCTGGTGGCAGGGCTGGCTTGCCTTGTGGCTTGCGGCGCCGACGCGGAAGGGCTGCAAACCGATGCAACCGGCGATGCGGGCGGGACAGGGGCGGGCGAGGCGGGCGTGCCCGGGTTCGACTTTCCCGGCGCAAATTCCGATGGCGGCCTCAAGCCGAACCCCAATCAAGGCGCGAACGGCGGCACCCCGGAAAAGGTATGTGGGCTCGAGACCATACCGCTTGAGCGACTACCGGCCGAACTGCTCTTGGTTCTGGACCGTTCGAGCTCAATGGTAAACGATCGGCTTCGCGACAACCAAAGCCACTGGCAGGTCACCACCACGGCGGTTGATGCAGCGGTCAAAAGCACCCAAGGCGGCGTCCTGTGGGGCCTGAAGATGTTTCCAAGCCGCACGGGCTGCGGGGTGAGCCCTGGGGTTGAGCATGACGTGGCTGTGAACAATCACATCGCCATTTCCACAACTGTACGCGCTGCCACCCCGGGCCGCAGCAACGGGACGCCAACGACCAACGCCATGAAGGCAGCAACCGCTTATCTGGCTGCACGCGCCACACCAAACCCCAAATACATCCTGCTTGCGACCGATGGCGAGCCCACGTGCTTTAACGGCAACGCCAGCGTTCGCGCGTCTGACACGCCAGCGGCGCTGCAAAGCATTCGCGACGCCGCAACAGCGGGTTTTCATACCTTCGTGGTCGGGATCGCCGCGCAACGGCCCTCGGGGCAACCCCTAGAAACACTCAACGCGATGGCCGAGGCGGGCAAAGAGCCACGAGCGGGCGACACCAAGTTTTTCAGCGTTAGTTCAGAGACGGAGCTGACGACCGCGCTGGGAGCGATCGCAGGTCAAGTGGGTACATGTGCATTTCCCCTTAGCAAAGCACCGCCCTCCCCCGACGACGTGGCGGTGGATGTGGATGGTCAGCGCATCTTGCGCTCTGACAGCGATGGCTGGCAGTACGGCCCAAACCAAACGTCGATTGTTCTCCATGGTCCTATGTGCGAAAAGGCCCGGGCTGGTGAGCTCAAGAACGTAAAGATCACCTTCGGCTGTCCTGGCATGGTCATTCTTTGAGTCTCGAAAAGCTGCCGCACCGAGGTCAAGGTTCGCCACCGCCCTGCCGATTTCCCTCTTCGTGGCACGGCTTGACCCTAATCAACCGCGTCCTTCGCAGGAGCGCAGCGTTCCTGCTCGGCGCACAAGCCCTCGGCAGGCGCCGGGATTGCCGTTACCCCCCGGCCCGGCTTCGCCGGCAGCAGGTGAGAAAACCATCCATCTGGCCACGAAGTGTGCCGATGAAGACGAGTTTATCCGTCGCTTTCATCCGTTTGCGGGCAGCGAAGCGCTGGCCATCCCAGGCGCGGTGCCGGCGACGGAAGGAACCGAAGGCAGATTCGTCATCA
The DNA here is from genome assembly GCA_038257535.1 of Polyangia bacterium. Classification (GTDB taxonomy): domain Bacteria; phylum Myxococcota_A; class Polyangia; order Fen-1088; family Fen-1088; genus JAGTJU01. Next base: position 32,642 of record JBBSJE010000028.1, read on the forward strand.
CGCTGCGCGACCAGCGCCCGATTATGCAGGGCCGCTGCCGCATTGGTGCGGTGGAGACCTCGGCTGACGGGTTGCGAAGCCGCGTGCTGCTGACCTTGTTGGATCAAGATCCGCGCAGCCGCCGCGTGCATGAACGTTTGCTTTCCCGTAGGCGGGTTATGGGCATGGACGTCACGCCCGTGCCGGTGTCGCAGCCCAAAAAGAACGTCGCCTTGAAGCTGGGTGGCGCCGCAGCCGCACGCGAGACAACCCAAGAAACGCGCACGCCCGGCTCGGCCTACCAACTCCCCGCCAACCCCCTTTCGCATTTGCAGGCGGCGGATCTCGCGGCGTTTGTAGAATGCACGTTGTTCGAGGAGGCCACGGCAGCGCCACCCGCCGATGATAGCTCTGACACCCCCGAGCCGCTCAAAGCGCTCTCCCCCGCCCCCTCCGAGGTTGCTGAAAAAGGGCGCACCAAACTGTTCTTCACCACGGGGCATCCTGCAGAAGATGAGACCAGCGGCGCTGTGGCCGAATTCGACAGCCTTCCCACGCAACCTCAAGAGCCAGCGCTGCTTGAGTCAGCGCTTTCGGCCTCGAAGCAGGATCGAGACCTGGACCTTCCAACGCCCAAACGCGCCTTGATGGAGCGCCTGGAAGACGAGCCCACCACCCCCGGGTTCGACAATCCGAATTCGGCGATTCGGCATTTGTTTCTACACCCGCAAAGCGAAACCTCGCCGCAAAGCCCAGCGGCCCCGGAGCCCCCACGAATCACGGCCCCCGCCCCGGCTCCACCCGCCGCTTATGTGCATGCACCCCTGACGCCTCCGGCCCCCATCGCGACAAGCTTGGCTCACCTCAGCGAGGCGCCCGTCTGGAAGTCGCATGCGCTGAAGCTCTGGGCCAAAGTTCCTTTTTCGGCGCAAGCCCCACTCAAAAAATGGGGGCCCACCGCGGCCGCCGCCTTCGCGATGTTTTGGCTTGGATTCGCAGTTCGGGGCAAGCCGACGCCCGCGGTGCTTCCGCAGCCGCAAGCCGCGCAAGCCATCGCCGCGCCGTCGATTGCGCCCAATCCAGCGGCCAACCTGGAAGATTCATCGGCGGCCGAGCCCACAAGCGCGCACTGCACGGCCAACATTCGCAGCACGCCCTCGGGCGCCGGTGTGAAATGGGGCGACACGGTGCTGGGCCGCACGCCGCTCTTGGGCGTGACGGTTCCTTGCGGCCCGGCCACGGTTTGGGTGGAACGCCTGATGTTTGAGGCCCATCAAGCGGAAACCACTGCTGAGGTCGAAACCGCCGCCACCCTGAATGTTCAGCTACAGCGACTCAAAAGCCGGGTGGACATCACCACAGATCCCGAAGGCGCTTTGGTTATGGTCAACAAGCGCCGCCTTGGGCCAGCCCCTCAACAAATAGATCTCCCCCGCGGCCTCATGGCCATCGTGCAGGTCTCGCAACCTGGACATCGGCCTTTCATCAAGCGTGTGGCTCCGAAGGAAGAGACGTTAACCCTGGAAGCCAAGTTGCTACCGCTGAAGGCAAAAAAGCTGGTGAAAAAGCTGGCTTTGAAGCGGGCGAAGAAACCGGCAGCGCCGGCCTCGAAAGCCAAGTAGCCGCTGCTACGGGCGGATCACTCCAAGATCGGAACGCCACCGCTCTTTTCAACCGAGCGCTTCTTGGCTGCCGGATCCGTGGGTGCCGACGAGGCTGCAGCGGGCGCTGTGGGCTCCGTGGTTTTTCCGCGGCTGCTGCCGCGTGATTTGTCGCCCCGTTCGGCCTTTTCTGCCTTTTCGGCCCTCTCAGAGCGGGCGCTCCTGCTGCTTGTGCTGTGAGATCGTGTTGGCGTTGGCTCGGGATCCTGCTCGGGGGCCACCACGGGTTCAGGCTTGGGCGGAGGCGGCGCTTCCACAGGCGCCGACGCGCCTTTCGTGGCCACAGGCTCAGGCATGGCGGCTGGGCTTGGGGCTCGTGCTGCGGAGTTCGCCGGCACTTCGGAGAGCGTGCCAGGCGCTTTGGCTGGATCAGAGCCCGAAAGCGCAAAAATCAGGCCGCCGCCCACCACCAACGCAGCGACCGCCGCATACAACCACTTCGGCTTGCGTTTGCCCAGCGTGGCGGCCAGGTCCTCTTCAGACACTCCCGAAAATGTGTTGCTTCCGGCCAGGGCCTGCGCTCGAAAACTGCTTGACCCCATGCCTTCCGGAAGCATGCGGGTGGCGCCGGGGGTAACCGCGCCGCGGTTGACGCCGCTTAAGATCTCGGTGGAGCCAGACTTTCCGGCCGGCGTGCTCGCGCTGGGATGCGGTGCCTCCAGCGATTCCATTGAGGGCGTTTCGCTGTAATAGTCCTGCCAAATCATGCGCTGGCGCTCAGTGGCAAACGCCATCAAAGCGCGTCCCAACGCATGCACCGTGGGAAACCGCCGGGCCGCATCTTGCGACAACGTGCGCAGAATGATGGCCTCGAAGTCTTCGGTCATCTCGGCTTTGATCGCACGTGGACGCGGATACGAGCCTTGCGTGATGCTGTTGAGAATGCCGTAAAGCGTTTCCGCTTCGTGAGGGCGCCGCCCCGTGGCGCATTCATAAAGAATCACACCCAGCGCGTATTGATCGCTGCGGTGATCGGCGGTGTTTTGAATGATTTGCTCGGGCGAAAGATAATAGGGCGTTCCCATCATCATGCCCGAATGTGTAAGCGCCGCGGTTTCGGCATCCACCACCTTCGAGATGCCGAAATCCAAAACCTTCGGCACCACCCCGCCCATGGACGTACGGCACAGGAAGATGTTTTGCGGCTTGAGATCGCGGTGAACAATCTTCATGTCGTGCGCGGCTTGCACGCCCGCGCAGATGGGCAACATCACATCGGCCAAGTTGGGCGTGGACATAGGGCCCACACGCTGAATGTGCTGCGAGAGATCTTCTCCCCGCATCAGCTCCATCACAAGGTAAGAGCGCCCTTGCTCAGTCCCGAAATCCGAAACGTCCACCACGTGTGGATGCTGCAGGCGCGACGCTGAGGCCGCTTCTCGCAAGAACCGCACTTGCGCTTCTTCTTGTTGCGACAGCGCGGTTGAAAGCACTTTAATCGCCACCGGCTTGTGAATGTCCACGTGCACGGCCTCGAAAACGGCGCTCATGCCGCCTTCACCCAAACGGCGAATGATCCTGTATTTGCCTAGCTGCATGCCAGGCATCACCTCGCCGTGAGATCCAGAAGGTGGCGTGCTGCCCCCGCCGCCGGCAGGAGGTCCGCCGCCACTGTCTTCCGGGCCGCTTTGTGACGGGGCCGGAAGACTAGGTTCACTGGCAGGTTCCGAGGGGGCTGGCCCGTCAGCCGATGCCTTGGCGCCCGCGCCTGCGACAAAACTTTCGAGAGATTCGGTTTTAAGCTCTTTCACAGACTGCCCTTTATGCAGCCCACTTTACTCTTAACGGCGCGTCGAAGCGAGTCCCACGTGCGGCATGACGCAACGCTTTTTGAGTTGACGATGTTTTTTACATGAGCCGGTCGGCAACCCGGCCGGCCAAACCGTCACAAACTTCGGCCACTAGCTCGCCGGTTAACCCCAGCAGTTGAACGCCTTGGTCCACCAAAAGCTGCACTCCTGCAGGGTCGAAATCGCCCACGTAGATGCCGGCCTGCTTGGTCAGCGCGTTGGCCAAGCGAACAAAGTTGGCAACAACATAAGGTTCGTTGCGGTCGTATTGCGTGATGTTGCTAATGCCCATGCGCACCATCATCGGCAAATCCCACTGGGCGGAAACCAAAAGCCCTACGGTGCGGTGCGCGCTGCCCAACAGCAGCAGCCACGACTCGGGTGTAAGCCACTTTAAAGCGCGCCCCCCCAGCAGGCGCTTCTCCGCATCAAGCAGCACAGCCGCCAAAATGGGTTTGCCAATGTCGTGCAGCAATCCGGCGAGGTACGCGCTTTCGGCCACGTCTCCATGTCCCAAGCGGAAAACTTTTGCGGCCAGATCCCGGGACAACAACGCGGTGCCCACAGAGTGCTGCCACAGGGTGCGGCATGAGCGATTGATCTCAGGATCCTTCGACGAAAACACGCGCTCGGCGGCGATCTCAATGAAAAAGCTTTTCAGCGCCGTCCCGCCCACCCGGCTGACGGCGGCCGGTATCGTCACGATCGGCTGCCGCGACGCAAACGCCGCGCTGTTTGCCAAGCGCAGCACCCGGGCGGTGATGAGAGGGTCGGGTTCAATGATCTGCGAAACCTCCGCCAGATCGAAGTCGGGCCGACGCAGGCACTTCAGCGCGTTCATCAGCACCTGGGGCAGCGAAGGCAAGGGCACATCGTCATCAGCCACGCGCTGAATCACGATGGTTTTCATTTGCTCAACAAGCGCCGCCTGGGAATCCACGTTCAGGCAGTTTAGGCCAGGGCGGGCAGGCGCGCCCAATAGTTCGGCACAACCCTAAAGCCCTACAAGCCGCGGGCGCACCTCCACCTGCTCCACTTCGGGCAGCTCCTTCGCGCTGCTCGCGCCCAGCTCTTCCAACTTGCGGGCTGCAGGCAACACACGCCGATCCAGCGAGGCCACAGCGGAATTGAAATGTTCGTTTACGTTTCCGATCGCGCGCCCCAATTTGCCCCAGTGCTCAAACAGGGTGGCCAGCGTGCGATGCAAAGCCTTGCCCTGCTCACTAATTTTCTGCGCGTTTTCCGCCAGCTTTTCTTCGCGCCACGCCACCTGCACCGTTTGCAACAGCGCGATAAGCGTGGTGGGCGTGGCAATCAGCACGCGGTTGCCCACACCTTCTTCCAACAGCGAGGGCGCCGCTTCCAGCGCGGCGCTGAAGAAAGCCTCACCGGGCAAGAACAGCACCACAAACTCAGGAGATCCCGAAAGCTGCTCCCAATAGCCCTTCGTGCCCAACTTCTGCAAGTGCGCCCGCACTTGTTGCGCGTGGTCTTTCAGGCGGCTTGCGCGCTCGTCGTCGGTGGTGGCGCTGGTGGCGTCTAGATAAGCCTCTAGCGGAACTTTCGCATCCACCACCACGTTGCGGCCCCCCGGCAGCCTCACAACCATATCTGGCCGCAACCGCCCCTCGTGGCCCGCCAGCGTGACTTGCTGCCCGAAATCGCAATGCTCCAGCATGCCGGCCAACTCAACCGCGCGCTTCAACTGCACTTCCCCCCAGCGACCACGAACCGCCGGCGATCGCAGGGCGCGCACAAGGTTGCCGGTTTCCGTGCGCAGGTGGTTTTGTGTATCGGCGAGCGACGCAACCTGGGCTGTCAAGCGTCCATAGGCCTCGCCACGGGCAAGCTCGATTTGCGCGATCTTCTCATCGACCTTGTTCAGCGAGTCTTGCACCGGCTTGACCATGGCCTCGATGGCCTGGTGCCGCTGACCTAGGTCCTGTTGCGACGACTGCTGAACCGCCGAAAGCTTTTCGGCTGCTAGCGTCAGGAAGCTTTCGTTGTTTCGCTGGAGGGCGTCTGCGGCCACAGCCATAAACGCGTCTCCCAGGCGCTTTTCGGCTTGTTCTAAGAGGCCGCGCTGGGCTTGTAGGTTGCGCTCGCTTTCTTCGAGGCGGGCTGTTAAGCCGGCTCGTTCAGCGCCCAGGGCGCGAACCTGGGATTCGAGTGATTGGGATTCCTCCTGTTGCGCTTGGATTTGGCGGCGAAGCTCGTCGACAGTGGCGCGGGCGCCGTGAGCTTGGCCTTGAATTTCCAGCAGTTGCGCGTTCGAGCGCTTCTTCACCCAGGCGGAGGCAACGAGCCACACCACCACCGCCACAACAACAAAAGCCAGCATTGCAAGCCACCAGGGGGTGAACATGGGAGCAGGATATCCACATGTTCAGTGGGAGGTCAAGTAAGTTGAAGAATAACATGATGTTGGCGCTTGATATCACCATCCAGATGACTGGTTTTTAAGTCTTTAGGAAAAATCAATCAACCCACCATCGCACGCTAAGCTGCAACCGCCCTTGCCATGTCGGACATCACCACCCGCAAAGCCGATCACCTCGCCATCACCGCCTCAGGCGCCGGCGCGTTCACCCGCAGCGCGCTGCTGGAACACGTCCACCTCATTCATAACGCCCTTCCCGAACTCGATGCCGCTTCCATCAACCTAGCCACCTCCTTCCTCGGCCGCACCATCGCCGCGCCTTTGATGATCACCGGTATGACCGGTGGCACCGAGGAAGCCGGGGGCATCAACAAACAACTCGCCGCCATCGCCCAGCAAATGCAGATCCCGTTCGGCCTGGGTAGCATGCGCGCCATGGTGGTGCGCCCTGAAACTGCCGCCACCTATCAGGTGCGCGACGTGGCCCCTAAAGCCTTCGTGTTGGGAAACTTCGGCATCGTGCAACTGGCCCAGATGCAAACGCCGCAGATCAAACAAGCGCTTGACCTCGTAGGCGCCGATGCGCTTTGCATTCACTTGAACCCCGCCCAGGAACTGGCGCAACCCAACGGCGATCGCGATTTTCGCGGCGGCCTCGACACCATCAAGCGCCTTCGCCAAGAGCTATCGCTGCCCTTGCTCGTCAAAGAAACCGGCTGCGGCATCGCACCCGATCTTGCAGCGGCCCTCGATGCCACAGGCGTAGACGCCATAGACGTCTCAGGCGCTGGCGGCACCTCCTGGATCGCGGTGGAAGCCCAACGCTCGAACCCCGAAACACAAGAACACAGCGTAGGTCAAGACTTCTGGGATTGGGGCATTCCCACCGCCGCCGCCGTTGCCTGGGCCAGCCAGAAAAACCTCAAAGCCCGCCTTGTCGCCTCAGGCGGCATCCGCACCGGACTTGACGCCGCCCGCGCCTTGGCCCTGGGCGCGCACGTGGTGGGGGTGGCCCAGCCCGTGCTGCGCGCCCTTAAAGAAGGCGGCCCCCCAGCCGCTTTGGCCCGCCTCGAAGGATTGAAAGCAGGCATTGTTGCAGCTTGCGTCTTAACGGCATCTAAAACCCCCAGCGCGCTATATCAAGCTCCACGTGTCATATCTGGAGAGCTGGCCCAATGGCTGGCCCAGCCCCCATCCCCACCCAAAACCCCATGACAGCCGATCCCGACGAAGTGACCGACCGCCTGGAGACAGGTTTTGGTCACGGCAAAGTCATTTTGATGGGCGAGCACGCCGTGGTTTATGGCCAGCCCGCCATTGCTGC
>JBBSJE010000029.1:0-39584 GCA_038257535.1 Polyangia bacterium
AAGGGGTCAGCGCCCGCCATAGATAGATTTCCTGCGGGCTTCGATGTCGGGTTGTTTACATCTATGCGCAGGATCTTGGCCACCCGGCCCGTAGGATTCTGTCCCATGCCGCTGGCATCAAACCCACCCCCGCCATCGCCGATGCCCGCATAAAGCATTCCGTCAGGTCCAAAGCCGAGGAAACCGCCAAGATGATTATCGTCCTTCACGCTCACGGTGGTTAAGACCCTCAATCCCGCCTTCGCCTTATCGCTGGCGCCGTCTTGCTGGCCTTCGGCAATGACAATGGCGCCCTCAGTGCCCTTTGAAAGCGGGTCACTGTTCCTGCGCGTGTAAAAGACGTAGAACTTTCCGTTGTCTTTGAATTGAGGATGCAAAACAAAGTTCAACAAACCACGCTCATGCAAGTTTTGGATTGCTTGATTCAACACGCTGCTGCGAATGTCCAAAAATTCCATCGCCCCCAGCGTTGTGTTTCGCAAAATGCGCACCATGCCTTCGCGTTCCGCCACGAACATACGTTCGTCACCCTGTGCTTGGGCCATCGCCATGGGCTCTTTGGCCGAGGCCACCACGCGGGTAAGCTTCAACTTGGGCGGCACGCAAGTGGCAGTGTTGATCACCGCGTTGCCACCACCCATGCCCGCAGTGGCCATGCCGCCCGTACCGCCCGGTCCCGCCTGCGCCCCCCCTGTTGCCCCACCCGATCCACCTTCGCCAGGCGCTTCGCCCGCTTGCCCACCTTCGCCGCTGCCGCCATCCCCTTCGCCGCCTTCACCGCCTTGCCCCCCGTCACCACCGTTTTTTGAAGGACTTGAGCCGGAACATCCGTTCCAACCCACAGCCAATGTCAATGCAAACAGGGCGAACCAGGGTAGTTGCTTCATTTTTTTCCCGGGAAAAGGTTACGGACAAGATTTCAACGAAGTGATCCACGCATTCAAAGCCTCCACGCCCTTGTCATCCCTCACAGCGCTGCCCAAGGAGGGCATGCGAACGTTTTGTGCCAAGCTCATCATGCGAAACGGCATGATCGAAAGGTTGGGATCACCGGGCGTGATCAACTTGGCGCCATTGATGCCATACACGCCTTTGGACGGAACCACATTGCAGATGTTCGTGTTGGCCAAAGGCGTTTGGTAGCGCAGATCCATCACCACCTCGGTGACGCCACCGGGGCGGTGGCAATGCGCACAATTCGTATGCATATAGGCGCGCGCCCGCGCTTCCGCAGAATCGCCCTCGCGATCAAGCGGCACCAAAGCGTCTTTCGCACTCAAATCGCCTAGGGGCTTGTCGAACATCTCCAGGTGCTCAAGCGTGCGCAATTGGTTGGCGCGCATGCCACCGGGATAAACGAAATTGCCGTTAAGCTGCGCAACTTCAGGTCCGAGGGTGCGCCCCGCGGCTTCTTGATGACAGCCCAAGCAATTTTCGCGGCTAGGGAAAGTCCATTCAAGATCGCCTACGAATTTAAACTCGGCGGCTTCCCCCGACAGCGTCGCGTCGGTGCCTTCGTCGTTCCAAACATAGGTGTAGCCGGCCCACGTGCCGTCGCCGTGGCGGTACATGAAGCGCGTTTCCAACATCACGTCGTCAAGCTCGAAGGTCTTGATCAGCACAGAGCCCACGGGATAGTCGAAATCGCCATCCTCCTTCACTTGGATCTTCGCACCGTCGGGAACCGCCATCCAACGATGCTTCTCGGCGCCGTCGGACCACAACGGAGCCAATACATCGTAAGGAATCACGCCCGGCACCGGTTTGCGTGGGTCGGCCTTGTCAAAGCACCCGGTGTCTTTGATGCTTTGAGGAAACGCAGTGCCCATTTCAGCGGGCAGCTTGGCGGGCGCCAAACAGGTGGGGTTGGCTGGGCGAGATTGAATGCCGAACATCACGTCTTTAACCGCGCTGCCACCAGAGCCTCCCGGGCTTCCCGATTGGCCGCCAGCGTCGCCGCCTTCGCCGCCCTGCCCCCCTTCGCCGCCTAGACCCCCTTCCCCGCCACTTCCGCCTCCTTCGGCGCCCCCCCCTCGACCACCGATGCCGTCGTCGTCGGGATCTTGGGGGCTGCAGGCACAGGTCAGCCCGATTGCCATTGCCAAGCTTAGACGGAAGGGCGCGAGGGCCCTGCTCCATACAGAAGAACTACGAATCATGTGGATGGACATCCTTCGACGCGCCAAGGCGTCATGGTTAGAACTTAGATAGTAAGCTCCAACTTATAAGGCGCCAGGCCCTGGTAAATATACCTAGCGCGGTTTCACCACTGCCAAAAGACAGAACGTTTAGGGTTAGCTCAAAAACTAACAAATGATAACACATTGACTCACCGCGAGGCGGCGCCCTCTCTAGGGCTTCGCTTTCTCGCCATGGGCACTCATCGACTCTACAGTGCCTAAGTGACCGACCCAGCCAGCCCCGGCCCCTCCGCCACGCCCCCCGATTCCCCCAATGCGGCCCCCGTTCGCCGCCAACGATGGAGGGGTTTCCTAGACGACCTGCGGTTTTTGGACGGTCCACGCCGCCGGCTAGAAGAGCTGGCACGGCTGGTGCGGGTGATGCTGGAATTCATTCGCGGATTTCGGGCGCTGCATTTCGTTGGCCCCTGCGTCAGCGTGTTTGGCTCCGCGCGTTTCGCCGCCGATCATCGCTACTACCAACTGGCGCAAACCGTTTCCGCCCGCGTGTCGCAATTGGGGTTTACCGTGATGACCGGGGGCGGTCCCGGCATTATGGAAGCCGCCAATCGGGGCGCCCGACAAGCGGGTGGAGCGTCAGTGGGTTGCAACATCAAGTTGCCGTTCGAGCAAAAACCAAATCCTTATCTAGATAGGTTCGTGGAGTTTCGATACTTCTTCGTGCGCAAGGTGATGTTGGTAAAATATTCCTACGCGTTCATCGTGTTTCCCGGCGGTTTCGGAACCCTTGATGAACTTTTCGAGGCGCTCACTTTGATCCAAACGGGAAAAATTCAAAACTTCCGTGTTGTTTTGATGGGCATGGACTACTGGGCGCCCTTGCTCGATTTTGTTCGCAACGGCATGCTGGCAGCGGGCACCATCTCCGCCAAAGATTTGGACTTGGTATTGCCAACCGATGATCCCGAAGAAGCGGTGGCGGCCATCGAGAGCTGCAAACTGGCGAATCAGAAGTTGCTTCGTTCGCCCATCAAGCGCGCGCCGTTGCTCGGCGAAAAACGCATCGGCTAAAGCTTCAAAGCCGCCAAAGGACCGTTGGCCGCGCAAAAGGCGTCTACCCTGCGGCTCACGTTGGGATCTTCAATCAAGGGCGGTGCGTGCTGAGGCTTGATGCGCGCGTCGATCACCACCGCCCCCAACGCCCCCCAGTGCTTGTCTTGCGTAAAGGCGCCAATGCCGTCCACGTCGACCGCGGGGTTCGAGCGCGTGAAAGTGGCCCATAAGAAGTTGTGTAAATTCCGGCTTACGAATTCGCTGTCATCCACCAGCACCACCAACGCAAAACGGTTAATCGGCGACTCGGCCGAGAAAGCTTCACAAAATCGGCGGCGCGAAGCGGTTAAACCCTCAGCCGTAGCCTCCGAAGGCGCCTCCACCGCAAGCACACCCGGGAAACACACGTGGGGCTTCGTAAACCCTTCTGGCAGCCGCAAGTCGTCGGGGAGCTGGGACGGCAAACTGCGAACGGGCGGTCCCATCGCCGCGACAATCAGCTTAGAGCCTTGATTTAAGCCGTGTCCCGAATAATCAAGCGTATCGATTGTGGTGCGGGTTTGAAAATGCAGATCGCGACGGGCGTCCCAACGACAAAGCACGTGCTGCAAAAACGCGCCCACATCGGCAAGCGGCGGGGGCTGGTCGTGATCGGCCACAATGAACAAGTACTTGGCCAGCGACAGCTGCCCTTGTCCCAAGATCGCATTGGCTTGCGTGAGCAACTCTTTGGGCTCCGCGTGCTCCTGGTATGGGGTGTAGCGCTCGCTGCCCACCGCCAACAACAAAGGGTGCACCCCTGCGGAATCCACCGCGTGTACGGCGCGCACCCCCGGCAGCACGGTGGGGATGAGTGGCCCCGTCAGCTCGTGAATCAGTTCGCCAAAGCAGGTGTCTTCTTGCGGGGGGCGCCCCACCACCGTGAACGGCCAGATTGCGCCTTTGCGATGAAACACTTTGTGCACCCGCAACACAGGAAAGTCATGCGTAAGGCTGTAATAGCCGAGGTGGTCGCCAAATGGCCCTTCGGGTTTGCGCGCTTGGGGTTCCACCTCGCCCACGATGCAAAAATCGGCGTCCGCATGAACGTGAATCGAGTTGTGCGGCGCCATGCGCACGCGGCGTCGATTCAAAGCGCCGGCAAACGCCAGCTCTGACAACCCTTCGGGCAACGGCATCACGGCAGCCACCGTCATCGCGGGTGGGCCCCCCACGAACACGCACACCGGCAGGGATGTTTTCTGCGCCACCGCGGCGGTGTGGTGCACGCCTATGCCGCGATGAAGTTGATAATGAAGGCCCACCTCCCGATCGCGCTCGTACGCGTTGCCGGCCAATTGAATGCGATACATGCCCAGGTTGCTGCGCGCCAACCCAGGACGCGCGGGATCTTCCGTATACACTTGCGGCAAGGTGATGAAGGGGCCGCCATCGCGAGGCCAACTCACCAGCGCAGGCAGATCGCTAACCTCTATTTGATGGGCAAACACGGCGCCGCGGCGCACGCGCTTGGGCAACGTGTTCAGCGCCCAAAAAGGCGCCGCCGCATACCGCCAGGGCCGCCGCAGCGCCTGCGTCGGATCCACTTTAAGCTCAACCAACCTGCGCACCGATTCAAGCGCGTCGCGAAAGATGTAGCGGGCACGCGGCAAGGTGCCGAACAAGTTGCTGACCATCGGAAACCGACAGTCCTTGGGATTGGCAAACAACAGCGCCGGCCCGCCCACGCGGTACACCCGACGCTGAATCTCGGCCATTTCCAGATGTGGATCAACCGGTACGTCCACGCGAAACAGTTGCTGCGTGGACGCGAGATCATCAAGGCAAGCCGCCAGCGACGCGTATCCCATAGCGGTTGGATGTCACATCAGCGACAAGCGCAACATCATTTGATTTCTGGCGCCTCTAACCACAAAACGCCCAAAGGTGGCAGCGTCAGCTCTGCTGAAAACGGCAATCCGTGGTGGGGCACGTTTTGCGAATTGATGCCACCGTAGTTGCCCACGTTGCTGCCGCCCCATACGGCCGCATCTGTGTTCAAGACTTCCTTGTAGTGGCCGGGACGCGGCAAGCCCATGCGGTAGTTGTAGCGCGGCACCGGCGCAAAGTTTCCCACGCACAACAACTGGCGGCCGGTTGACGGTGATTTGCGCAAAAACGCAATCACATTGTCGTCGGCGGAATGAGCGTCAACCCATTGAAAGCCCTCGTAGCTGTGGTCCACTTCCCACAGGGCCGGCTCGGTCTTGTACACGCGATTCAGATCCGCCACCAACCATTGCAGGCCTTTGTGGTCGTCGCCGAACAGCACGCTCCACTCCAAGCTCTCGTTGTGCTTCCATTCTTTCACTTGGCCGATCTCGCAGCCCATGAACAAAAGCTTTTTGCCAGGATGCGCCCACATAAAGCCGTAAAGTGCGCGCAAGTTGGCGAATTTTTGCCAACGATCGCCAGGCATCTTGTCAAGCATGGAACCTTTGCCATGCACAACTTCATCGTGCGAAAACGGCAGGATAAAATTCTCGCTCCATGCATACACCAGACCGAAAGTTAGATCGTTGTGGTGATAGCGTCGATACACCGGTGGCTTCGAGATGTATTCCAAGGTGTCGTGCATCCATCCCATGTTCCACTTGAAACCGAAGCCCAATCCGCCCATATAAACAGGCCGGCTCACCCCTGGCCAAGCGGTGGATTCTTCCGCAATCATCAGCGCGCCCGGGTACTCGCGGTGCACCACTTCGTTGAGCTCGCGCAGAAAACCAGCGGCTTCCAGGTTTTCGCGCCCCCCGTATTGGTTGGGGACCCATTCGCCCTCTTTGCGGCTGTAATCGAGGTAAAGCATCGACGCCACTGCATCCACGCGCAAACCATCAATGTGGAAGCGGTCAAACCAAGACAGTGCAGCTGCCGTCAAGAAGTTGCGCACCTCGCGACGGCCAAAGTTGAATACGAAGGTTCCCCAATCGGGATGCTCCCCCTGCCGCGCGTCCAAATGCTCGTAAAGCGCGGTGCCATCGAAACGCCCCAAGGCAAATTCGTCTTTCGGAAAATGCGCCGGAACCCAATCCACCAACACGCCAAAGCCGCGCTGGTGCAAGTAATCAACAAAGTACGCAAAGTCGTCCGGGGTTCCAAAGCGACTGGTGGGCGCAAAGTACCCGCTAACTTGATAGCCCCACGAGCCATCGAAAGGGTGCTCGAACAAAGGCAGCAACTCCACGTGGGTAAATCCCATCTTGCCCAGATAGTCGGCCACCTGCGGCGCCAACTCTCGATACGTCAAGCTGCGGTTGCCTTCCTCGGGCACGCGGCGCCATGAGCCCAAGTGCATCTCATAGATGGACATCGGTGAGCGCCAGGGATCAGCGCCAACGCGGGCTTTCATCCACTCATCGTCGCCAAACTTGTACTTTGCCTGAAACACCACCGAAGCCGTTTGCGGCGGATGCTGGGCCGCTTGCGCGTAAGGATCGGCCTTCAGCACGATGCCCCCATGGGCTTTTCGAATCTCGTACTTGTAGTGCGTGCCGGCACCGGCGCCCGGCACAAACAGCTCCCAGATTCCCGAGCCGCCCAACTGACGCATGGGATTCACGCGGCCATCCCAGCCATTAAAATCGGCCACCACGCTCACACCCCGCGCGTTAGGCGCCCACACCGTAAAGGAAACGCCTTGCACGTCCCCCACGCGCATCACATGCGCGCCCATCTTTTCGTAGAGGCGCTCGTGGCGCCCTTCCCCGATCAGGTGCAAATCAAGATCGCCCAATGTTGGCAGATAACTGTAGGGATCGGGGTGTTCGTGCGAATCGCCGTTGTGATACTGCAATTTCAGGCGGTACGGGAACACCTGTTTTCGGTCGCTCGCCAAGCCGGCAAACAACCCAGCCGGATGGATCTTTTCCAGATTCAAAGAAACCCCTGAAGCCACAACGGTGACCGTTTTGGCATGCGGTTGAAACACGCGAATGACCACGCCGCTGGCCACGGGGTGTGCGCCCAGAAAGCTATGGGGATTATGGTGTTCGAGGGCCAAAAAACGCTCAAGATCGGCATCAGGAATGGTTAGTGGATTGTGCGAGCTTGCCATGATGACTTTACCTTTTCGTCAAGAGCGTGATTTGCCCGCAGGCGCGAGAGCGTGGCGACTGAAAACAAAGCACGAACACGGTGTGAATCAAAACGCGAGGAAGTGGCTAAAGCGCAGACTTAACACCCACAGCCTTGGCCAGTTGCGACAGCGGGTCTCTCCAATCGGGATGTGATTTGAAGCCCAAATACACGAGCTCTTGAGCGCGACCCAAATTTGGCCTGAGGTTCAGCGGCTCGGTGAGCCTTGCCATGGCGGTGGCCGCTTGAAATTTGGCCGCCGTGGGCTCCGTCAATGCGTCGGAAATCACGTCGGCAAGTGTGCGACCAAACAGGCGTCCCGCCTTGGTGGTGTCGATTTGGTACTTCCGCCGCTGAACTTCTTTGGAGATCTCAAGCGCGCGCTCGTAGGCCGAAGGATCCGAACTGCCATGCGCGCGCCGGATTTCTTCTTCAAAACGACGCCCCAAAGTGAATTCCGCAGCACCCACCAGTTCTTCAGGCAACTCAAGCCCGGCCTCTTGGAGCATTTCCAAGATGCGCTGGTTGCTCTCGAACATGGCCATATATTGTTGCGAGAACCGCGTGACGATGTTGCCGTACACCAGCTCGGAGATCCGATGCTGTCCCTCCTCCAAGATGGTTTCCAGACCATAGTCCTCCGGTCCCATGCTCTCTTGCACCAAACGCAAGAGCCTCGGCAACGTGGCTGTGCGGTAAACGGCCCAGATCTTTTCCACGCCGTGCGTGAACACCTGCGTACCCGGATATGCCTGGCACACGCAGTAAAAGTCGACGCCGCCCATATGCACCGCCGCAAATCCCCAGTCGGTAAGTCGGCCCGAGGGGACGTCTTCCAATTCCAGCCGTCCTGTGGCCAAGGTCAAGCGGCCGTGGCGTGCCTTTTGAAAGGCCGTGCGGCAGTAATGATAGCCCGCCACCGTGCCTTCACCGGGCTCACCGTCCACCAAACTCATGATGCCCAGGTGGGCGGCCACTCGATGGGCAGACACGCGCAAGGGCTCCACCCACTTGCGGTAAATGTCGGCGCCCGTGCCATGTTGTTTGACGTTGCTGTGGGCTTCGCTCAACCGTTGCATGAACGCTTCCCGCGGCGCCTGAATGCCCAAAGCATCCATATGATCGAAAACGCGCTCGGCGTATTTCATGATCTGAACGGTTTCGATGCCCGAAATGTCGGCGAAGAACCAACCGCAGCTGGTGTACATCAGCATGGCGTTGCGTTGCATCTCAAGCAGTGACAGCGCGCGCTCACGTTCACGAGTTGAAAGCGGCCGGCTTTGGTGCCGCTCAAGCCACGCTTCGCGCGATCGGCTGCGATCCAGCACCAATTCGATGTACGCATTTCGCGCGGCCCAGGGATCGGCGAACAACTCGCGACCTTCGCCTTCAAAGTGCGCGGCCGCGGCGTCTCGAAGAATGTTCAGGGCCTCACGCAAAGGGCCGCGCCAAGCTTGGTTCCAGCCTTGTTGCGCCCCCGTGTTGCAGCCGCAATCGCGGTACCATCGCCCCACGCCGTGCGCACAACTCCAGGCCGTGCCTTCCCCCCCAGGCCCGGCCTTGATCTTCACTTCCATCACGGGCGGCTGACGCTCAAGGAACGTGCCATAGTTCATCACCTCGAAGCCTTGGGCTTGCGCCTCATGCACCAAAGCGTGCGCCAATGCGAGTTCACCAAACTTGGTGTGATGCCCGTAGCTTTCCCCGTCGGTTGCAATTTGCACCAATTTGGTGTCGTTGCCGTTCCCTTGCGACAGCCGCCAAATGAGCGCTTGGCTTGACGCCAAAGCGCCTTCGAAAGCAATGGATCGCGACTTGGGCCCATCGTAGAAAAAGATGGCGATGGAACGGCCCGATCCGTCTTTGTGAAAATAGCGATAGGCCATGGAGGGATCGATGCCGCCATCAGCAACCGATTGCCACAGCGCCGTACCCGTTGTGCCGTTGACGGTGAGCGGGCGAATTTGCTCAGCCTGATAGGGCGATAAGATCACATACTTTAGCTCTTCATCAATGAGGTTGCCCAAAGTGTCGTCGTCACACGCGGTCTCGGGCAGCCACAACGATTCCGGCATGCGCCCGAAGCGATGCTGGAAGTCCGCGATGCCCCAACGGATTTGTGTAACCCGGTCGCGCGCGTTGCAAAGCGGCAAGATGGTGTGGTTGTACCCTTGAGCTATCGCGCTACCGTGGCCCCACCGGTGCGCGCTCAGCCTATCGGCCTCCAATATCCGCACGTACGTTGCCGGATGCCGGGTTTCCATCCACGACAGCAACGTAGGCCCAAAATTGAAGCTGAGATGGGCGTAGTTGTTAACTATCTCTTCGATTTGGTTGAAGTCGCTGACGATGCGCGCGAAAGCGTTGGGCCGGTAACACTCACGGTAAATGCGTTCGTTCCAATCGTGCTCCGGATGCGCGCTGGGTTCCCGGTCAACATTGCCGGTCCACGGGTTTTCGCGTGGAGGCTGGTAAAAATGACCATGGATCACAAGCGCTTTTCGCATCGTCGGGGAGACTAGCGCACAGCGCCCAGCCCGCCTACCCGCTGCGGCAAATCAAGGCGCCGTAAGGCCCCCATGGCGCTCGAAGCCCGCGAAAAGCCGACGTGCCCCCGCCGCTTCCCTGGTCGCATTCTCTGGATTTCGGCATTCGGCTGCAATGTGCGTCGGCTGTAACGCATTGCTTTTTCAGGACTTAGCCTTAGAGTCGGCCTTGACAGACAGGTAGGCTCTGCGAATGATCGTTCGTAAACGACCCGAAGGGAGCCAGGGTATTGAGCCAAGAGAATCTGGGAAATGTCGGGCGCCGTGAGCGGCGTAAGGTGCAAACCCGACGCGCGTTGCTTGATTCGGCCATGGACCTGTTCGCGGAGCGCGGCGTGTACGCCACCCGGCTCGAGGACATCACAGAAAAAGCGGACCTGGGCAAGGGTGCTTTTTACAACTACTTCGAGTCGAAGGACGCGCTGATCGCCGAGCTTATTTCTGAAGGCGTGCAACGCGTGGCCAACCACATGCAAGGGCTCAACCGCGAAGCGCCCTTTGAGGATCGCGTGGCCTTCGTTGCGCAGGCCCACGAGCGTTTTTTCGACGAACACCCCGAGCAGATCGTCCTGTTTCATCAGGCGCGTGGGCTTTTGAAGCTAAAAACCCAAGGAACAAGTCGCCTTCGACAAGCGTTCGCACATTACTTAGAGGTGATGGCCTCCGCCCTGTGGGGCGACCAGCCGGTTGCCGCGGCCACTCAAGCGCGCAGGCTGGACATTGTCACCGCTTTGGTAGGCGCCATCACGGGCTATCGTTCATTTCGCATCGCTGTGAGTCAGCCGGTCAACGCCCAAACCCTCATCGGCATGTTGACCTCGGGGTTGCCCGACGACGAGACCGTGCGAAACGTACGGGATTCATAAGCGGCGACACGACAGGCCGTACCTGCAAATAGAACCGCGTGCGCTTGAAGCGCAAGGCCGTTTCAGAAATTTACATCCGCCACCGCCAGCGGCTCCGCATTATTCTCTGCCGTCGCTCTGGCCTTCGATGAAAAGCTTCACCCCGCCCTCATTGCAAAATCTGGCCCTTGGTCGCTTCGCCGCCACGCTGGGCTTCGTGCTGCTGGCAGCGGCCCTTGCGGCCTGCCACGATAGCAGCGAGCCCAAACTCATTCGCTTGGGCCACTCCTTGGACCGCCAACATTCGGTTCACCAAGCGATGGAATTCATGGCCCGGCGCTTGGCCGAAAAGTCGAACAACCGCGTACAAATTCAGATCTACCCCAGCGAACAACTGGGATCAGAACGCGAACTGGTCGAACTTTTGCAACTGGGCTCGGTAGGCATGACCAAGGTTTCGGCCGCGGTGATGGAAAGCTTTGCTCCTGCGTACAAAGTGTTTTCGATACCGTATTTGTTTCGCGACCGTGATCATCAATTTCAGGTACTGGACAGCCAAGTGGGGCGGGACTTGCTCGAGGCCCCAGAGCGGTTTTTGCTGCGTGGCCTGGCCTATTATGATTCCGGCAGCCGCAGTTTCTACACGAAAGCGCGACCCATCAAACACCCCGATGACCTCAAGGGCCTCAAGATGCGGGTGATGGCCAGCGCCACCTCGCTGAAGATGGTGACGGCCTTAGGAGGTGCGGCCACCCCCATGCCCTTTGGCGAGCTTTATACGGCCTTGCAACAAGGTGTTGTTGATGGCGCAGAAAACAATCCACCCAGTTTCTTTCTCACGCGTCACTACGAGGTGTGCAAGTACTACGTGCTCGACGAGCACTCCGCGATTCCGGACCTGTTGCTGATAGGCACGCAGGTTTGGAACCAGTTATCGCAGCAAGAGCAAACCTGGCTGCAGGAGGCCGCTGACGAATCGGTTGTGTTGCAACGAAAGCTGTGGCAGGCGGCAGAGGCCGAGGCGTTGAAAATGGCGCGTGAAGCTGGCGTGGAAGTGATTGTGCCCGACAAGCGCCCCTTCCAAGACAAAGTTCAAGCGCTGCATGCGCAGTACCTTGCCGATCCGGAAATTGGAGACATCATGGCCGCCATCAAACGCGCCGGCTCTGCCACACCCACGGTCGACCAGGCAGATCCGCAATGAGACAATGGGTCGATCGCTGTTTGGAATACGTGCTGATAACGCTGACGGCGTTGCTTACGTTGGATGTCTTGTGGCAGGTGTTTTCGCGTTTGGTGCTGCCTTCACCAAGCTCATTTACAGACGAACTGGCTCGCTTTTTGTTCATGTGGGTGGGGCTTTTGGGCGCCGCTTACGCTGCGGGAAAACGCCTGCACTTGGCCATCGACCTTTTGGCCACCCGATTGGGAGCCGCCGGTGCACAACGGTTGTCCCGCGTTGTGGACGCGGCGTTGTTGGTGTTTGCGTTATTAATCCTGGAACTGGGGGGCGGTCGCTTGGTGTACATCACGCTTACCCTGAATCAGCTTTCGCCCACCATGCAGGTGCCGCTGGGCTACGTATATTTGTCCGTGCCCATCAGCGGCGCCCTGTGTGTGTATTACGCCATCGACAATATGCTGGCCACGCGCCCGCAAGCCACACAAGCGGATGGCCATGCAAACGCTTGAGATCGCCGTTCTGGTCCTAGCTTTCTTCACGCTGCTAGGCTTGGGCGTTCCCATTGCTTTGGGCCTGGGTCTGTCTGGGTTGGCGGCTTTGCTAACCAGCATGCCTTTGTTGCCTGCCACATCCACCATGGCACAGCGAATGGCCACGGGGCTCGATAGCTTCGCCCTGCTGGCGATTCCGTTTTTCATCCTGGCTGGCAACATCATGAACCGCGGTGGCATTGCCGCGCGGCTGATCGAGTTTGCCAAGTCGATGGTGGGCATGCTTCCTGGGGGCCTGGCCTACGTCAACATCGTGGCCTCGATGTTGTTCGGCGCCATCTCTGGATCGGCCGTGGCGGCCGCTTCGGCGGTGGGCGGCATCATGGGGCCTAGGATGGAAAAAGAAGGCTACCCGCGGCCGTTCTCGGCGGCTGTGAACATCACTTCGGCCACCACGGGCATGATCATTCCCCCCAGCAACATTTTGATCATCTACTCATTGGCATCTGGCGGCGTGTCCATCTCGGCGCTGTTTTTGGCAGGCTACATTCCGGGAATTCTGCTGGGACTGGTTTTGATTGGCATGGCCGCAATCATCGCCCGAAAACAGGGCTTTCGCACGGGAGAGCGTTTTCGTTTTCGCGAAGGCGTTTCGCGCTTTTTCGCCGCCCTGCCCTCGCTGCTTTTGCTTGTGGTCGTGATCGGCGGCATTGTGGCCGGGATCTTTACGGCCACGGAAGCCTCTGCCATCGCGGTGGTTTATACGTTGGCTCTGGCGATGATCTATCGCGAAGTGAAGCTGGCTGATCTGCCCCAGATCCTGCTGGACACGGCCACCACCACGGCAGTGGTCATGTTTTTGGTGGGCGCCTCCATAGGCATGTCGTGGGTGATGTCTTACGCCAACATCCCTCAGCAAGTCAGCAACGCCCTGCTCGCGGTTTCAGACAACAAATACGTGGTGCTGCTTGTCATCAACGCCCTGTTGCTGTTTGTGGGTGTGTTCATGGACATGACCCCTGCGGTGCTGATCTTCACCCCCATCTTCTTGCCAGTGATCAGCAAACTGGGCGTTCACCCCATTCACTTCGGCATCATCATGGTGCTGAACCTTTGCATTGGGCTATGCACGCCGCCCGTGGGCTCGGTTCTGTTCGTGGGCTGTAGCGTTGCGCGCATTCGGATCGACCAGGTGGTAAGACCCATGCTGCCGTTCTTCGTGGCGATGTTGGTGGCCCTTCTGATCGTGACCTACGTGCCTGCGCTTAGCCTGTGGCTGCCGAAAGTCTTCGGCGTTTAGCTGTGAATTAGTTTCCTGGCCCCGCTGGCATGGCCAAGGGCTCAAGCGGGATCCCTAGGCGGCAGGCCAGGTCACGCGCATCGAAACCATCGTCATTGGCCAGCTCTTCATTGGCGCCATGGCGACGAAGAAATTGCACAACCGCGCTGCTAGACATGGAGGCGATGACGGCTTGCCACAGCACCGAGCTGCCTGCCCAATCCTGCGCGTTGACGTCGCCGCCATGGACCACCAGTAGGTAGGCCATGGACAAATCGCGGCGGCGGACGGCGTGGTGAAGCGGGGTTGCGCCTTCAGCGTCGCGGGCGTTGGCGTCTGCACCCGCCTGCAGCAGTGCCCGCACCGCGTCCCGATCCCCCGCGTGCACGGCAAGGTGCAAAGGCGTGCGCGCGTCTTCGTCACGCGCCTCGGTGTCTACGCCTCGCTCGAGCAGCTTGGTAAGCCACTCGAGATCACCAAAGGCTGCGGCGTCGACAAGTTGCTGCTCGGGCGGATAGGGATGATCCATCAGCCATCTTTTGTGCCCGCGACCGTGCACAAGGTCAAAAAAACCGACGTGCCGCAGGCCTACCGCCGATCACCCCGCAATTCTTTCGATCATCCAAACCAGCCCCGCCAGAATCAAAAACACCGCAGCCGCCCGCAGGAACACCCATGTGTACAAGCGGGGATGGGTACGCGCAATCCAAACCAACGCCGGCATTGCAATGCCCACCACCAGAAGTTGGCCGCTTTCAACCCCCACGTTGAATGCCAGCAGAGACCGCAACAAGCCCTGCCGCGGAAGCCCTATCTCCTGCAGCACCGAGGCAAAGCCAAAACCGTGCACCAGGCCAAAGAGCAGCGCCATCACCCAGCGCCGGCGTGGCGCCCGTGGCAACAAATTCTCCGCACCCACCAAAGCCACGGACAACGCGATGGCGGGCTCAACCCAGGCCGTCGAAAAAGCGTGAGGGCGCAGGGCCGCAAACGCCAAGGTGATCGAATGCGCCACTGTGAACGCGGTCACCAACTGGGCGGTGGCCAGCACGGCCTGTCGTAAGGGCGCCGCCTGCCACCCCTGCGGGCCTCGAATCAATGCCGCGAGCAGCAGCAAGCCGGCAAGAAAGGCAAGGTGATCGTAACCGGTAAAGATGTGCTCCACCCCCAGCAGCCAAAACCGTCTGACCTGGCGCCAAGGCGACGCCACCATCATCACAAAATGCTCTCGATGGTTGTCGCGAAACACATCGCCGCCCACCCCCACCCCCTGCTGCAACAATTGCAGAAAGCCGCTGTGCAGCGGGTCGAGATCGAAGAACAGCTGGTATTGCAGACGGTGCGGCCCCTCGTCAGCTGGGCACGTGTAGCGATAAACAAACTCTAGCGATCGAGGCTGTGCTTCCCAGAGCCCGTGAACCTCTCCCGGGCCCGCCGCGCACGCGCGCTCGCCCACAAACACGGCCAACCTGTCGGCGACGTAGGCAGCCGCATCCGAATGCCGCGGCCGCAACGCCTGGCTCAGATGGTCCAAGGCCAAGCCCTCAGGCAAATTCAAAGGCGCCAGCAGATCCGCAGCGGCCACCCGCAGGCGCCAGCTGACGCTGCCGGATTCTTCAAAGACAACGGTGGAAAATGTTGTTGTGCGAGAATGCGCTCCAGCTGCACGCGGGGCCCAGCACAGCAGAGCTATGGCGCCTAGCGGCGCCCACGTCCAGCGCGGAAGCTGCGCGCCGGTGCGTGGGTGCGCGGGGCGATTCAGCGGAACCTCATCGGGTCTCGGGCATCTTAGTTTCAGGTGAATTCGGCGGGCCACAAAGGCGGTAAACGCACGGGAATCGCCGGAAGGGCATCAACGTTGTATACAACTCTTGCAAACACCATGGCCTCTCGCAAGCCTGCCACAACCGGCGGCGCCAACGCGCGTCGAACGTCGCACGCCCCATCGGCGAAAGGCAAGGCTTCGCGCGCATTGGTCAGCACAAAATCCTCCCCCACCAGGCCCACAGAGGACGAAGCTGGGGCCACCCACGACGAGTCCGAGGTGCTGGTGGCTGAGGTTGTGGGGCAAGACGATGACGCCCATCAAAACGAACGCCTCGATTTAGATCCCGAAGGGGAAGACGCGCTTCTGCTTGAAGATCCCCTGAGCGCGCTTGACAAACCATCTTACGATCGCCCCAGCCCCTTGGCGACCTTGCGCGATCCGCTGCAACGGTTTTTGTCTGAAGCGCGAAGTTACCGGCGGCTAACCGAAAACGAAGAGCGGGAATTGGTGGCCGCCGCACGAGGCCATGGCGATGTGGGCGCCGCAAGGCGACTTGTGGTTCACAACCTGCGCCTGGTGGTGACCATCGCTTACCAGTACCGCCGCGCGTGGACCAACATTTTGGACCTTTTCCAAGAGGGCAGCGTGGGCTTGATGGAAGCTGTGCGCCGCTGGGATCCGGAATTGGGCACGCGCTTTGGCACCTACGCCGCGTATTGGATCCGGGCCTACATTCTAAAATTCCTCATGACCAACGCGCGCCTCATTCATGTGGGCAACACGCGCGCGGGTCGCAAATTGTTTTTCCGCCTGGAAAAAGAGCGCTCAAAACTTCTGGCGGCAGGATTTGAGGTCACGCCGAAGCTGTTGGCCGCAAAGCTGGATGTTGATGAAAAAGATGTGCTGGAGGTTTCCGCACACTTGGCGTCACGCGAGGTGTCTTTTGAGCCCCGTCCTGACGACGACGGCGTGTCGCTGGCCGAGCGCATCTCCTCAGCGCAAGACGAATCACCCGAGCAGCAGGCCGGTCGTAGCTTGCTGGCCGATCAGGTGCGGCTAGCCATGGATGGATTTGCCGCTGGGTTGAAGGACGAGCGTGAGCAAGCGGTTTGGGCCGAGCACTTGGCCGCGCAGGACGATCCCATGCCGCTTTCGGATTTGGGCGCGCGCTATGGCGTTTCCAAGCAACGCATGGGCCAGATTGCCGACCGTTTGAAGAAGCGTTTTCGTGAGGCGCTCATCGCGCAAATGGGCCCCGAAATTCAGATGTCGTGGCAACCCGGCCAGGACGATTAGGCGCTTAGCCGCGACGCCAAAAATGCGGCGTCATAAGCACTAAGACGGTATAGATTTCGAGCCGTCCCAGCAGCATGCCGAAGCTAAGGAAAAAAAGCCCTAAGGGGTGAACATCGGCAAACGGCTCAACGGCGCCGATGGTGCCAAGTCCGGGACCTATTGAGTTCATGCACGCAACTGAAGCGGTGAAGCCACTGACCAAGTCCATTCCCAGCGCCGTCATGATCATCCCTCCGACGGCGATGGCCACAATGTAGAGCAAATAGAAGCCCAAGATGCCTTCTGTGGTCTCATGTGGAACGTCCCTGTCGCCGATATGAAGCGGCTGCACCAATCGCGGACGCACAAGTTTGCGCAGCTGAGCGGCGGCGTGTTTGGCCACCACGTAAAGTCTAACCACTTTCGATCCCCCTGCGGTTGATCCGGCGCAGCCTCCAATCAACATCAACAGCACCAACAGAGCGCGGGAGAAGTCTGGCCACAGGTCGAAATCGCGGGTGCCAAAACCTGTGGTGGTCATGATCGACACAACCTGAAAGGTGGCGTGGCGCAGCGATTCCCCCACGCCATCAAAAGAGCCTCCCACGTAAACATTCAGCGTCACCAAGACGATGGCCCCAAACATGATCCCGGCGTAAAGTCGCAGTTCTGGGGAACGCCAAAGCGATCTCATCTGCCCTCGAATCAGCGCGCGGTATTGCAAAGTGAAACTGATTCCCGAGATGAACATGAACACAATGACGATGAATTCGATCAGAAGGCTGTCGTAGGCGGCGATCGAGTCGTTGCGGGTGGAGAACCCCCCAGTGGCGATGGTTGACATGGCATGCGCCACGGCATCGAAAGGGCTCATGCCCGCGATCCACAACAGCGCGGCTTGTGTGCTCGTGACCAAAACATAAAGCCCCCATAGGCGGCGCGCGGTGGCCGCGATGCGTGGCGCTAGCTTGTCGGAATCGATGCCGGAGGACTCGGCCGAGAAAAGCTGCATGCCCCCCACCGCCAATTCGGGAAGAATCGCCACCGACAGCACAACGATGCCAATGCCGCCTATCCAATGGGAAAACGCGCGCTGGAACAAAATCGATATCGGCAATGCCTCCACGTTGCGCGCCACCGTGGCGCCGGTCGTGGTGTAGCCCGACATCGATTCAAAGAAGGCCCCGGCGAAGTTTTCAAATGCACCTGAAAGCTGGTAGGCCACCGCCGTTAGGAACACCAGCAACATCCAGCCCAAGCTCACCGCCACGAACCCTTCTCGGCGACGCAACGAATCGCTTGGCGCCTGGCGCGCCGCCGGCAGGTGCGCAAAGCTCCATGCGGCTACAGCAGCGCTGACCAAAGGAACGGCGTAAGCCCACCAGATTCCATCCCCGTAAAGCACGGACACCACCAAAGGCACCGCCAGAGAAAACGTGGCGAACGCCAACAGGCGGCTCACAATTCGTTGCAGAACGCCCGCGCGCATGTTCGCCTACGACAGCAGCTTTTCGACGGCACCGATGGCGTCGCGCACGGCGATCACCAGCACCTCATCGCCGGGCTTCAATTGCGTATCGCCGTCGGCAATCAACACGTGGTTGTCCCGCGTCACAGCGCCCAAAATGGCGCCGGGGGGGAAATCCAATTCCCGCAGCGGCCGTTCAAGCACGCTTTTGTTCTTCGGCTCGTCGGGGATTTTTAAGTCCATGATTTCGCCGTCGTGATCCCCCAACATATGCGAACGCTGTACCTTGCCTCGGTGAACGAATTGCAAGATGGCGTCAGCCACCGCACGTCGGGGGCTGATCAAAGCGTCTATGCCCATCTCACGCCCCAGGGGTTCATACGCGCGTTTGTCGCAGCGAACGATCACGCGTTTGGCCCCCATATGCCTGGCCATCAGGCCGGCCACCAAGGCCTTTTCATTGTCTTCGATAAGCACCACCACCGCATCCGCTCGTTCGTCTAACTGTTCACGAAGCAGATCGGGATCGGTGCCATCACCATGTAGAACAATAGACTTAATGAGATTGCGGCTAACGAAGTCGGCTCGCTCTTTGTTGAACTCGATGATGGTGGGAAATAGATGCCGGCGTTCAAGCTCTTGTGCCAAATAGAACCCGATGTTTCCACAGCCAATGATCAGCACGTGACGCACGTGGTGCCATGGCTTGCCTGAAAGAATTAAAAACTCTTCCACATTGGGTGGCGTGGTTAATACATAGGCCCGTTCGCCCTGTTTGATCTGATCATCGCCACGCGGAACCCGCAGGCCATTGCGACCCGCCACGGCCGCGATCAGAGACGGCGACGGCAAAACATCCGAAAGTTGCGACAAGCTTTCGTGAATGAACGGCGAGTCTTCGGCCAGCGGCAGCTCGATCAAACGCAAGTTCTGACCACACAGGTTCCAAATTTGCCCGGCGCCATCAAAGTTGAGCAATTCCACCACTTGTTCTGCCACCGCGCGTTCGGGGCCCACCACCAAGCCAATGCCCAACTCGCGGGCTGTCAGCGATCGATCGCCACCCAAATAACCCACCTCGCGCACCCTGGCCACGGTTCGCGCCTTGCTCATTTTGGCCGCCGTCATGCAAGCCACCAAGTTCACTTCATCGACCTGGGTCACCGCCAAAACCAGGTCGGCCTTCTTGACCCGGGCTTTTTCCAAGGTGCGAAAGTTCACGCCGCTGCCTTGCACCACCAGCGCGTCAACGGTGGATTCCAGCTCGCGCGCCAGCTTTTCATCCTGCTCAACGATCGCCACATCGTGGCGCTCATTCACGAAGATTCGAGCCAAATATTGGCCAACCTCACCCGCGCCCACGATCACGATGTACAAGACAAGGCCCTCTATTGGGGAACGGGTTGCGGCGGCTTGCGAAGCGCCACCACATACTCTGCCAGCGATCGAATTTGCTCGGGCGTTAGCTTGCCCGCAAAGCCAGGCATCTTGGCTTTTTCACCGTACATGGTTTCGTGATCGGGCGCTTCAATCAGGCGCACAACGTAGTCAACCATACCGCGATGGAACAAATTTGGCCCTGCGTTGCCCAGGTCTTTGTCTTCCTCCGCAATATAGTGGCAGCTGTCACAATCCTTTTCAGAAAATAGCTCTAACTCTTCGGCCTTTTTTACCAGGTCTTGCTTCACATCGCTGGCACCGGTTTGCGCGTAGACCAGCTCGGTGAGCAGCGCTAGCTCTTCATCACTACCCATGACCGGCTTCATGGCCTTCTCTGGCTTCTTCTTGGCGGGTCCCATAAACAAGTGGCCTTGCGGGTCTTTCAAGAACCCCAAGATCCAGTCGCGCGAGTTGTAATCGCTAAAATCGGGGCCTTCATCGCCACCTTGGCCGGTGGTGCCGTGACAGCTGCCGCACTTTTCTTTGTAGAGGCTAATGACCTCGAATTGCGGGTCATTTTTGAACACATCGATGCCGCCGGCAGGCAGCACGCCTAGGCGAGCCAATTGCCGGGCGCGCAGGCCTTCAGCCTTCACCTCGGCGCGGTGTTTTTGAAACGACGGATCGGCCGCATCTTTTTGCAAGGAAAGCACACTCAGACCAGCCGTGGCCACCAACCCGCCCACCAGACCCAGCATCACAATCGGACGTCGGGCTGGGTTTAAATGCGGCGAGCGATCCAAAAACGGCAGCGAGAACGCGACCGCACCCACAAGGCCGGGGATCACCATGGTGGCAATGATCTCAAGCGGGCCGTCGAAGTAGTGGCGAAGCTGGTAAAGCGGAATCGCATACCATTCGGGCCTGGCCATGTAGTTGCTGGCGCCATCGGCGGGCGCTTCAAGCTCGGCGCCGCCGCGGGCCACAACAAAAATGACGACAAACAACAACGAGACGCCAAACAAGCTGAGGTCGCGAAACGCCTGCCCGGGGAAATAGGGTTCGGTCCGCGAAGCAATCACCGGCGGCTCAAGGCTCCAGTGCGGGGTGGCCTTGTGGCGAAGCGCCCAAACAATGTGCAGCAGCAAAAGCGCCCCCAAAATTGCAGGGAGCACAAACACGTGAATGGCGTAGAAGTGAACGACTGTATAGTTGCCGTATTGCGAGCCGCCTTGCGCCACACGCTCAACTAGTGGACCAATGACCGGCGTGGTGCCGATGATGCTGGTTTCCACAAGCTTGGCCCAATACCCCGATTGATCCCAGGGCAAGCCGTAGCCAGACATGGCGAACAGCAATAGTATGGGCACCAGCACCAGGCCCACAATCCAATTGAGTTCGCGCGGCTTCTTGTAGGCGCCGATTATCACCATGGCCAGCATGTGCAGACCCGAGATCGCAATCAGCGCCACGGAGCCAAAGCTGTGAACGCCGCGAATAAACCAACCCAGCGTTAGCTCGTCTTGAATAAACGCGGTGGAGGCCCAAGCCGTAGACGCCGAGGGCGCGTAGTAAAACGCCAACAAAACGCCGGTCAGAAACTCTACGCCCACCAGCAACGCCGCGGCCGCGCCCAAGGCGTGCCACAAGCTGGCACCACCGGGCACAGGCTGATTCAGCAAGGACAAAAGCGCACTAGGAATGCCCGTGCGGTCTTCAAGCCAGTTGATCACAAGTTGGCGGCGCGAGGGCCCAGCAGGAGGAATCACACTTCAACTTTCTTAGAGGTTCCCAGACGGAAGCGACGATAAGCCACCTTCAGACGCCCGTTTTCGCCTGTTTTAACATCCAATTCGTCCATACCGCGAGGCGATGGCCCCGTCACCACATTGCCCTGCAAATCGAAGTATGTGTCGTGGCAAGGGCACAAAAACTGTTTTTTCTCCTGCACATAATCCACGCCGCACCCCAGGTGGGGGCACACGGAGGAGTACGCCTTGACCGGTGCGTCCGCTTTTTCGCGCACCAGCCAGCAGGCGCCCAACTTCACGTCGGGCGTGCGCATCCAGGCATCGCGCAACTCGCCCCGCACATCCACCAGCACGGGTTGTTCGGGTTTCACTTGGGCGTCCGAGGCGCCCACATCCAAAGGCTCTTTGCCACCAGCCACCGTGTCTTTCCGCAATGGGTGGGCCAAAAAAGCCAACCCCGGCAGCGTAACCACCCCGCCCAGCAGCACCCCCATCCATCCGGTTATTTTGCGCAGAAATCCACGGCGTTCCTCAGTTTTGGCCGCCGCGTCGTAAAGCATCCGCTAAACATGCCGCGAGGGCCCCAAAGCCGTCAACCGAACGTTTTGCGGATTTGTCAGGAAATCTGAAACTTGTGGGGTCGTGGTTGCTAAAACCGGCACATGTCGGATTACGTTGAGGAGAAAGAATTCACCCTCCGCCTGGCGGTACGTTATAGCTTTCCCGAGACCTACGAAGGAGAAAAGGATGGTTACGCGTGGGTGTCGGAACTGGCCTCCATAACACAAAGCGTTGTCCAAGCCGCCCTTCAGGCCATCTCCAAACATCCCGGCTGGGCCGTGCGCCCCGGGAACCGCGGGCGCCCATCGGAAGAAGAGATCACCTTGGTGCTCGAACGCATCGCCAGCGACTAACGCGGTAAGCCTTCGACCTACAGCAATCGCCCCAGCAGGGCGCGGACATCATTAACCCGATCTACGCGGTATTCAGCGCGGCTGGGTCCGGGGCCCACGTGAACGCTCACGTGACCGGCGGGCAAGGCCGCAAACAAATCTTCGTCCGTAAGGTCGTCGCCTATGGCCACCATCAAGGCCTCCGGGTGCCCCATGACCGCGGGTGACACCACCCGGCCTTTGTTCACGCCGTGCGGGCGCAGCTCAACCACTTTTTCCCCTGAGAGCACCTCTACGGGCACGTTGGCAAAGTGCTCTAGCAAATGCAGGCGTAGTTCGTTGGCTTGGCGCGCGCCGTAGTCCGGCTCTGCCATGCGGTAATGCCAGGCCACCCCCACAACTTTTTCCTCCACCAAAGATCCCGGGGTGTGAGCCGCGTAGTCGCGCAAGATTTCAAGCGCTGGTTCACGCCAGTCCATCGCGCCCAACACCTGGGTTTCTTGCCCCACGCCCCCCGCCGGCCGCGACCAAATGCCGTGCTCCGCGTGCAGCGACACCGGCAACGTGCCCAACCAACGACTTAAGGTTGTGCGATCGCGACCACTGACAACGTTCACGAAGGTGCGCGGACGATCGCACAAGCGTTGCAGCAGCGCCAACAAGTCTGAATCGGGGCGAGCCAGCTCCGGTGTGGGCGCAAACGGCACCAAAGTGCCGTCATAGTCCAACAACAAAACCAGCTCTGGCGCTTCGCGGATGCGGCCAACGAGTTCGGTCAATTCGCCTGAGCGCGACGCCTCGGTGGAGGGCGATTGCCGAACTTGCTGGGCCAGCACATCCAAAAACCGCGCCGCCCAATCTTGCACAGAGGCCCCTAACACGCGCTTGCGCAGGCCTTTCATCCGCGTGTGCCGCTCGTCAGGTGGCAACATCAGCGCCCGATAGAGCGTGTCTGCCGTGCCTTCCACATCGTAAGGGTTAATAGACATCGCTTCGGGAAGGTCGCTGGCCGCTCCGGCAAACTCGCTTAGCACCAGCACGCCGTCCTCGTCGTCGCGCGTGGCCACAAACTCTTTGGCCACCAAGTTCATGCCGTCGCGTATGGGCGTCACCAACATCACGTCGGCGGCCTTGTAAAGCGCAATCAATTCCTCAAACGGAAGCCCACGCAATATGAAATTCACCGGCACCCAGTCGGGTGTGGCAAAGGTTCCTTGAATGCGCCCCACCAAAGCTTCAACCTGGCTGCGAAAGTCTTGGTAGGCCTCGACATTCGACCGCGACACTGTGCCACACTGAACCAGTTGCACTTTACCGTGCAGTTCAGGGTGCTTTTTCAGCATGCGTTCGTAGGCCAGCAAGCGTCGGGGAATACCTTTGGTGTAATCAAGCCGGTCGAGGCCGAAGATCAGTTTGTTGTCGCCACGATCCTTCAATGTGGCAACGCGCTGGTTCACCTCGGGTTTGGCCGACACTTCCAAATACCCCGCCACGTCGATGCCCATGGGAAACACACCCGTGTGCACCTGGCGGTGGCCCCATCGCAGCGCCGACACGTCGGCAGTCACGCCCAGCACGCGCAACGCGGTTGATGTGAAGTGACGTGCATAAGCCGCCGTATGAAAGCCCACGAGATCGGCGCCCAGCAGCCCTTCCATCAACCGCTCGCGAAATGGCAACGTGCGGAACACCTCTGAAGAGGGGAAAGGAATGTGCAAAAAGTAGCCTATAGTGGCGTCAGGAAGCTGCTCGCGAATCATCTGGGGCACAAGCATCAGTTGATAGTCGTGCACCCAGATCACGTCGCCCGGTTGATGGCAGGCAACAACGGCGTCGGCGAACCGTCGATTGATTTTCTCGTAAAGCTCAAAGCCCTCAAATTCAAGCGGCAGTTTCCCCATCAAATAGTGAAACAGGGGCCACAAGATGCCGTTACAGAAGTCTTCGTAGTAGCAATTGACTTCCGATTGCGTGAGCGGCACGGGCACCACGCGCAAGTCTTCAAACTGGGCCTGCAGCTGGCGCCGCTCAGCGTCGTCGAGGGTATCGTCGGGAATGCCTGGCCAACCAACCCAAAGTCCTTTCGAGGCTTCGTGCACGCCCGCCAAACCTGTGGCCAGGCCACCCGTGCTGCGCCCCACATCCAACCCCTGCGGCCCCCTCGTCACGGCGATGGGCAACCGATTCGACACAATAAGTACGCGCGACATATCCAGGGTTTACAAACCCGCGGCGCAAAGCGAAACCCTAGCTGCGCATTTTGACCGGAAGTCCGCGGTTTTGCGCGCTTTGTGCGCATGTTCGTCGTTTGGTGAAGTATGGTTCCAGCATGAAAAGGTTTCTTTGCCGCAACCTTGGCTCTGGCGCTGTGATGGCCCTTGTCATGGGCCTCGTGGCGTGTGCAACCACGCCCACTGCGGCCCCGGTGCCAAAAGCAACGGTGGCCACACCGGCTGCGCCAACAGCTGCGGCCGCCGGCCCCAAGGTGCCGGCACAGCGCATCGCGGGCGCCAGCGGATTGTCGAGCCTATGCGAAACACTAAAGGATCCCGATGGGTTGGCAATTTCAGGCGCAGCGGACACGCAAGAGCGCGAGCGCGAACGGCGCCAAGCCGCGCGCGAGCAAGCGCTGGAAACGCACTATGTCGTGGATGTTTTGGCAGATGGGTTTTCGTTTACCGGCTACAGCCGCGAGGAAACCGAACTTCGCTTGTCCGATAGGCAGTTCGCACTCGCGCAGGGCGCGGTGATCGATCGGCCCACGCCGGATGACCCCATCGGCTTTCGCATGGGCGAGGCGGCCGCCGACAAGCTGCTGCAGATGCATTCTGAAGGATCGATAACGCTGCGGCTGGTGTTCGCGCCACAGCCTTCACAGATGCGGCCCGAGGTGTGTCTGCGCCAAAGCGGCGGTCGCAGCATCAAGTTGGGCGCGCAGGTGTTGGCGGCGTACATTTTGGGAACCTCGGGCGCCGCCATGGCCACCTATGAAACCGATGGGTTTGCCCAAATCATGGCGCACCAAACACCGGTTGAGAACCCTCGGGTGATGTTGGGAAAGCCGTTGTCGGCCGATGCCACCCCCGTGCCGCCGGTGTGGGAAGCGGCAGCGGCGCAGTTGCAAGCGCCTTTGATGGCCTGTTACGAGGCGGCGTTGGCACGCCAGAACACCGCCCAGGGCACGTTGATTGTGGCCATGGCCGTGCAACGGGACGGACGCCCCAAAAACCCGCGCATGGAAATGAGCACAGTGACGGATGCAAACCTCATCGCGTGTTGCCTGGAAAAGCTGGAAGCAACCTCTTGGGGGCCGGTTTCCGGGCCGACCCCCTCGGGATTGTCCCTACCCATCTCCTTCGGCCCCACACCCTAACCTGGGTGCTATCTGGCTGTAACCAAAGCGATTTTGGGACTAACTTTTTTTGACATCATTGGGTAGGAACACGGTCTAAAGGGGGATGAAAGTGGCGGTGCGTGAGGACTCAGCCGAAATGGGCTCTGTCGACGCCAATTGGGTAAGCCGGTGCCAAGCGGGCGACAAACGCGCCTGGCGCCAGCTTTACGATCAGCACGCCCCCCTGGTTTACCGTTTGGCCCGGCGCATGGGGTTGGGCGAGGAAAAAACCGCCGACGTCTGCCAAGAGGTTTTTCTGCGCGTTTACCGCAATCTGGGAA
This sequence comes from Polyangia bacterium, assembly GCA_038257535.1. Classification (GTDB taxonomy): domain Bacteria; phylum Myxococcota_A; class Polyangia; order Fen-1088; family Fen-1088; genus JAGTJU01. Next base: position 25,862 of record JBBSJE010000029.1, read on the forward strand.
ACTTTCGTGGCGACGCCCAGTTTTCCACGTGGCTTTACCGAATCGCTCTGAACGAGGTGTCTCGCGCGCACCGCGAAGGGGCCATGCGCCGCGCATTTACGTCGCTGCTCGGCCAGCAAGGCCACGGTTTGGAGATCCCTGCGGATCTTGGCCCGGAGCGACAAGCCCAGGTCTCAGAAGCCGCCGAAGTTCTGGCGCAGATCCTTGCCCGCATGAAACCGAAGAAGCGCGCCGTGTTTGTGTTGTTCGAGCTTGAAGATCTTTCCACCGAAGAGATTGCCCAAGTGATGAGATGCGGTGTTGAAACAGTAAAATCCCGGCTGCGGCATGCCCGCGCCGAATTTGAAAGATTGCACAAACAGCGCACGGTGGTTGTTGTGCAAGGGGGAAAGTCGTAGTGGAACCTTCACGCCTCAAAGACACGGGCCAAGACGCTGAGCGGGCTTTGCTGAACGCGCCCCCGCCCCAGATGCCAAGGCACTTGCATCAACATGTGCGCCTGCGCGTAGAGCGGCAGATAGAGGCGAGCGGCGTGGGCCCCAATCTGGCGCGCATAGCCGTGGCCGCAGGAATCACCTTTGCCACCGCAGGCGCCTTGGCCTTCGGGGTGGTCAAAGCGCAGGGTTGGTTGTCGCGCGCGTCCGAAAACTCGTCCGTGCCCCATGTTAAGGCCCCGTTCGCCCCGCATGTGAAGCCCTTCCCGGTGCCCGTGCCTTCTGCACAAGATGACGACGCCGAAGCTCCGGTCAAGCCCGCACGACGTCGCCACAGGCCCGAGACAGGATCGCCTCCCCTGGCTTTGCTTGACACGCCTGTTGTCGAACCGGCGCCCGCGGCAGAGCCTCCGCCGCGGGCCGTGGCAAACCCGCGCTTGAGCTTTCAAGATCTGCTGCTTGAAGGCTTGGCAGAAGAGCCTCCAGTTTCGGCCAACGATCCTCCCACGGTAAGCGCTCCCAAAGGGCCTGGCCGGTTCCTGGTGAAATGGGAAGGGCACCGCAACGTAAGTTTGGATGTGGTGGATATGCGAAGCGCCGAGACAGACGGCCTGGCACGCATCGTAGGCACGGTGAATCGAACGCCTTTAACCATGGAGATCCGTCGTGGCCTCATCACCGGAAAGATAGGCGGCGAGGTGATCAACTTGTGGTTAAAAGGTGAAGAAGCCGCCACAGGTTCAATTGCAGGTTACCCCGTAAATTTCGTGGTGTTGCCGACACAACACGGCTACCTGCTTCGCGGCGACTTGCCGGGGCATTCGGCGCGGCTAGAGGTTCGCAAAGGGCTCTTGCGTTGGTATCCCGGCTGCGAAAACGTGTTGGCGCTCAAGGGCGCCGGTGTGTATCAGGGCACCTGCGCGCAAGGGCAAAGCGCCTCGGTGGTGCTCCCGCCCGGTTTCCGACAATTGCCGCCGCTGGCGCGCCTGGTGACGTTGGCCTTGGTGCTCACCGAACGAGATCCGGTGTTCAAGCATTCCGATCCACAACTGTTCAATCCCGTGCCCTGAGGTGCCGGTGGGGTTACGGCTCAGGCGTCACGTTCCACAGCACGAACACATAATCTTGATAGTCTCCGTTCCTGGCTTCCTCAAAGCCCACCAGATAGGCATCCGCCACACGTTCGCCGTTGCGAGTTTTCAGGGGATACACGCGCGTTGCATATTTGGTGGGACCCGTGTTTAAGGAGGCGTCGGTGAACGTGGTGTGTTCGCGGCTTGCCACGTAAAGCCCAAACGGCTCCGGGCCAGGGTCGAAACTAATGCGGCCCTCACCTTCCCATTCGGGATGCAACCGCTGGTGTTGGTCTGCCCCCAAAACGCCCAAGGGCTCTAGTTTCGGCTTGCCCGCCACGGGCCGATAGGTGCCATACGGCAACTCACCTGGAGGCGAATATCTAGCCACGGGGTCAACCGCGATGGGCCCGGGCTTGGCCCGTCGAAACAGCCTTGCGGGCACTTGGTCACCTATGGGCGCAGCGGTGGTGCCCAAGATCAAGCCCTCGCCGCCCACATCGACGCCGAAACCCAAAGCAGACACCACGTGCGCCAGGGGCGGCTCCAACGCCCCTTCTTCCCCCTGCGTGACCAACCCGGCAACGTCGACCAGCGGACCCAAATCGTCATCCGGCCCCAAGAAGATCTGCAGCGTGGCTCGGTGCACGCCCAAAGCGGTGGCAACGGGCGGCGCAAAGCGAATGGCCACGTCCAAGCTCTGCCCGGGCATCAACGTTCGCGACACCCTGGGTGCGTCGAGCAATGAAAACACATCTAATCCATCTCCCACCAAAACCAAGCGCATCACTACCAAAGGCGCGTGCGAGGTGTTTTTGATGGTAACCACCTCTTGCGACTCCGCCTGACCGCGAACTCCGCTGGCGGTGATCTCAAGCGGGGCAACCCGCAGCGCCACCCGCTGCACATCAAGCGAAGGACGCATGCCACTTTCACCGGCGGCCACGGGCCGACGCGCTTTTGCTGCGCAGGCCCCAAAGCCCACAGCGGCCGCCACAATGAGATTCAACCACCATTGCATCGCCGGCAGCATAACGCCAACGCCAGCCGTCTGACGAGCGAATCTCCTCGTGTCGCATACAAGAGCGGCGGATCCCACACATCCGGGCGTGCGACCGCGAATCTTTGCGACAGACGCGCACGGTTGTATCGAGGAGAGGTGGCGGGTACCATGCCCGCTTGGACGAACACATTCTCGGTCACGCTGAGCACGCCCAAGGCGGCTTCTGGGAGAATCTAGGCAACAGCTTCTCGCAAGTGGCTTTCATGCCGCACGGGCATTGCTATTTGTGGCAGCCACCGCTGGTGTGGACCCACGTCGTGACCGATCTGTTGATCGGATTCGCCTACCTTTCCATTTCGATAAGCCTTTATGCGCTAATCAAGAAAATTGAGGTGCCGTTTTCCGCCATGGTGTTGGCGTTCGGCGTGTTCATTGGCGCCTGCGGTGCCACGCATTTTATGGAAGTTTGGAACCTGTGGAACGCCGATTATTGGAGCGGCGCCTTTGTGAAGGTGATCACCGCTGTGGCCTCCGTCGCCACTTGCGTGTGGTTGATCAAGATCAAACCACAAATTGTCAGGGTGGCTGACGCGGCCAAAGTGTCTGAGCAGCGACGTGAAGCGCTGGAGCTCATGAACGCGGAGCTGAGGCAAAAACGCGATGAACTTTTCGCCACCAATCAAGTCTTGGCCGAGCAGCAAAAATTGCTTGCACATTCCGCGAAGATGTCAGCTTTAGGCGAAATGGCGGGTGGCATAGCGCATGAGATCAATTCCCCGCTCGCCATTGTAACTGTAAGAGCAAACCAATTAGAGAGAATGCAAGCGCGCGGGAAACTAACACCCGAGGCCGTGATTCACGAGGCGCAATTGATTGCAAAAACCGCCAAGCGCATCGGAGACATCATCAAGGGATTGAGAGCTTTCGCTCGAGAAGGTTCTGAAGATCCCTTAGAAGCGGCCAGCGTTGCCGAACTTGTGGACGATGCACTCGTGTTGTGCCAAACGCGGTTTAGAAACAATGAGGTCAGCCTTAAAATTGCCACCATTGCGGAAGACCTGCGCATCGAATGCCGCGCGGTTCAAATTACGCAGGTCATCTTGAACCTGCTCTCCAATGCCTACGATGCCGTGGCCACTCTGGATGAGAGATGGGTGAGCCTTGATGTCTGGGATCGGGGCGATTTTGTCGAGATTACAGTCACCGACAGCGGGCGCGGCATAGCCGAGGACATTCGACCCAAGATCATGCAGCCATTTTTCACCACCAAAGGCGTAGGCCGGGGCACCGGGCTGGGCTTGAGCATTTCCAAAGGGATTGTGGAAGCACATCAGGGTATACTTGAGCTAGACGCAACGGCACCCAACACCAGGTTCGTTATGAGTTTACCCAAAAAGCCGAAGCGAGAATAAACCGCGTGAATATGCTTGAAGCAAACGCTCAAAAACAGGTTTTGATAGCCGAAGACGAGGCCGATCTTCGCGAGCCGTTGGCCATGGAGTTTGAAAGCCTTGGATTCCGTGTGTTTGAGGCCGCCAACGGAACGGAAGCTTTCAACATCATTTGTGCCAACCACATCGACTTGGTTATCTCGGACATCCGCATGCCAGGTGGCGATGGCATTGAGTTGCTGAAGAAAATTAGGGCGCGGAACACAGCCATGCCTGTGGTCATGTTGATCACAGGTTTCTCCGACATATCCATCGAACAAACCTACGATCTGGGGGCCGAAGCGGTGTTGTCGAAGCCGTTTGATCTCGACGAGGTTGAAGCCACGGTAAACCGCCTTTTGTTGTCGCCGGAGGTACGTTGGTCGGCCCCTTCGAACCCAAAAACAACGGCACCGTTGGTGGTGCGGTCTTACGCCAGCCTGAGTGAGGCTCAGCAGGCCGGAAAGCTAGGACTGGGACGCGGGGGCATTTTCATTGCCCATCTAGGTCCCGACGAACGCGCCCGCATCGGGGGTGACATGCGCTTGGACTTCCAGTTTGGCCAAGGAGACCTGCGCGCCCTGCAGGGCTTTGGTGTGGTTCGATGGTCGCGCAATCAAGAAACACCCGACCTGCCTGCGGGTTGCGGCATCGAATTCGTTCATCTGCCCGAGGGCATCCGCGAAAACGTTTTGCAGGTGGTGCAATCAAAAAATCCCATCGCTTACGTGCCGCGGAAAGCGTAACCGCAGGTCGCAAAAACACGAAACCGGCAAGGCGCCTCGTGAAGCACCCCGCCGGTCTCGTTGGCGAACCCAGTTTGGAAGCTGGATCCCCCCGGTTGCTTAGTTGATGCCTTTAGTGATCGTGGCCGTGTCCGCCGCCGCCAGCTGCGGGAGCCTCATCCGACTTGGGTCGCTCTGCAATCAAGGCTTCGGTGGTGATCATAAGCGCTGACACCGATGCCGCGTTTTGCAACGCAGATCGAACGACCTTCGTGGGGTCGATCACGCCCGCGTCGACAAGATCTTCGAAGGCATCGGTGGCGGCATTGTAGCCAAACGAGCCTTTGCCCTCTTTGATCTTCTGCACGATGATGCTGCCCTCTTTGCCAGCGTTGATGGCAATTTGACGGCAGGGTTCTTCAATCGCGCGGCGAATGATGTTGATGCCCACGCGCTCCTCGTCGGTGCCTTTTAGCTTCTCAAGTTCCTGCACGCAGCGAACCAGAGCCACACCACCGCCAGGCACAATGCCTTCTTCCACAGCGGCGCGGGTTGCGTTCAGCGCATCTTCAACACGCGCCTTCTTTTCCTTCATCTCAGTTTCGGTGGCAGCGCCCACCTTGATGACGGCCACGCCGCCCACCAACTTGGCCAGACGCTCTTGCAGCTTCTCGCGGTCGTAGTCGCTGGTGGTGTCTTCGATCTGCGTGCGGATCTGCTTGCAACGGCCCTCGATCTCGGGCTTCTTGCCAGCGCCATCAACGATGGTGGTGTTGTCCTTGTCCACCTTGATGCTCTTGGCGCGTCCCAGCTCCTTGAGCGTCAGGTTTTCCAGCCTCAGGCCCAAATCTTCCGTCACGGCTTCGCCGCCGGTCAAGATCGCCAGGTCCTTCAGCATTTCCTTGCGGCGGTCGCCAAAGCCGGGGGCCTTGACCGCACACACCTGCAAAGTGCCGCGCAGCTTGTTCACCACCAACGTGGCCAAGGCTTCACCCTCAACCTCTTCGGCGATGATCATCAGCGGACGGCCCGAACGTGCAACCTGCTCCAGCAAGGGCAGCAGATCCTTCATGTTCGAGATGCGCTTTTCGTGGATCAGGATGTAGGGGTCCTCCATGCGGACCTCCATGCGATCGGTGTCAGTCACGAAGTACGGCGACAGGTAGCCGCGGTCGAACTGCATGCCTTCCACAACGTCCAGCGTGGTGTCCATCGACTTGGCTTCTTCGATGGTGATCACGCCTTCTTTGCCAACCTTTTCCATGGCGTCGGCAATCAGGCCACCAATGTACTCATCGCCGTTGGCGCTGATGGTGCCGACCTGAGCGATGTCCTTGTGGCCCTTGGTGGGCTTGGAAAGCTTCTTGAGGCTTTCCACGATGCTGGCCACGGCCTTTTCGATGCCGCGCTTGAGATCCATCGGATTGTGGCCCGCGGCCACCATCTTGGAACCCTCACGGAAAATGGCTTGTGCCAAAACCGTGGCGGTGGTGGTGCCGTCGCCCGCAACGTCGGAGGTCTTGGAAGCAACCTCTTTCACCATCTGTGCGCCCAGGTTCTGAAATCTGTCTTCCAGTTCAATTTCCTTGGCGACGGTCACGCCGTCTTTGGTCACCGTGGGGCTGCCCCAGGATTTCTCGATCACCACGTTGCGACCCCGTGGCCCCAGTGTGGCTTTGACGGTGTCGGCCAAAATGTTGACGCCGGCCAGGATTTGTTCGCGGCCCTTCGCATCGAAAAGAATGTCTTTAGCTGCCATGTGAGTGTCTCCCTAAACTGAAAATTAGACGGTTAGTTCTCGATGACGCCGAGGATCTCATCCTCGCGCAGGATCAAGTGATCGGTTCCGTCGACTTTGATTTCGTTGCCGCTGTACTTGCCGAAGAGGATGCGATCCCCCTTCTTCACTTCCAGCTTTCGCAGGTCGCCCTTTTCGCTGACCTTGCCGTTGCCCACCGCCACAACTTCGCCCTCGGCGGGCTTTTCCTTGGCCGAATCGGGAATGATGATCCCACCCTTGGTCTTCTCTTCTTCTGCAACGCGACGGACCAAAACGCGGTCGTATAACGGTCGAACTTTCATTTTTATTTCCCTCCGGTTCGCTAGGGCCCGTTGGCACTCGGGCCAGCAGACTGCCAATGCGCAAACTGAAGCACAACCGCGCCAGTGTCAATCGCTTGTGGTGGTTGGCCTGGCACTCTCACCTCTCAGGTGCCAAGGTTTCCAACATGTATATAGTTGATATCATTAAAGTTTTCTTGTTTTAAGACCGATGTTCGTTACAAGCTTACGTAAGGGCGAGTGCGAATGACTTGCCGGGGCCGCAGGAGGGATTGATGGACCTGACTGACTCGCTGGAAAGCTTTTTTCATGCCCACATTGATAGGGCGATGAGGCGCGAAGGGGTCTCGGCTGACCCCATGACCGAGCACTACTTGGTGCTGTTGTTGGCTGGGTTCGCCGCCCAGCCCATCGACGACAAACCTTTAGCCCTGCGGATGCTGCAGGCCTGCGACTTGGCGCCCCGCCAGCGCCGCACCCAGCTTCGCGACATTGGCGACACGTCGCTGTACGTCTCGGGCTTTTGGGCTGAGAGCCTACAACGCAAGGTGGTTGATGTGGACTACTACATTGGTATGGGGGAAAGCGCGTACGGGGAACTCGCGCGCAGCGCGCTTCCAGGCAACGGAGATCCTTTCGGCGCGGTCTTCGGCGAGTTGGCGAACAACTTCGCGCGCTTTGCCCGCGTGCTGTCCTCCATCAGCGAAACCGTGGCTGTTGACTCCGGCCCCAAGGACATTGTGCGGCTTTACGAGCGCTGGAAGCGAACAGGTAGCACGTGGGCCCGCAACCGCCTGACGAAGCTGGGGGTGACGCTGCCCAACAGCACGAAAGCGCATCTACAATAGCGCTGCATTGCAGAGCTCCTCATGAAGGACGAGGTTGGCAATTGTGAACTTGAGGCCGTCTCGGTGCTCACGCGCCTGCAAATGGGCATCGAGACACTTTATCGCGTGAACACGCAACTGGATGTCAACGCGTTCGTGGTGAGTGAAGCCGCCCGCGACAGCGCTCTGGTAGACAGCGATGGAAGCCAGGGCACGTCCAGGCGGCCCCGTGAACAACTGTTGGTGGAACAGAACCGCGACGAGCTTCGGTTGGCGCTGTTCTTGGATGCTGGAGCGCTGGCGAATTTGCAGCGCCATGATCCCGCGCAGGGCCTTGGCACCGCCAACTTCAACGATTTTTGCTTGGCCGTCGAAGGCGTAAGCCACTTCGTTTACGTGGCGGTGTGCGCTGCCGGCGATCGCTCAGTTTCCGCGCTTGAGCTGGAGCTGCAGGCCGAAGTGGACAAATTTGTCACCTGCTTGCTGATGGCCGAAGGGCACGAACGTCACGCCACACGTGTGCGGTCGTGGCTGTTTGATGAGCCTCGCTTCGCGAACGATCTGAGCCACGAAGAGCACAGCCGCTACACCACGGCGCACTGGGCGGCCAACACTTACGCTGGATCGCTGCAACGTCGGTTCGTGGCGCATCAACGTACGCCCGACATGCTGGCCGAGCTGCGCAGCTTTTACCGATTGGGGCTTGAAGCGAAGCTACACCACATCTCCAAAGCGGCGTAAACGCACGCTTTAACGCAAGCGCGACGACGCCACGGGCGCATCGAATCGGTGAGCGGCGGTGGCGCCCGCAACGGCCACCGAGGCCCATCCCGGCTGCGCCTGGGGCACCCACAGCATGGAGGTGTCGCTGTCGGCGATTTGCGTGCGATAGACGGTGGTCGTGGCCACCCGCAGGCCTTGGTCATCGTAAACCTGCGCCACTTCGGCGTTGCCCGCAGGCTCGTCGGCTGTGGTCAGGGGATGCCCCCAGCGTGCCCGGCCATCGCCAGAAACAAGCAGCACATTCCAGGTTGTTTGCACGCGCAAAGCCTGAACAGTGGGCACACTTTGCAGCAAGGCCAAATGCTCCAGCAACCCTTGATAGGTGAAGTCGCTGATCCATTGCGGCGAGCAGTAGCCCATGACGTCGGAGAAGCCAGCAGGGTCGATCAAGCGGTTTGAAGATCGCTCATAGCCCCACACGCCCACACCGCCCATGCTGTAAGGGTATTGGTTGTCGCCGTCGACGTTGCACGGTGAATGCAAACGGCCATGCTGATGGCCCAACTCGTGCGCGAAGGTTTGTGCCGCGAACTGCCCCGTAAAGCCCACGCCCACGCCCACGCGCAAAGCGGCTTGGCGGTCTTTGCTCACGTATGCGATGCCCGCCGTGCAAGCGCGACCGCAGTACATGGAAAACGACGAAGCCGGGCTGATGATGCCGTAGTAATGCACATCAGGCGCGGCCCCATCCTGTTGCCGCAGCAAGCGCAGGGCATCAAGCAGATCTTCCCACCCGTTTTGCGAGGTGACCTTCAGATCCGTACGCACGGGCTCCCGCACAGTGAGCTCTGCCGCTGTCACCGGATACATCGACATCACGAGGTCTCGATACCGTTGAATCTGCGGTTCCGACAGGTCGGGAAGCCGGCCCGATTGATCGGAATCAAACTGCACCGGCACCAAAGTGACCTTCACAACGCCGGTTTTTCTTGGGCTTAAGGCCATCACGTTTTCGGGGGGAAAGCGCACGCCCGCCACCTTGGCGCAACTGCCGGGGCTGATCACATCCACACGCCAAGCGGTGTCGCTCGCAATCGCTTCACCGGGCACCTGAAAGTTGAAGGTGCTGTCGAAGGCAAGGTCGTTCGACCCGCGACGCAAATCGTTGGTGGCGTCGAAAACTTTGGTTCCCTGGGCTGATGTGAGCGTCAGGCGCGAGGTGGCGATGCCTTGCCAATCGGCGGTGGGGGTGGCGAAAGCGCGTATCAAGGCGGGACGCCCCAACACCACATCGGTCGATCGGCCCGACGCGGTCAACAGACCTGCCGCGGGATCGGTCACGGCCAGAGGAATCTTCACCGCTTGGTAGAGCGCAACTTCCGTGATTTGCAAAGCGCAGGGGCCAAGATTCTCAATCGGCTCGGGCAGGGGGTCGGCGGGGGGCGGTACGCCAGGTGGCAGGTTCGACACTTCCCCCGGAACGGTCTCTCTGCGAGCTGTGCCATCACATGAAGCGCTGTGCAGTGCCAAAAGTGACAAAGCGGACAGCAGAGCGCACCTACCCATGAATATGAACTTCCTCTTCACGCGCTGCGCTCCCCTCGGCAGTTGCTGGTTGAGACCCCAAACGGCAGATGCCAAGGCAAAGCGCCATGAACAACAACGACGTTTGACCGACTGAGCCACATTTTACAGCATTTCTGCATACGCCTCGACCCTTAGGATGCAGCCAGCGCAAACATTGTTGCAAACCTGCGAGACCTTTGTGTTTGCGATCGCGTTAGGGGCGTTAAAGCGCATCGCCAAACCCAAGGGCCGATCGGCTGATCGAAAGCTGGAGGGTCGGATTGATAAGCTCCGTACCGGCTTCTCGAAACGGCAAATACATGAGAACGGGGGCGCTCACCTGGGGGCGCGCAGCAAACTGCGCCGCGCGTGCCAGTTCACGGAAGGTCATCGACGCCAGCGCCACGGGCAGCATCTCGGCAGCCTCGCGCGACGGGAGGGTGACGGGGTGCCGATGGGTGCGTGGCACATCAGCGCGCGCGTGCGAAAGCGGTTCACAAAGCGACAAACGTTCGCACAAACGCAACAGCATTCTTGGTCTGATCTTGAAGGCGGGACACCGAAACCACCAAGCTTGCTGCGCGGGTTGGCGGCGCGGCCAGGGCTGTCCGGTAAGCGCCGCGAGCTGCTCCATGGTTCGGGGGCCATCCGCGTGGACCTCAAAACACCAGAACGGCAAATAGGTGTAGCGGCCTGAATGCGTGTGAACCGTGTGCACGATTCGGCGCTCCAACTTCCCCTTCACGGGTTCCCAAACGCTTTCGCAATTGGTGCACGGCAAAGCAACCGCTTGCGGATCGGAGGCCAAACTTGCGCCACATTCAGGGCACAACGCTGGTAAAAAACGCAGCCCTGCCACGGGCGGCGTGGCCAGTTGCAAGCCTTGCAGGTGCGGCACCCGCGCCAGACGCTGCTGCGACAACGCATCGAACACGCCATGGTTCGTTTGGGCGAGCGGCAGATAAATCAAGCTCGCCGTTTCACCGATGTAGGCTGGGGCGCTGTTTGCTTGAAGCCCTGCCAAGGTGTTGCGCAGGATCTGCGAGGGCTTCAAAGCGAAGCGAACGAAGGTGCCCGCGGTCTTGGCTGTCACGAACCGCAGGCGCTGGGTTTGGATGCGAAACCCCAAGCTGGGCGGCAACGCCGCATCTTCCACGCCCGGGGAAGATACGTGCAGGACTCTTTGCGTGACTTTATTTTCATCAAGCCAAAACGCACTGCCTTTGAAGTGCAGGTATGGCACCCACAGCAACGATTGCGCCGGCATGTTCACGGGCAAGGTGAAGCGATGATACTGATCTGCCAACAGCACGTGCGAGGTGCCGCAGTACCCGCACGAGAGCACGTGGTCTGATTCTTCAAGTTGAACTTTGCCCCCACACTGAGGGCACGCGTGCTGGACCTTCAAGCCGCCCATGCGGGTGACTTACAGGCGTTCACCGCATTGATTGCAAAACACCGAAGCCGGAAGGTTCTCGGCCTGGCAAGCCCCACACACGCGTGCGGCGGGTTTGTCTTCCGTTTTGTGACCGCATTGTGAACAGAACCGCGCGCCCGGGGACAGATCTGCATCGCAGTGGCGACATTGATCGTAAACCACCAGTTGCCGCCCACAGGCGGCACAAAAGTGCGCCGAGGTTGCCACGGGGCTTTCGCAGGCAGGACAAGGAACGGTCGGTGTTGCAAGCTTGGCAATCGTGGCTGGCGCTACGGGCGCCATCGCTTGCGCCATCATCATGGGCATCATCAAACCCACGCCCATCCCCATGCCCTCCCCCGCGCCGCCGGGGGCGCTCGCCGCTTTCTCCATCGCCATGGCGGCTTTGAGCTTCACAAGCTGGTCAAGATTGCCGATCACTTCAAGGCGGCTGCGATCGTCAATAGCTTGCTGCACATCGGGGGGCGGCGTGATGGAGGTGATGTAGAGTTGGGTGAGGCCCAAACCGAAATGGCTGAGATCCTCTTGCAGCCGCTGTTGCAAAGACAACGACAAAGCTTCGTATTGGCCTGGCAGATCCAACAAACTGGATAGCGTTTCCCCGAGATGATCATTGAGGCGCGAAACAATCACGCTGCGCAAATAGTCTTCCACCGCCGCTGTCGTGGAAAGGCCCATGCTGCCCACGAAGCGATTGATAAACAGCAGCGGCTGCACGATCTGAAAATTGAAAATGCCGTGGGCTCGCAAGCGCACCAAGCCCAACTGAGAATCGCGAAACGCCACGGGCTCACGGGTTCCCCACTTCAAGTTGGAGAACACGTGCATGCCCACCATATAAACTTCCGCCCGCAGCGGGCTGGTCAGCGCCCAAGGCACAGACAGCAGTTTGGTGAGGATGGGGATGTTGGCGGTTTTCAGCGTGTGGCGGCCGGGGCCAAACACCTCAACGGCTTGGCCATTGTAGAAAAACACGCCCATCTGGCTTTCGCGCACGATGAGCTGGGCGCCAAACTTGATCTCCGCCGAACCGTGTTCAGGAATGCGATGAACGAGCTGCTGCCCGCCGCTGTCGAACCATTCAATGACTTCAAGAAACACAGCGTTGTGGGAACTCATGGCGCTTGGGCTTCATGGTACCGCAACGGTAACGGGCGCAGAAAAACGCACAGGCGCCCACACAAGCGGGAAATGAGACCTTGCTCCGGGGGCGGCGCCAGTCCCCTTGGTGCCCCTCCTGGAATTCGAGGTAGGTCGGGCGCACGAGCGCGGCTTCCTCGGCGGACAGCGCGAGGCCCGCGGCCCGATCGGCCAAGCCCGAATGCGGAGGCCTCACCGTCACCATCGCAAAAATCCTCGGCGCCATGAATCTGCCCACCACGCCGCCCCGACTTGCGCCGGCAGCCAGCTTTGGCGCAGCCGCATCCGCTTGCGCCAAATAGCCGCCTTTTCGCCGATTTCCACCGCCTTTTTCACCGCACCCCACCCCTCGCTCCTCCCAATCTCCCTTCTTGAAGGGCTTGCTTGTACGCACCCGTCGCTCCTTCACTCCCAAAAACACCCTTCGTTTCACCTATGGCCTCGCTCACAACAAACGCCTGGTGGCTAACCCCACTGAGCGATTTTGCATTTCGAACCCGTTGAGCGCTTTCTCAAGCCACCGCTTTGCGTTTTCCGGATGCTCTCGGTTTGACGCTGCCTCTAACCTTTGCCGAATGGCGACCAGCACCTTCGGCGATGAGCGACAGCAACAAGGTGTTGATGGAAACACCTTCAGCCGTGGCGAGTTGTGAGATCCGCTCGTGCATCGACTTGGGCAAACGCAGGCGGAGCTGTCCCGAATAGTCGGCCGATACATCTTCAGGGGGAATTGATCGGCGATCCTCGGCCATGACTTCCAACATCAGCTCTGCAGCACGTTCCACTTCTCGCGTTGCCTTCGCAACCGAGTTACCGTGTGCCACACAACCGGGTAAGGCCGGTACCCTTCCAACGAACGATTGGTCTTCGTCGCTCCATTCGGTCACGATCCGATAGCGAAAATGTTGTTCCTTCATGGGTTCGTCTCCAAATTGTATTCATCGATGAGTCGCAACACCTGCCGAACCTGATACGGTTTCGCGTTGGTTCCGTCGGCCTGCAAGTTCACCATAGGTAGATCGGATCGCGTCGCGTGTACGAAAACGTGGTGCGATCCTTTCTGCCGCCGGAGGACGAAACCAACCGATTCAACCAATCGTTTCAAATCTCGGAACCGAACGCTGGCAAGACTCTGCCTCGCCTGTTCCAGAATATCGACCGCTGTTCGCCCCACTGGATTTATGGTACCAAATCCGGTACCGCTTTCAAACAGGTAGCGGATTTGGTGTCTTTCTCAAACGGACAACGATGCGGCGTGCCGTTACACGTTGAAGCGGAAGCGCTCGGGGTAGCCCTGGGCGCG
>JBBSJE010000030.1:0-38820 GCA_038257535.1 Polyangia bacterium
CAAAGATTCCGCCAGGATCGCGAGTGCTCGACGTGGGCAGCGGGTTGGGCGGCCCGGCGCGTTACCTCGCCGCAACTTTGGGTTGCGCCGTGACAGGCATCGATCTCTCGCCTGAATTCTGCGGGGTGGCCAACGCCCTTTCTCGGATGACGCGGTTGTCCGATCGCACCCGCTTTCCGATTGCGAATCGGGAACGATCGTCTTGCTGCCACTGACCACAGCAATCCTTGACCGCGTGGAGCAAGCCTTCACTATCGCTTCTAAGGCAACGTTTCTTCGCGCAGCCGATGCCCTTCACCTCGCCACGGCTGCCGAAAATGGATTCACCGAGATCCACTCGATCGACAAGCACCTTCTGTCTGCCGCACCACTCTTCGGGCTGCTTGGCGTTAACGTCATCCCGTAGACTTCACTCATTCGCAACGCCATGACGCGGCCTCACGATGACTATGTCTGAACCCCTCGACAATTCTCCAACCTGCGGCGTGTTCTGGCGGCTCTATGCCGCCCACGCAGGTGGGTTGCGTAATTTGAACAGTGATTCACCCGCGCGCGGCACCATCAAGATGCCTTCGGCTTCGCGGTTGGCATAAACCTTGGGATCGAACGTGGTCGGGTCGAGGTAACCCATGTTGATTTGAGCGCACACCTGCGGAGGAATGGCAGTGGCCAACGTCACCTTCACGCGGCAGCGTTCCACGCCATTTTCAAACACACCCCCACCCCGAACATGGGTTGAGTGCGCCAGCACGCCCCAGGGGTGATGCGAAAACTTATCCCACTGTTTTAAAAAATAATCCCGGCAGTGATAGCCCACCTCCAGCAGCGTTTTGCCGTGGGTCACGGACACCTCGCTGATGTGCGGCCCGTAAATGATCAGCTCGCCGCCATCGGCCAGCACGGGCTCTAACTTGTACATGCCCTTGCCGCCCGTCCACAAATCGTCGTACATCGCCGGCATGCACGAAACGATGGTGTGGTAAGGCGCATCTTTGTACGTGATGTGCAGTTGGCCGGAAAGCTGGGTGGCCTGCCGCCAGGCGTCCTCGGGCGAGCCTATATACAGCCCCGCCAAACGAGGCCCCTCCACCACCAGGGCCAAACAACGCTTGGGCACAGTCACCATCGCCCCCGCACGATCCACAACTTGGCGAACAGGCGTGTTCGCCACACCGATGATCTTGGGGTTGGTCACCACGGCGCCCAACCAGTGAAAGAAATTCAAAATGCGAGAGCCGCCCACGCCGGGAAACAAATATTTGTTGCCTCCCGAAAACCCCACCACCTCGTGCGGAAACACCGGGCCAATGATCACCGTTTCGTCGTAGTCGAACAAACGCCGGTTCACCTCCACCGGAACGTCCATCGCAAACAGCCCATCGGTGAGCGCTGAAATTTCTTCCGACGTGAGCGTGCCCACCTGCTTGAGCGCCTGAGGATCGTCCCACGCATGGTTGAAGAGCTGCACGCCGGCGTAAGCCCCTTGCCGCTCCTCAGCAGATAGGCCCAAGCGCTGGCAAATGGCGGCTTCCGTCATAGGCTGGTGCGTGCCCAAAGCCACCAAGACATCAAGGGCGGCCACATCGGCCCCAATGATCTCAAACAGCGCCTTGAACACGCGATCAATGGGACCACTCCGAGTGGCGTCGGGAACGATCACCAACACGCGACGCCCGCGGTAGGCGGTGGCGTTGAAGGCTTGCGCCACCAACTGCTTCACGCGGGCAGCGTCAACATCACCATGCGGATCGGTCACCGACAAAACAGAAGCGGAAGTCACAACCAAAGCCTAGCGCATAATCGATTTGGCGGGTAGTTGCGGAACAAATGCGACACGCCTAGATGACGCGTTTCCTGAGGCTCAATCGCGTTTCACGGCGCCGCCGCGGGCGGTTTCGGTAAATACGTATTGCGGCAATTCCCCGGTGGCGGCGTTCATCTGCCATTCGCTGGCAAACAGCACCACCGCGCGCCCTTTGACGTCTTCCACCGCCAGACCAATGCGCGCTCTATCCAAGGCGTCCATATCCACTGGCGCGCCATCGCTGCGCGACACCCAGCGGCAGCAGGTGTAGGGCACCGTGTCGATGCGCACCTGAACGTCGTACTCCACTTGCAAGCGGTGCCGAACCACTTCGAGCTGCAGCTGGCCCACGGCCCCCACCACCACGTCACCGGCGCGGCCTCCGGGCGCGCGATAAAGCTGAATGGTGCCTTCTTGCGCCAGCTGCTCAATGCCTTTGGCAAAGGGCTTTCGCTTCATGGGATCAACTAGCAACAAGCGCGCGAAGTGTTCGGGCGCAAAGCTAGGGATGTCCTCGAAGTGAATGTCGCCGGCTTCTGAGATGGTGTCGCCGATCTCGAACGAACCTGATTCGTGAATGCCGATCACGTCGCCGGCAAACGCCTCTTCCACCAAAGTGCGCTCTTGCGCCATAAAATGCATGGGCGAGGCCAAACGCACATCGCGCGCGTCTTTGTTGCGTTTGACTTTCATGCCCCGCTCAAACTTGCCTGAGCAAATGCGAATGAACGCCACCCGGTCGCGGTGCGAGCGGTCCATGTTGGCCTGCACTTTGAACACGAAGGCCGAAAACCGAGAGTCAGACGACGTCACTGGCCCCTCTTGCGCCATACGATCACCGGGCGGCGGCATCATCTCGCAGAAGCTGTCTAGGAAGGTTTCCAGCCCGAAGTTGTTGATGGCGCTGCCAAAAAACATGGGCGAAACTTCCCCGGCCAAAAATCGCTTTTCGTCGAACGCGTCTCCGGCCGCTTCCAACAGCTCGGTTTCTTCCTTCAACTGGGTGTGGCCCGCTTCACCCAGCTCTTCGGTGATCAACGGGTCATCGATGCCGGTTACGTCCACTTCCGCAATTTGCGATCCCAAGGCGGCGCTGGATTTGGCCAGCTTCTGATCGAACAAGAACACCTTCTTGCTCAGCCGGTGATAAACGCCGCGGAAAACCCCGCTGGTAAACACAGGCCAAGTGATGGGGTACACGCCGATGCCCAGCACGTTTTCCACCTCGCCCACCAAATCAAAAGGATCGCGGCCGGGGCGATCCATTTTGTTCACGAAGGTGAAAATGGGAATGCTGCGCTGGCGGCACACACGAAACAGCTTGCGCGTTTGCGCCTCCACGCCTTTGGCGCAGTCAAGCAACATCACGGCGCCGTCCACAGCGTGAAGCGTGCGGTAGGTGTCTTCGCTAAAGTCGGCGTGGCCGGGGGTGTCCAGCAGATTGATCTTCAGGCCGCGGTAGGGAAACTGCAGCACGCTGGTTGTGATCGAGATGCCGCGTTCACGCTCCATCTCCATCCAGTCGCTAACAGCGCCTCTTTGCCCGCGTTTGGCCTTCACCGCGCCGGCCGTCTGAATCGCGCCTCCGTAAAGCAGCAACTTTTCGGTGAGGGTGGTCTTGCCCGCGTCGGGGTGCGAAATGATGGCGAAGGTCCTGCGACGCTTCACCTCGGCTTCAAAACGGCTATCCATAAAATGCTTATTCAGACTGCTTGTTTCAGACTGTGCCCGATCAAGGCGGCGGGGGCTACGCCGCGATTACCGCGCCACCCCCACAGCGTCAAGCCGAAGCGCCTGCAAGCCGCCGAATTTCTTCGGTTTCGCCTGGCCTGGTGCCGCTTTGGCGGCAAGGGCTGTCGCCGCCCAGCCGCGATTAGGCGTTGTTCCCCGCGCCCACGCGCACCCGGCCACGCTGAACCCCGGGTCGAAAGCACAGGGTGTAGGTGGAGTCCCAGTCGGGGTGGTCCTCCACGCGCAACACCAAATCAAAGGTTTGCGCTTGCCCCTGGGGCAGCAGCGCCCGCACCACCGGCCCCGCCAGGTTTTCATTGGCAGCGGTTTCGGGGAACTCCCAGGTCACCAGCGGCACTTCATGCCCATCCATGCGCAAACAACAGGTCATGCGACCGGCAGGCACCGCGTGAGGGCTGTCGTTCAGCAGCCACAGCTCGGCTTTGAACAGGTCTTCGGCGATCCACGAAAATTGCGGCAAGCGCGCGCTGGCCAGCACGGGCCGGCACGACAGCGCAACAGCGTAAAACGCGGGTTTGGGCCGCGCAGGCCAGTTGATCAAGCTGTTGTTGGCGGCCGAAGGCCACGGCTCGTTGTAACACCAGTTCAGCGCCATGGAGGCAAAGGGCTTTTGCCGGCGCGCTTCTTCATAGAGGCATTTGTAGCCCTCTGATTGCATCAACTGGCCCCAGGCCACCATTTGTTCAAGTGAGCTGCAGGGCCCAAAGTAATCCTCAATCAAGCTGGGAAACAACCACGATTCTGGTGCCACGCTCCAGGCCTCAAAGGCGTGGTGATGCTCCCAGGTGGTGCCTTTGCGGGGCGGAAACAACTCGTTGGCCGGTGTGAAACTAGCGATGTAGTCCGCATCGGACGGACCCGGGCAGCCGAACTCCGTGTACGCCGTGTTGTTGGCTTGCGCGAACATTTGGTACACCTCACGGCCGTTTTCGTCGCGAAAGCGATAGTCGCCGTGGCCCATGCCCATCACCGGCGACGTGGGCAAAAACGGCGTTTCGGGATCCAGATCGAAGCAGTTGCGATTCAAAAGCCGCAGGGCTTTGTGTTGATCGGTCATGCCCGACCACACATTGAAGAGCTCGTTGCCGCCACACCACAAACACAGCGAGGGGTGTTGGCGCAAGCGCACGATGATCGCCCGCGACTCCTGATCCAAGACGCGCAGATAATGGGGATCGTCAGCGTAGTCGTTGCACGCCAGGGGGAATTCTTGCCACACCATCAGCCCCGCTTCGTCGCATTGCTCGAAGAAGGCGTCTTTGTTTACGATCGCACCGCCCCACGTGCGCAAGATGTTGAAATACGCTTGCTGCGCCATTTGAATCAGCGGCCGGTAGGTTTCGGCAGTGATGGTGCCGGGGAAAATGTCGGGGTTCACCCAGTTGGTGCCCTTGGCAAACACGCGGCGGCCATTGATTTCAAGTGTGATGGGTGGGTGGCTGCGCGATTTTGGAAACGCGCTGGGCTCCTCCCAGGCGCCTTCATTCATCACCAATCGCACGCGACGAAAACCCACCCGGCTATGGCGTTCATCAAGCACGTGGCCGGCGCCGTTCAATAAACTGATCTCGGCGGTGTACAGATTCGGCGCGCCCTGCCCGTTCGGCCACCAAAGCAGGGGGGCGGCCAGTTCATGTTGGGTGGCGGCTTCGCCTAGGGCGAACTGCCTTTGCAAAGCCACATCCCCGCTGGGGGACAACAGCCGCAAACGCAGCTGCGCATCGGGCAGCGGGTTGCTGAGCGTGGCCTCCAACCAGACGTGCGCCACCGACAAATCATTCGCCAGCACGCTTCGCAGCTGCGCGGTGGCCAAGTGGGTCGTTGGCCGCGTTTCCACGAACACGTCGTCCCAGATGCCCAAGGGCACAAGCCGCGGGTGCCAATCCCAACCGTAACTAACGGCGGGCTTGCATGAACGTGACGCTTGGGCCTTGGGCCGATGCGCCTGTGGGTACTTCGGAATGGGCCAAATTAAAATTTGCAGACTGGCATCGGCATCGTGAGTCACGTCGATTTCAACGCTCGTGAACATCCCCTCCTGGGCCATGCGCCGTTGCCCGTTGATGCGAACCTCGAACTGATAGTCCACACCCACGAGCACCAGCACCCGGCTTTGGCCGGGCGGTGAGGGATCTGCGGGCAAGCGCGTTTCGTAAAGCCAGTAAACGTCTTCCATCCACGCGTAGGCTTTGAAGTTGTCGCCCTTCCAGTGGGGGGGCCAGGCTTCCGCACGCGCCCAATCCAACTGAACGGCGCCGGGCACTTGCGCCGGCACAAAGCGCGCGGGGCGGCTTTCGGGTGAAGGGGTGTGACCAACGGTCCAAGGACCAAGCGGGGAACGAACGCGCAACATGGGGACGCATCTAATGATGAATCCGCAGGGCTGGCAATGATCCCGTCACGCGGTCGGCCGCAGCCGGCGAATATGTGGCCTCAGGCGGTTGCGGCTCTTCGGTGGCTGCGGGCCTCGTCAGGATGGGCGCGCAGATCCCAAATGAGGCCCAGGGCGCTGAGCACACGCAAGAAATAGTAGGTTGTGTCGACCTCCCACCACCTTATGCCTTGCCTAGCGGAGCTTTGGAAGTGGTGGTGGTTGTTGTGCCACCCTTCGCCGGTTGTGATCAATGCCAGCAGCCAGTTGTTCCGCGAGTTGTCGGAGGTTTCGTAGCGGCGGCTGCCGTACATATGAGAAAGCGAGTTGATGGTGAAGGTCCCATGCCACAAAAGCACGGTTGATCCGAAGAACCCCCACAACAGCCCAGGCATGCCGCCCACCGCATAACAGACCCCCGCGAAAGCGGCCGCAGGCAGCAGGCGAACGGCGGGGTGATTCAAAACCCGCAGCTCCGGGTAGCGTGCCAAGTCAGACACGCGGCTAAGGTCGGTGTCGTCGCAGTCGGGCCCTAGGATCCACCCGATGTGCGCATACCAAAACCCTCGCAGGTGCGCTGAGTGCACGTCTTGGGGCGTGTCTGAGTGCTTGTGATGTCGCCTGTGCTGGGACGCCCACCACAAAACGCCCTTTTGCGCCGACGATTGGGCCCCCAACGCCAGCAGAAATTGAAACCAGCGCGACGTTTTGAACGAGCGGTGTGAGAAGTAGCGGTGATAGCCCGCTGTCACCACCGTCATGCGCGCGAAGTACAGCGCCAGCATTGTTAAAAACCATTTGCCGGACCAACCATAGTGCGCGATCCCCCCTACGATGATGAGATGAAAGGCCCAAAACGGCCATGTACCTGAAGAAAAGTACGCGCGGAGAACTGACGGCCGTTGTGGCAAGACGAGATCCATTTGCATGCAGCCTTTGTATCGCGCACCCCGTTTGCCATCTCATGACCGCTTCATCACGCTTGTGTGACATTTGTTGCACAACAAGCAGATTGTGAACCCAAGGCAAACGCACGCGCCCAGATTTTTCCCAACCTTTCCCACATGTTGCGAACACGCAACAAAACCGCCGCTTGATCGCTGTTTTGGCAAAGCATCATTGTTGGCACAAGACGATGACAGCCACACTGCTTCACCTTTCAGATTTGCACTTGGGCCGCAGCCTTGGCGACGAAACACGCGCGGCAGCGTTTGTAAATCGCGCGTTGGCCGAAAACGTAGACCACGTGGTGGTGACTGGCGACGTCACCAACCGTGGGCGACGCGAAGAACTGCGGCGTTTCCAAACCCTCTTCGAGCCACTGCGGGCACGCGGCCGCCTGTCTGTGGTTCCCGGCAACCACGACCGCAACGGCGACGACGTGGCGGCCGACTTGCACGCCGGCCCACGGGTTCAAACGCGCGTGGACACTGGCCTCTATCTGGTGCGCTTCGACTCCACGGGCCCTCACAACCGATCATGGATCGCGGGGCATGGTGCCATGTCGATGCAAGACATTGAACAAATCGACCAGGCGCTTGATCACGCGCCCGCGGGGCATTTGGTGGTTCTGTTGCTTCACCACCACCCACTGCCGCTGCCCGAGGACCACCCAGCCGAGTTGTTGTCCTCGTGGCTGGGTTGGCGCTGGACCTCTGAGCTGGAACTGGGCTGGACGCTGCTGCGCCGGCTAGCCGGTCGCTGTGACTTGGTTTTGCATGGCCATCGCCACAGCCCCCGCGCCTTTCGGTTGTTTGAGGAAGGGCCTCGACCGCTGGCGATCTTCAACGCGGGCAGCAGCACCGAAATTGGCGCCGCTCGCCTGTTCCGCCATCGCGAAGGGCAACTCACTGACCAGCCCGAATGGTGGCGCGATCGGTCGGGAAAAACCAACCGGCGAATGAACGCCGTATGGTTCGGAAGCGCGGACGACGCGGCCAACAGCGAGCCGATCAGCCCCTAACAGACGGCTGACCACATCAACGGCTTGCTGGTTGCCACAAACGGATCTTGAAACGATGCGATTGCGGAACACATCAAGATCCTGAAGAAACGAAAGCATATCTCGCACGCAAATGGCCCTGGTGAGCGTGCGCCCAGCGCCACTGGCCTGCAGGAAGTGGCCATTGATGCTTTGCTCGAAGTTGTGCGGCTCGGGAATCGCCAGCACCGGCTTGCGCAGATGTAAGGCCTCCCCCACCAATTGATTGCCCGCGGTGCTCACAACGGCTTCGCAAGTGGCCAGGTCTTCCATGAAACGCTGCTCGTCCACCTCAAGGAACGAAATGTTCCCCTCGCGCGGCCGCTGTCCTAGCCCGTACAACTTCACGGGCAAGCCGGTGGCCGTTAGAGCATCGAACAGCCCCGGCGCCGGGTGCCGACGCATGTACACAAGCAGATGGCCATGGCGCTCGGGCCTCATGCGCATAAG
Source organism: Polyangia bacterium (assembly GCA_038257535.1). GTDB lineage: Bacteria > Myxococcota_A > Polyangia > Fen-1088 > Fen-1088 > JAGTJU01. Next base: position 8,359 of record JBBSJE010000030.1, read on the forward strand.
CTCGGGGCGCAGCAGCACGCCAATCTGTGACACGTTCGTCAACCCTGGCTTGAGCGGCGGGTTGTAAAATGACGACACCACCGTCTCCACCTGCCAATTGTACAAAGCACGCACAACGGGCGCGGCCAGGGCTGCTTGCTGACGAAGCGCCAAAGGCAGCGACGACAGGTCATTCACCACGAGGTAATGCTGATGGTCGAAGCTAACAAACGGCACACCACACAAGCGTGCGGCCCGCGGCAGCAGCGGTTCAAAATCTGCCAGCACAAGGTCAGGTTTGTCGCGCTCGAAATGCGGCAAAAGCTGCCCCACCCGCTCGTTCATCTGTCGCAGATAGGACACATTTGTGGCCAGCGTCCCCAACAACCGAACCCGTCCGGTTTGGTTGTAAGAGAACTGCAGACCAGCGATGGGTTCCACCCTCACCTCCGTGCCACGGTAAATCGGCTCAAGCATCGCGTGCGCGAGGTCTGGCGCAAACACCACCAGCTTGTGTTGTTTGCGCAAGCTCTCGATGAGCGTTCGGGCCCGCGTGGCGTGACCCCGCCCTTCCCCTGAAAGTCCATAATAGATAGTTGCCATGTGTTGGTCCTTTCAGACCTTGAGCATGCTCATGTTGGCTGCGGATTGTGTTCGCACCTGGTCACGTTTGTGTCGCAAGCGTGTGGCAAAACCACGCCGCTCGACCACGCGCGCGAAGAATCTGTTACACGAATGGCGGCGCGCATGTCCTAAACTTGTGCGGTGACGGCACCACCATCCCCAGCCGCAACATGGGTTCTGCTACGAGGCCTTGGGCGCGAATCCTCGCACTGGGCAGATCTGCCGCAAAAGCTGCAAGCCGCGTTTCCTGGGTGTGCAGTCATCGCACCTGAGCTGCCGGGCACGGGAAGCCAACGCGCGCGCATCTCCCCCCTTAGCGTTCCGGCGCTGGCACGCGTCGTTCGCTCCGAGGTGCGGGCTCAAATGCCGTCCCTGGGACCTGTTTTGTTGGTGGGGCTTTCGTTGGGAAGCATGGTGGCGTTGTCTTGGGCGCAGCAGTTTGGTCACGAGATCCAGGGCTTGGCGCTGCTAAGCGGCAGTGTGGGTGGTGTATGCCCCCGCAGGTGGCGCGTGAGCCCGGCCGCGGCGGCGGCGTTCGCCAAAGTGGCTCTCACCAGCAAGGGCGCGGATCGAGAAGCCATCATTTTGTCGATCACCTCAGCGCAAACAGATGTACCTCACAACGCCTGGGCACGTTGGTGCGAGATCGCAACGCAGCGGCCGGTGTCCCGCCGAACCATGGCGCGCCAGCTTGTGGCCGCCGCTCGCTTTAAACCAACCCTGCAGCCTTTGGGGATGCCAACCCTCGTGTTGGCCGGAGCCAAAGACAAAATTGTGAATCCGGCGTGTGCAGGCCGGATCGCCAAAGCGCTGGCGGCGCCGGTGCACATTCATCCCCACGCGGGCCACGACCTGAGCCTGGATGCGGCCGACTGGGTGGTGGCCGAGCTGCGCGCATGGGCCCCTTCTGAAATTGTCACAATTCCGAAGTGAAAATGTCGCTAAACTGTTGGATATGGTGTTTGCGAAAGGTTTGGCTGGGGAATACCCCACCGCCGCACGGTACGTGGCGGGCTGGCGAACCTTGGTGGAACACCTGAAGGGCGATGAATCCGTTGCAGGCCACTCCGTGGAAGGCCGGCCGATTTATCGTTTCGACATGGGGCCGAAACACGCCCCACCCGTGCTGCTTACAGCGCTCATTCACGGCATTGAAGTCATTGGGTCGGTGGCCTTGTTCCACGTGCTGCGTGATCTGGCCGCCACCGACGAGGGGCGCCGGCTGTTCAGCGAAACGCGTTTGGTGATCATGCCGGTGCTGAACCCAGACGCTTTTGCCAACAATATGGATCGCATCGGTCGAGGATGGCCGGCGCTTCAGCGCACCAACGCCCGCGGCGTTGATCTCAATCGCAATTTTCCACACGTGGCACCGATCGAACGCGCGCATCCGTTCTCCGGCTCGCGGTGGCGTGGGTCGCCCCACTACCAGGGCCCGCGGCCGCTGTCAGAGCCCGAAACACAAACGGTGGTTCAGGTTGTAGAGGCGGTGCGGCCACAGTTGTCGGTTGGCTTTCACAGCTTTGGCAACATGCTGCTTTACCCGTGGGGCTTTTCCCGGCGCCCCAACCTGAGGCACGCTGCCTATGGGCATTTGGCTCAAGCCTTCATGGGCTCCTTGGCGGGCACAAAATACAGCTTTCGCCAGGCCTCTCAGTTTTATCCCACCGTGGGTGATTTGGACGATTGGCTAGATCACAACTACGGCACGCTGGCGATGACGGTGGAAGTGGGCAGCCTGAATCGCCGTTTGTGGAATCCGTTGCGCTTGCTCAATCCGTTTTGCTGGATGAACCCGCTGCGCATTGAGTCCACGGTGCGCAATCTGGTGCCAGGTGTGCACGCGCTTTTGCGCTCGTCGAACTTAGCCCTGTCGGCTGCTGCTTAGTGCGTTTCGTGTGTCTTTGGCGCAGGTTTTGATCCGCCTGTCACAGTTCCGTCGCTTAAACCGCGCTAATTCGGCGACAAGCTGTTTCGCAACCGTGAGCTTGCCCGGGGCCAACTGCGCGTACTTTCACAGGAATGCAACCGAGATCCGATTCACGTCGCTTGGTAAATGTGTCCGATGCCTTCGCCAGCCCCCTGGGCAAACGGCTGTACGCCATGGTTGGCACCCCCTTCGAGAAACTTTTGTCCCTGCATACGCTCAATCAGTTGTACGCACAAACAACGCCCGGCTCCACCACAGGCTTCTTCTCGGAAAGCCTACAAAGCTTGGCCATCGACTACCAAGTCTCGGACAGCGACCGCGAACGCATTCCCACCTCCGGTCCCGTGGTGGTTGTGGCCAACCATCCCTTCGGGGCTGTGGAAGGCTTGATCTTAGGTGATCTGCTTACGCAGGCGCGCCCGGATGTGCGGGTGCTGGCGAACTATCTGCTGGCGCAAATTCCTGAAATACAACCTTGGCTTTTCTCCGTAGATCCCTTCGGAGGGCCTCAAAGCACCTACGCCAATCTAACGCCGCTGAAATCGGCTCTGCGTTGGCTCAAGGCCAGCGGGCTTCTGGTTACCTTCCCGGCTGGCACCGTGTCTCACTTGCACGTGCGGCAACGAGCGGTTGTTGATCCGCCTTGGTCCACAAGCGCGGCCGCACTTGCCAAACGAACCGGCGCCACCGTGCTCCCTATCTTCTTCGAAGGCCGCAACAGCGCCTGGTTTCAGCTCATGGGGTTGCTGCACCCTCGGTTTCGCACGGCTTTGCTGCCGAAAGAGCTGCTTCGCCGCAGCCAATCACAAGTGCGCTTGCGGGTGGGCAAACCCATCACCGTGGACAAACTTCAGCGCTTCGAGGACGACACCAAAGCCACGCAATACCTGCGTTTCAAGACCTACTCGTTGGCAAGCCGTGAAGATGCGGTGCGGCCGCGGTTTCGCGCGCAGCCGGCAACGCCCGCGCCGATGGTGCCATTGGGTCCACCCGTCAATCCGGAAATGCTGAAGGCGGAAGTGGCGCGCCTGCCACAGGAAGCAAAGCTGCTGCAACAGGGCCCCTACGCCATCTACCTTGCACGGCAGCCGCAGATTCCCGCTGTGATGAAAGAGATTGCGCATTTGCGCGAAAAAACTTTCCGCGAGGTGGCCGAGGGCACGGGGAAGGCGGAGGACCTGGACGAGTTTGACAAGCACTATCTGCACCTGTTCGTGTGGAACAGCGAGGCCGAGCACTTGGTGGGCAGCTACCGGTTGGGTTTGGCCGACGAAATCCTGGAAAAAGAAGGTATTCAGGGGCTCTACACAAGCACGTTGTTCAAGTTCAAACCTGGCTTTTTGGATCGGCTGAATCCAGCCATTGAATTGGGCCGCTCGTTCATTCGCCAAGAGTATCAGCGCAAGCCCTTGTCTTTGGCGCTACTGTGGCGGGGCATTGGCGAGTTCTTGGTTCGCAACCCGCAATACAAAACGCTCTTTGGACCTGTGAGCATCAGCCGCGGCTACGAAAATTCGTCGCGACGCTTGATGGTTGAATTCTTAAGCCAAGTGGCCGCAAGCGACGAAAGCCTAAAGGCGCTCGTCAAACCCAAGAATCCGCCCCGCGATCCGATGAGCCAAGATGAGCGGAAGGTGCTTCACAGCGTGGCCCGCGACGTTGACGATCTTTCTTCCTTGATCGCCGACCTGGAACAGGACGACAAGGGATTGCCGGTGCTGCTCAAGCATTACCTCAAACTCAACGCGCGGCTTTGCGGCTTCAATGTTGATCCCCTGTTCGGCGACTGCCTGGACGGCCTCATCGTGGTTGATCTCCGCACCACCGCACCCAAGGTGCTCAAGCGCTTCATGGGAGACGCGGGGCACGCCTTTTACGCCAGCGTGGACTGACCTTGCGCCCATGGTTTGAGACAGTACGAGGGAATGAAGCAATCAGTGCGTCCCCTGGCAACATTCAGAATCCGTACCTTCACCCTTCCAAAAAAAGTCTTTGCGCCCTGCTCTGCGCAACCCGATGGCGGAAACTCTTGTCTCCAAGGAAAGGGGTTGGGTCCAGCTGCCGCCGAAAATGCGTGAAGAGTATGACCTCGCATCCGTCATGAACAGAAATGGCATCCGCACGCCCGAGATTCGCACCATCAAATACGGCTCCTTTTGACCGCATGTAGCGGCAGTCCGAACTCGCCGAGAATGAACCCAACCGGTCGTGGACCATCTTTCTCGATTGTCTGGCGAACTTGAAGCAGCCTTTGGCAGAAGCGCCCCGAGACATCCGGCTCAGCGCACAAGACCCAGAAGTAGCTTAATCCATCCATGCATCATCGTAGGCCACCCGTGAATCTCCATGGCCAGCTGTGCGTGACGCGTCTCTCCAGTGGTGGAGTGGCTTTCGACTCTGCAAGATTCGGCCCCCGCACTGTCCCAGTTTTCATCGCCGTTACGGCTTCTGCTTCGATACGCGGATGCGAGCTCCTCGAACCGTGATGATCGCCCGCTCTTGCAAATCGTCGGAGTGACCCATCAAGAGATGCGCGAAGATCTCGATGCGGCGCTTGGCCGGAACATCGGGAAGGCGAACCATGCCTGCGTGTTCCATCCCTGCCACGTGAATGAGCGTGCCGAAATCAGCATCAATCGTCACGAGAATTCTGGATTCCCGTGCAGCTTGTTCCAAAAGGGCTGCATCCCCAGGGTCGGGCCCCGCGCCCGATGCGTCCCACACATCGTGCCCCTGTTCTCGCAACCAAATGGCAAGCCTGCGTCCCGCGCAGCGGTCAATGAGAAACTTCACTGACCAACCAGACGAACGGCTTCAAGCGAATCGTTGGCCAACACAGCATGCGCGTAAGCCAAACAAGCGCGAATGTCATCCTGTTCAAGCTCCGGATGATCAAGCAAGATATCGCTTTCGGCCTCGCCTTGGGCGAGCAACCCCACGATAGTTTCTACCGAGATGCGCATACCCCGAATGATCGGCTTACCTCCGAATATCTTCGGATCTGCTGTTATGCGTCTGAGAAGCGTTTCGTCGGTCATCGCCTAGACCATAATCTTAAGGCTGTAAGCTTCCGGGGTCGAGCCGGAAGGACCTTTCACCGCAGGGGCAAACAAGTCCGGGCCAACCAAGCCCGAAGGAATCTTCCACCGCCCGAGGTAGATCCGAGAGAATTTCCCACGCATTTCACGCACTCTCGCGCAGTTTCACGCGCTTTCGTACGCTTTCGCACCACAACTGCCCGAACCCATTGGAATTACAGCACTTCCCGGAATCCTGCCACGTTTGCGCAACAATTGCGTTGCGCGAGTTGCGGCCATCTTACAACTGCTGCAGCTTGGCACCCGGTGATCTGGATTCGTCTGGCAGGTTTGCTTGTTGCCTTTGTTGGCTTGGCGTTCGCTTGGCGCCAATCGCTTTCTAAAGGCCCACGCGCCCAGCTGCCCGAAACCACTTTGCACATCGACACGCAAGTGGCGAAAGCACACGTCGATGCACGGTACTTGTCGGTAGCCATCGACATTGCCAGCGTGGTGGGAGGGCCGCTGTGGGAAACGCCAACCCCCGGCTTGCCCATGGGGGCAAATAAAAAAACACCCTACGATTTCTCGCGCCCGCAATTGCAAAGGCTGGCCGCGGCACTTGCCCCCGCCTACCTGCGCATCGGCGGAACGGACGCCGATCGCACACTCTATGATTTGGACGCTGAGCCGGCGCCCGCCCCCAATGGTGCATGGCGCTTGCATCGCGCGCAGTGGGACGCGCTGAACGCGTTTGCGCTCAAGCTCGACTATCGCATCATGTTCACCCTGAACGCGGGGGCGCTGGCGCGTGACGAGCACGGCCGCTGGAACCCCGACAACGCCAGGGCTTTGATGGTGGACGCCCGCCAACGACAATATCCCGTAGACGTGTGGGAGTTGGGCAATGAGGTCAACGCCTACCCACTGCTGCATCGGCATTGGCTTTCGGCAAAAAGCTACGTTGACGATCTTCAAGTCGCGCGCTGGTTAATCGACGAGGTGAACCCTCAGGCGCGCTTGGCAGGCCCCGCTGTGGCGTTTTGGCCGGGAATCGGAGAGGGACTGCCTTTGATCGAGAACGTAATGAAAGCGGGCGGTCCGTTGCTGGACGTGATCACCTGGCACTACTATCCGCAGCAGTCCTTCCGCTGCCCCGTGGCCACCAATCGCGCGCACGCGGGCCACGTGCTGCGCCCTCGCGAACTGAAGGAGGTGGAACGGTGGGCCGATTTTGTCCAGCGGCTTGCGTCGCGTGACGGGCCTCAGGCGCAGGTGTGGCTGGGTGAAACCGGCGGAGCCCAATGTGGAGGTGAGCCGGGCCAATCAGATCGGTTTGCCAGCAGCTTGTGGTGGTTGGATCAACTCGGCCGCATGGCCAAGCGCGGTCAACGCGTGGTGGTTCGGCAAACCCTTACAGGCGGAGACTATGGGCTCATAGATGACGAGACCCTGCTGCCAAACCCCGACTATTGGGCGTCCCTGCTGTGGCGACGTCTCATGGGCACCACAGTGCTGGACGTCTGGGGCGCGACGCATACGGCGGGTGTGCAGCCGTATGCCCACTGTCAGCGCAACACCCTCGGGGGCGTCAGCTTTGTGCTTATCAACGTTCACCCGTCGCAGGACTCAACGCTGAGGCTGCCACCACTAGGCCCGGGATATCTGTATCTGGTGGAAGCCGACGGGCCACGCGCCAAAGACGTGCGACTCAACGGCAGCGGGATCAGCCTCGACGCGCAAGGGGAGCTGCCTCAGCTTTTGCCACATGCCGAGAACCCCGACAGCACGGGCGCGGTCGAAGTGACGCTGCCACCTTTGTCCTACGCCTTCGTGACGTTTCCTGAGGCAGGCGCCGCGGCTTGCCAGCCCGGCCCAGAATCGCCGCCACGATGAAAGCACGCGCGATCTGACGTCCCCCTGCTCACGGGCAATCTGGCATGCCATACATAGAGGGGCAGCCACTGTTCGGAACTAAAGAAAATCCCTTAGGCAAACATCCACTGGCGAATTCCCAACAGCGTCCATCAGGACCGCGAGGATACGTAAAAGCCGCCGAGCAAATCGCGCCGCCAGAAAGACATCCGGCAGCCTGGCTTTTTGTCAGAATGCAGGCGCGGGCCTCGTCGATCACATTGCCCTGCTTCACGCCGCAAAAGGGGTTCCCAGTGCATTCTTCGAGCGAAAAATCCTCGCATCGTGGTTCGCTGAACCTTAGCGAGACCGTCAGCCATAGGTCCAAAAACGGCTTAAGCTGAGCGAAGCTGGCCCTACCCTCCACCCCGGCGTTTACGCCCACAGGCCCGCTGATGCCAGCCTCTTGCAGAGCCTCGATCATGCATGCTTGTGCCTGTGCCGCTTGTTGTGCGGTAAAGCGAAAGCGTTGCCCTGAAGCCGCCCGCCCCACCTCGTCCAACCCCATGACAAAGGCAGCAATTAGAGTGGGATGAGCCTTCGCGATTGTGCACGAGCCGTTACATGCCAGCGGCTCACCCGCAGGCCTAGCGCGCAAAATCTCATCGCAGCTAAGTTCGGCGGGAGGAGGCACGTCAATGCGTTGTTCGGGCGGTGTTTCCCCCGGCGATTTCGGGCAACGAGGATCAACACACCCTATTTCTTGAAAGCCAGAAGGCACGCAGGTGCTTGTGAAGAAAAAACATGTTGATTGGGCGCCGCTGTTTACGATGCCGCACAATTTTGCAGCATCGCACCTCTGTGCGTTGGCATCTCGACACCCCGCGATCACAACCTCCTTGTTTCCCTCGAAACCAAATCGCGTGCCATGCACCGCAAGGGTGCCTTCAGGGCAGGTCGGATCGCTGCCCGTTTTCGTCTCGCCAACCTCAAAGACGTGCCCGTCTGGATTTGCCAGCTGTTCGGCAGGAATTAACGCGTCTTCAGCACCGCGGCAGCTAGCGACGAGCCAGGCAGAGAACGAAAAGACTAAGCCTAGGACCAGAAAACGCACGAGGGCAAGTATAGCCTGCCCTTACTTTGGAAGCACAGCGAACCCCATTGCGGGAAGCATGCCCAGCGCCATCCTGCCCCGTAGGCGACCCTATGCTTGCTTTCCCCGCGCAAAAGACGCTAAGACACATCATGCTCGCCCACTCGGTGTTTGGAGTGACTCCTGCGCGTTTTTTGGGCCTTGCTTGTCTTATCGCCGCCGTTTCGTGCCAGGCCAGTTCCTCTCGGGACGAAGATGACGAGGCGTCCCATGGCGACGCTCCGGCAAATGAGGGCGGATTGGGCGGGCAGTCACAAGATGACGAGGGTGATGAGGGGGGAGCGGCAGGTTCCACGCAAACGGGGGGCGGTGGAGGTGATGCAGGCGCCGCAGGAGCCTCGGCGGTCGACGGCGCAGGGACAAACGCGGGCGGCAACACCGGTGGCAAACCGGCGGCCGGAGGCAAATCAGGTCAAGCGCCCGCCAATGCCATCATCGACACGCACACCCATTTCTACGACCCGCAACGGCCAAAGCCGCCGGGACGAGCCACATCCATTCCTTGGCCGCAAGCGGGCTCGCCGCTGTACAAAACCATTTTGCCGCCCAACTACCTGTCGCTCGCACAATCTCTGGGCATCACGGGCACGGTGGTGGTTGAAGCGAGTGGCTGGCTTGAAGACAACGACTGGATTTTATCGCTGGCGCAGACCGAAAAGGTGATCGTGGGCTTTGTGGGCAACCTGGGCGAAGTATGGAACGACGCCACGAAGTTCTCGCAAGCCCTGACAAAATACAAAGCCAACCCGTTGTTCCGGGGTGTTCGCGTGGGCGCCTCGCAAGTGGGCCCCGCCGTGAACCAGGCCCAACGGCTTGACAACTTCAAGCAACTCGCCGCCGCCGATCTCATGGTTGACGTGCTGGGCGTTAGCTTCGCCGACATTGACAAGCTGGCCGCCGCCGTTCCCGAATTGCGCATCGTGATTGACCACATGGGTCCCGGATTTTCCCCCAAGACACCAGCCGATCCAACGTGGGCAACTGGCATTCAATTGGTGGCCCAACGGCCCAATGTGTTTCTCAAAATCTCGTACCTGGTCGAAGGCACCGGCAACAAAGACGGCAACGCGCCCGCCGACCTTCAGCACTATAAGGCCGCGCTCGACATTGTGTGGGCGGCGTTTGGCGAAGATCGACTGGTTTACGGCACCAACTGGCCTGTGAGCGAACCGGCAGCCCCCTTGTCCACCGTGCACAACCTCGCCAAAACCTTCCTCGCAAGCAAAGGCGCATCCGCGCAGGCCAAAGTCTTCGCCGGCAACGCGCTACGCATTTACAAATGGGTGCAGCGGCCCTAAGAGCATTCCCCGCCCCCCCGCTTTGCGGCTGCTAAGCTGAAAGCCGCTTATGTCTTCCGACGTTGCCAAAGTGCATCCTCGGCGCCTGAGGGTGCTCGAAGGTTTTGAGGTTCCCCCCGAACCTGAGGGCCGTGGCCCGCGGCATCCCGCGTGGATCCGCATGAAGATGCCCAAGGGCGACAACTACTTCGACCTGCGCGATCGCGTCAAAGAGTTGGGGCTGCACACGGTTTGCCAAAGCGCCTCGTGCCCCAACATTGGTGAGTGCTGGAACCGCAAAAGCCTCACGATCATGATCCTTGGCGGCATCTGCACGCGGTCCTGCCAGTTCTGCGATGTTCCCTCCGGGCGCCCCGCCCCACCCGATCCCGACGAGCCAGAAAAAGTGGCCACCATGCTGGCCGAGCTGGGCCTGCGCCACACCGTCATCACCTGCGTGGACAGAGACGATTTGCGCGACGGCGGCGCCGCCCATTGGGCCGCCACCATCACCGCCGTAAAGCGCCGCAGCCCCGAAATGGTGCTGGAAGTGCTGGCGGGCGATTTCAAAGGCGACACCGGCGCCGTTGATGTGGTGCTGGCCGCCGGGCCCGATGTGTTTGCCCACAACCTGGAAACCGTGCCCCGGCTTTCGCGCTTGGTGCGCGTGCAGGCCAGTTACGCCCGATCGTACGCCATTCTGCGCCACGCCAAACGCCGAGGCGCCGTCACAAAAACCGGCATGATGCTGGGTTTGGGCGAAGAGATGGACGAGGTGCGCCAAACCCTGCGTGAACTGCGCGACGTGGGTGTCGACATCATCACGCTAGGCCAATACCTGCGCCCCTCGAAACAACACCTGCCCCTAGCCCGTTACGTCACCCCTGATGAGTTCGAGCAGCTCAAACAAGAAGCCTTGGCGATGGGCTTCCCGCACGTGGAAGCGGGCCCCCTGGTGCGCAGCAGCTACCACGCCGACGGCCAACGCGACATTGTGATGGACCTGCGCCAGCGCCAGGGATAACCGCCCGGCTCGACGCGCGTCACGGGATACTGACCTTGACCACAGTCATGACCGGGCTCACAATAAGTCATGCCAACGGTTTCCAAAGGCGCTCTCAAAGCCAAGATGCTTGAGTTTTTTCGGCGTGTGGAAGAGACGGGTGAAGAGCTGATCGTGACCGACAACAACCGGCCCGTTCTGAAGATCACGCCCGTCAGAAACCCTGTAAGCACCGAGAAGCTGTTTGCCGATGTTAGAGGCAAGGTCGTCTACCATGACGATCCCCTCGCTCCAACGGCCGACGAATGGGCTGAGCCTTGATCGTTTTGGATACCCATGCCTTGCTGTGGTGGGCGCTAGATCCGGCTCAGCTATCCGCGCCCGCTACGCAGGCCGTTGCGAAGATGGAGAGCGTGGGCGGGTTTGCTAGCGCCATTTCTATCTGGGAGTTGGGCATTAAGGTGAAACGCGGAAAACTTACGCTCCCGTTATCAATCGATGAGTTCGCGAACCGAATTCATCGTGGCGGGGTGGTCAGCTTGGTGCCCGTTGACACATCAATCTGGCTCGGCAGCCTTGAGCTGCCTTGGGATCACAGCGATCCGGCGGATCGAGTCATTGTGGCGACAGCTTTGAACAAGGGGCTTCCTCTCGTAACCAAAGACGGTGCGATCCGCGCGTATGCGGGGGTCACCAGCATTTGGTAAAGCCCGCAGCTACATCCCCACGCCCACGCGCACGCCGGGTGGCACCGAATACGTGATCCAAGCGTTGCCGCCCACCACAGCGCCTCGGCCGATCACCGTTTTGCCGCCCAAGATCGTGGCGTTGGCGTAGATGATCACGTCGTCTTCGATGGTGGGATGCCGCTGCCGGCCACTGCTTTGCATTTCCCGATCTTTCACCGAGAGCGCGCCCAAGGTGACCCCCTGATAAATGCGCACGTTCTGGCCAATAACCGAGGTTTCGCCCACCACGATGCCCGTGCCGTGATCGATAAAGAAATACGGCCCTATGTGCGCCCCCGGGTGAATGTCGATCCCCGTGCGTGCGTGCGCGTGTTCCGTCATCATGCGGGGCACGATCGGCGCGCCCTCTTTGAGCAACCGGTGCGCCGCTCGATACACAGCGATCGCGTACAGCCCCGGATAGCACGAAACGATTTCATCCGTTCCGGTGGCCGCCGGATCCGCTCTGTAGGCCGCGTCAATGTCCCCCACCAGCAAAGCCCGCACCTCTGGCAGCGACGCCATAAACTGCAGCGTTTGGTCTTGCGCCTTCGCCCGCGCCTGCGCTTCAGTTTGTTTGGCGGCGCTGCGCCGGCGCAAAGCCAAAAACACCGCGTCTTCCACCCGGCGTTCCAAGCTTACGAGTTGGTTGGCGATGCTTTCGCGCAAATGCTCATCGTTGGCGCCAAACGAGGCGCTTGGCCGCCCCCAACCAGGAAACAACACCGCGGTCAGATCGTTGATGAGATCAGCTATGTCTGACGGCGAAGGCAAGGTGCCAAATCGCGTGTCTTTGCCCTGCCCTTTGACCTTCAAAATGCGATCGGCCAAGCGCAGATACGCTTGTTTGGGAATGGTCCTTCGTTGAATCGCCATATAACCGTGGTCTTAGGTTCGGCGCGCCGCCACGGCCGCCGTCAGCTTGTCCATCACTTCGTTCGCGCGCGATTCTGCCACAGAAACCCGCGTGGGCATGCCGCCCCCCATGTTGAACATGGATACAAAATCAAACCCCGACTCAAAATCGGCCGCCACGCTGATGGTGCCTGAGGTCTGCACCACGGCCACCTCGGCCAGCTGCTGCCCCAGCAAAAGCAGTTCGGTTTTGTCGTAGGGCCGCTGCATATCGAAGCGCAGGAACGCCACACCCTGCTTCACCTCATACTGCTCTGCCAAGCGCCGGGCTTCATCCAGCAGCGGATCTATCAACCGCGCCGCAGCCTCAATGTCGTTCCATGCCTCGGGGTCGTCGGTGCGCGCCGCCAAATAGCGCAGCACCTTCACCTTCAAATCGTTGTCGCGAAAGCGCGCCCGCAAAGCGCGGTCAATGCGGCTGGCCCTGTGGCTGGGCTCACCGCGACGGGTGTCAACCGCGCGCGCATCCGCGTCGGCCCCCGGGTAGGGCTCGTACCCACCCAGCACCCACTTGGCGCCCGAATAAATGCCATCCAAATCCACGTGCATGGCCACCGTATCCACCCGTCCTGCCGCGGCGACAACCTCGGGCGTTACCATCTCTGGACAGGCGCCATGCTCGGCCTTGGTGGCCAGCACAAACCGGGGATCGCTGGCGAACTGCACGTGGCGTTCGTGGTCGTGGTGGTCAACCCATGCGGCCAACCGCGGGCCTAAACCGCGAATGAACGGCAGCGTGACGCCGTCAAAAGAGGAACCACCGCCTTCGGCAGCAAAGGCAATGTCGAGCACGGCCACGCGACCAGGCAGCATTTCGGCGCGCGGCAAACTTCGCGGTGTCAGGAACACCGAAAACGGCAACGTGGGGGGCGGGGGCGAGGAAGACATCGATTTTCTGGCGTTAGCGTATCCCGGTTTTTGGCGCCGCGCCGGCAACGGTTCATACTTTTGGCTGAGATTGTTTCATGAGTGCCTTTTGGCTTGTCGTTTGGTTTGCGACAGCAGACGCCTCCACCACGGTGGAGCAGTTTATGACGGACACCCCACCACGGGTCGATCCGGTGTTTCCCGATCCGTTCACATTGCGAAAATCCATCGACGAATTTTTGGAACTGCAGGGCGAAATGCAGCGCGTTCGCGACGCTTTCGCGACATCCATTCATCAAACATTGGCGAAATTGCCCTCCAAGCGCGCGGCCAATAAAGCCTGTCCTGACGGCGTGGGCGACATGTTCCGGCGCGCCTACGACGCCGGCACGCTGTACTTGAAACTGGGCCACAAGTTTCGGGAGCTTTATCGCGAAATTGGTCGCGCCGAAGCCTTGGGCGACGCGATCGCGCTAACACCCGACTACCGCCTCAAAGCCAAACGAGCGGGACAGGTGTTTGCTGGTTTGGTGCGCGATTATCGCGAAATGCGGGTGGCATTCCACGATCAGCTGGCCACCGAACTTCGCTTCGCGGGCTGCTCGCCCCAGGCGTTGCTGGGACCGAAGGCGTTCGTCGCAGCGAACGGCCCCCGGGAAGCCGACGCTGGCGATCCAGAAGCGTGGGATCTAGAAGCCACGCCACCCGATGATGGTGAGGTCCCACCCATGAAGCCCAAGGGGCGTGCCGCGCTTCCTACAACGTCAGCGCCCGCCGCATCGTCGGTGTGGGTGAACGTTGACAACGCGAAATGCGCCAGCCCCACGCGGCTTTGGGTCGACGGCATGCCCATGGGCGACATTCCGCCCAAACGCCGGGTCGCCGTGCGCGCGCGCGCGGGCACGCATGAATTGTGCTTGCTGCCCGAGGGCGACAGCCGCGTGTGCGGGGAAAAAGGCACCGTGCGCCGCACATACCTCTACGAGGGGCTTACCCTCACGGTTCACTGCGAAGCGCAGCCGTAGGCGCGGTTCTTCCTCAGCTACACCGCGACCGCCGCTTTTTCGCGCTCTCGATCACCCAACACCAACAGCGGCAGCGAACTTCCCGAGCGCAAAAGCGACCGCAAGGGGCTGTGCCTGGGATCGGGGCGGTGGCCTTCAGCCGACACGTCTTCATCGAAGAAGCCCAACACACCGATACGAGTTCCCGCCAACAGCCGCCGCGACGCCACCAAATGTGCGCCGTCGACACATACACGCACGGAAGCGTGGTTGTGATCGTCAATCAGCATGAAGTCGTAAGCGGTTTCCACATAGCGGGCTTCGCGCGGCAGCGGCCATGGATCCTCTTCGGCAAAAAATTCGTCTTCGTTGTAAGCCCAAGGCTCCCAGTGCCAAAACAGGGTGCGGGGCTCAGGCGTCACCTCCACAGCCTGCACCCAACCCGTCACAAACACGGGATCTCCCGGCCGACAGCCGGCTAGATTTTCGGGCCCGCGGGCACGCGCGGCGATGTCGCACAACTTCTCGCGAGATTCGGCCATCGAAAGCCGCGGCGAGGCGCGCGGAGGACCCAGCCAGCCGGATTCCGCCAAGGCCATCAAGTGCTCAAAGGAATTGAAGACCTCGGCGGCACGCTCAAGCCGTGCGCCACCGCGCGAAAGCACCTCGCGTACCAAGCTGGTGTCCCGCCCCGCGGGCAGCCGAAACGGCGATCCGGGCCACATACGGCGAAATCCTCCCGGAAACGTCTGCACTATCACGTGGCGTCGGTCGGGCATGCATTGACCTTCATCCTAGATCGTGACCGAATCGCAGGCCCACGGCCACGATATGAATGCCAAACCTCGCAAGCAGCAGCGGCAAGCGCACCTCCCCACACCCATCGCCCCTCAGCCCAGCCTCACGCCTGCAAGCCCGATTCGCGCCGTAGGCCCCGTGTCGCTCAGCGTCGTGGTGCTTTTGTTTCTGGCGCTGCGCGCGTACGCACTGGCACCGCACCCCGCCGACGAGGGAATTTACTTTTACGGAGCGCTTCGCTGGAGCCAGGGCGTTTGGCCTTACCGCGACTTCTTTCACGCCCACCCACCCCTGCACCTGCTGCCCAACGCCCTGCTGTTCCGCGTGTTCGGGTTTGGGCTGCTGCTGGCCAAAGCGCCAACGTTTTTGGCGGCGGCCTTTTGTGGCGTGGCCGCATATCTCATCGTCTGCCAGCTCGGTGCCGCGCGCAGCCTGTTGTCGCGGCAAATTGCGGGCGTTGTGGCCGCTACAGCGCTGCTGTTCGCCGAAAGCACCCTGAAGGCCGCGGCCACCGATACAGGCATTCAGCAGGCATGCGCGTGGGTGGCGTTGGCCGCGCTGCTGTTAACTTACAACCGATGTCTGGCTGCAGGCGTCGCCGCGGCCGCTGCGCCGCTCACGTTAATTCAGGCGGGCCCCGCGGCGCTGGTGGTTGTAGCCGCCTCGCTGCTGCTCGGTCGCAAGGCCGCCGTGCGTACTTTCTTGGGTGCGGCCACCCTCTTCATGGGCGTTCACGCGGTTATGTGGGCGCTCGCCGGAACCGCGTTCTGGCAGCAGGTTTATGGCTTTCATTTGGAGAAGGTGGGCGCCGCAGGTGAGGGCGCGCGGCACTTAGGGTTTGTCGCCTACGACAACTGGACGCTGATCGCTTTGGCGATGGCCGGTGCCCTCGCTCTGTTGATGGGGCCGCGGCGCGGGCGGGCCCTTGGCGCCGTGGCCACTTGCGCCGCTGTTTTCACCGTGTGGGCCATGGTGACGCGACCGCGCGTGTTCCCGTTTTACTTTCAGCCTGCGTTTTTCCCTTTGTCCCTGCTGGTAGGATTGGGCGCGGCCCAGGTCATCGAAGGCACACGGTCGTGGTGGCAGCAGCGGCCCCGGGCTTGGCCGACGCCTCACGTTTGGGCGCCGGTGGCCGCCATGGTTTTGCTGTTGGGCCCGTTTCATCACCCCGTGGCTAACGCATTGTCTCCCCGGCGCGCTGAGCAGTTGGCCTCGTACGCGCAAAGCTACCAGTGGATCAACGCGCCTGGCGTCGGGCCGCTGAACCAACTGGTTTCCGCCTTGTTTTGGCAGCAAGGCATCCGCGTGGCCGGCCAAGACGCCAACGCCGTGACCCAGTACCTATGGCAACGCAGCCGGTGGTTGGATTGTCACCCTGACCTCGTTTCAGCCGTGGCCGCACATGCCCAGGTGAATCCACAAACCTCTTTGTTAGGCGATTCCACGGTGGCGCCTTTGGTGGCACTGCAGGCGGGGGTGCCGATCGCGGGCGATCTGGTGGACACGAACATGCAGCGGCTGAAAACCGGCAATCTGACACTTACCCACATTTTCAGCACCCTAGACGCTCACCCTGAAGCTCTGCTTGTGTTGGGAAAAACCGGGGGCATTGGAACCCTTCCCGATTTGCGAGCCTTTGTCGCGCGGCATTACGAACCCGCAGGACATTTCACGGCCCGCACGGGGGCTACCTATAACTTATGGCGTCGAAGGTGAGTTTCCGGGACTTAGTAAAGTTATTTTCTTAACAAAAGGAACAACTGGCGTGGATCCCCCTGGGTGCAGGCGTTATAACCACGAACCGCCGAACGTAAGGAGCAAACACACCAATGGCCAGCAAGTTCCCGAAAGACAAATTCAGCCCCAAACCCGAAGACAAATTCACCTTTGGTTTGTGGACCGTGGGCAACCGCGGCCGTGATCCCTTCGGCGAGGCCGTGCGACCTTCCATTGCCCCACCCCGCATCGTTGAGAAATTGGCCGAGCTGGGCGCCTACGGCGTAAACCTGCACGACAACGATCTCGTACCCATCGACGCCACGCCGGCCGTGCAGGACAAGATCGTTTCCGAATTCAAGAAAGCGTTGAGCAACACGGGCCTCAAGGTGCCCATGGCCACAACGAATCTGTTTTACGACGCTGCCTTCAAAGAAGGCGCTTTCACCAGCAACGACGCGCGCGTACGTGCGTTTGCGCTGCAAAAGACCATGCGCTCGATGGACTTGGGCGTTGAGTTGGGCGCCAAGACCTACGTGTTCTGGGGCGGCCGTGAAGGCCTTGAAACCAACGCCTGCAAAAGCCCGCAAGATGCCATCAAGCGGTTTCGCGAGTGTTTGAACTACCTTTGCGAATACGCGATCGACAACAAATACGATCTCAAGTTCGCACTTGAAGCCAAGCCCAACGAGCCTCGCGGTGACATTTGGCTGCCCACCACCGGCCACATGATGGCGTTCATTTACACGCTGGATCATCCCGAAATGGTGGGTGTAAACCCCGAAACCGCTCACGAACAAATGCCGGGCCTCGACTTTTCGCACGCCGTGGGCCAAGCGCTCGAAGCGGGCAAGTTGTTCCACATCGACCTAAACGGCCAAAAGCCAGGCCGCTACGATCAAGACCTGCGCTTTGGCAGCGAAGATCAAAAAGGCGCATTCTTCCTCGTGAAGCTTCTGGAAGACGCCAAGTGGGACGGCATGCGGCACTTCGACAGCCACGCTTATCGCACTGAGGACGAAGAAGGCGTTTGGGACTTCGCCTACTACAGCATGCGCACCTACAACATCTTGAAAGACAAGGTGGCGCAGTTTCATGCGAATCCCCAGATTCAAGAGATCCTGGGCGAATCGAAGAAGAAAAATTCGGAAGGGCCCCACGGAGGCTCGGCGAAATACAGCCGCGAAAACGCCACCCGCCTCAAGGACGCCAGCTTCGACTTGGCCACCTTGCGCACACAAGGCTTCGCGTACGAGCGTCTGGATCAGCTCACCACTGAGCTGCTGATGGGCGTTCGCTCTTAGCGGTGGCTTGAAATTCAACACCCTTGCAGCGACAAGCCGCAGGGGTGTTGGATGCCTACAACGCCTCAGCTATTGAGGCCCAAGGTGCTTTAACACCGAGGCAAACTGCGCCTGCGTGTGCACGCCGTTCTCTGTGACGATGAACTCGAATTGGCTTAGATCGCCCAGTTTGTGTGCTCCTGATTGCCCGAACTTCGACGAATCGACGGCCAGCACCGAGCGCCGCGCGTGCTTCAGATAAGCCTGCTTCAGCTGCACTTCATCTGAGCTGGACACGAAGATGGCCCCCTCCTCAGGCAAAACTCCCAAGCAGGACAAAACCACATAGTCGAAGCGCGAATCGGTCAGGCTGTTGATGGCCAAGGGCCCCACCAACGATCCTGTTCGCACGTGCGGCTCGCCCCCATGTAATGCCACCCGCAACGTGCCCGGCTTACGAGACAGTTCAGAGAACAAAGGCAAGCTACCGGTCACGATGTAAATTTCGTGATTGACCGTTTCAGCCCCGAGGAACTCATGCATCTGATAAATCGTGGTGCTGGAATCCAGCAACAAGGTGTTCGCGTTTTCGACCAGTTTGGCCACGTGGCCGGCGATGCTTCGCTTGGCGTCGCGACACAAGGCCAAGCGCTCCTCGAAGGGCTGCGCGCGGGGGTCGAAAAGATCCGTTCCCTTTTGAGACAAAGCCACGACCCCTCCGTGCACTTTGCGCACCAAACCTTGCGCGGCCAACACGTCCAAGTCCCGATGCACCGTCATGCGACTTACTTGCAGGGCGCGTTCGGCTTCCGAAACGGTCAGGGAGCCGCGGGTGTTGACGGCATCAAGCAAGCGGCGACGCCGATCTTCGATAAGCATTTTATGAGATTCCTCCTGAATCGTATCTGGAGTTTGCAAGTTAGTTACCAGTTTATATCAAATAACAACGGAAAACCTTAGGATTAGGTCTCCACGCTGCCTCATTTGCCCGTGCGAGTGAACTAAGAGGCACAGACAACCCCAACCCGTAAATCCATAGCAAACCTACAGTGTCGGAAAGGGTAAGCGCATGCGCTTTCATGAAGTTGCCGTGACAAACGTCAATGCAACTCCAGGCGCCGCGCAAACCAAAGTCCGCCCGTGAAGAAAGAGCCACCAGTTTTATGCAGCACTTCATTGCCATTGACGTAGGCACCAGTGGGGTCAAGGCCCTGATCATCGACGAGCAAGGCCAGATCAAAGGCCAGGCCACCACAGCCATAAGCCTGCAAACGCCGCAGCCGGGTTGGGCAGAGCAAAACCCAGACGATTGGTGGAAAGCCACATGCGACTCCGTCAAAGCCGCCTTGCGGACAGCGAAAGTTGCCCCGCAAAGCATTGCGGCGGTGGGGCTATCTGGGCAAATGCATTCGTCGGTGTTCTTAGACGCCAAGGGCGACGTGATCCGCCCTGCGCTTCTGTGGTGCGACGGACGCACCACCAAACAATGCGCGGACATCACCAAAGCAGTGGGCGCCGCGCGGCTGCGCAAACAAGCTTGCAACCCGGCGCTGGAAGGTTTCACGCTGCCAAAGATCTTGTGGCTGAAACAAAAGGAGCCGGCCGCTTTTCGGCGCTTGGCCAAAGTGATCTTGCCCAAAGACTACATTCGCTACCGCCTCACGGGCGAGCTGGCCACCGACGCCTCTGACGCCTCAGCCACGCTGATGTTCGACACGGTGAAACGTCGCTGGAGCGACGCCATCTTGAAGGCCGTTGGGTTGCCGATGTCGCTCACCGTAGACGTAGCGGGCTCGGCGGAAGCCACGGGGCAAATCACCGCGCAGGCGGCACAAGCCACGGGACTGCCACAGGGCATTGCTGTCGCGGGCGGCGGCGCCGACAACGCCTGCGGTGCGGTGGGTGTGGGCGCGGTGAATCCGGGAGAAGCGGTGTCAAGTTGGGGCACCTCAGGCACAGTTTTGGCGCCCACAAACACGCCCGTGGTGGATCCCGGCTTGCGTGCGCACACTTTCTGCCACGCGGTTGAAGACACTTGGTACGTGATGGGCGTGATGCTCACGGCGGGAGGGGCGTTCGGTTGGTTCCGCGACACCGCGGCCCAAGACTTGGCGGGCGACAAAAACGCCAACTTGAAGCTGAACGACGAAGCCGCGGGCGTGCCGGTGGGCAGCTTGGGGCTTACGTTCTTGCCGTACCTTCAGGGCGAGCGCACGCCTCACCGCGACGCCGCCGCTCGCGGCGCGTTCGTGGGATTGTCGCTGGCGCACGGGCGGCCCCACATGACACGGGCGGTGCTTGAGGGCATCACGTTTGGCCTCAAAGATTCTGTGAAGATCTTGCAGGGGATGAAGCTACCGCTCACGCGCATGTTGCTCACGGGCGGTGGTGCGCAAAGCGCGTTCTTGCGACAAATGCAGGCCGATGTGTTTGGTGTACCTGTGGTGCGGGTGAATCGCGAAGAAGGTCCTGCGTTTGGCGCCGCTTTGTTGGCGGCGGTTTGCGCTGGCGCATACAAGACGGTTCCGGCGGCATGCAAAGCCACGCTCAAACGCTTGGCGCCTGAGAAGCCAATTAGAAAAAATCATGCGGCTTATGCCGCGCCCTATGAGCGATTTCGTGCGCTCTACCCTGCCCTCAAGGGGCACTTTTAGGAGGCGCCGAAACGCGCCACAGAAAACGGCGCCAAGTCGATGGCTGACGAGGCGCCGGTGATCTGATCCGCCAACAATTGCCCCGTGATGGGGGTGAGCAAAATGCCGTAGCGATGGTGCCCGGTGGCGAGGAACAACCCTTCGACATTCGTGGTGCCTAGCACGGGCAAATGATCGTTGGTGTAGGGGCGAAAGTTCGCCCACGTTTCGGTGATGGGAAGCGGACCCAGCCCCGGCAGCACCTGTGTGGCGGTTTGCAAAATCGAAGCGATGCCTTCAACCGTCACTTCCTTGCGATAGCCCACCATTTCCAGCGTGCTACCAATGACGGCCATGCCATCGTCACGCGCCACCAGGTAGCCCGCGCGGTAAGGCGCCAACACATGCCGAAACAACGGCGGGCGCATCTGCACGCTCAAGGCTTGCCCACGCGCCGGGCGAACCACGGGCGCCGCGACGCCGCCGCCCTCAACCAACGCCGACCAGCTGCCTGCGGCCACAACCACGGCGTCGGCGGCCAGCGATTCGCCGTCGAGCTCTACGCCCTGCACGCGCCCACCGGTCACGTCCACGCGTCGCACGTAGTGGCCTTGCACAAACTTCACGCCCACGGCGGCGGCGGCCTGCGACAACGCCCGCGCCATTGTGCGTGGATTCACGGTGGCCTCGTCAGGCATATAAAGCCCCGCGCAAACGGCAGCGCCCAAGCCCGGCTCCAGCGCGAGCGCGCGCGGTCCAGAAAGAAATTCTGCGTTGAGACCCAGCTGCGTTTGCCAAACCTGCCGTTGCGCCAGCGCCGCGTCCGCCTCGGCATCAAGCGCCAACTCGATGAGGCCGCAGCGCCGATAGCCGATGTCCATTCCGGTTAGGTTGCGCAACTCATCTGCAAACGCTGGGTAAAGCGAACGGCTGGCGAGGCCCAGGTCCAGCAACGGCCCGGGGGCGTCGGATTCCCACTGCGGGCCCAAAATGCCCGCGGCCGCACTGGACGCTTCGGCGCCGGGCACGCCACGCTCCACCACGGTCACGCGCAAGCCTCGCTGCGCCAAACGCAACGCCACCACGCAGCCCATAACGCCACCACCAACGATGGCTATGTCACTGGGAGAACGGTTCATTGTGGGGGCAGTATAGGGGCCGCTGCGGATTGTGGGGCACTATCGTCTACCGGGGCACCCGCAGGGAACACGAACTTCCAAAACTGCTATTCTCACGGCGTCTGTTCGCCTGGCGTGGCAAAAACGGCCTCAGGCGCGCTCACCAGCTCAAGAAGTTCGAAGCATGGATTTGGGCAAGACATGTCGTGGCTACGCGTCCGAAAACAACCGCCTTTGTGGCGACGGCGATGCTCGCCTGGGCCACTTTCAGCTGCAGCTGTTCGCAGGGACAAGGGGATGGAAAAGACGCAAGCGTTGCGCAACTAGCCGATGGGGCGGTCGCCCCGGCCGAGGTCCCCGAGGCCAACACCTGCGTTGCCCCGCCGCCCTTGCCACCTGTGACGGAGAGCGACGAAGGCAGTGGTTTCGTGGAGCGCGGTTTCAACGCGACAGCGCCCGTGTACACGAACGAACAGCCACCTGCCCCGATCGCCGGTGGCACACTGACCGTGCTGTCTGATGGCGTAACCGCCGTGGTCGCCGATCCTGATCGTGACCAGTTGTTCGCGATCGACTTGGCTGCGGGAAGTGTTGTTGCGACCGCGCGATTTGGCGTTGGCGCCCAGCCGTGGCGACACATTGAGAGTGGCGCCGGGCGCAGCCACGTGGTCCTGCGCGGCGCAGGCGCTCTGGCCACCGTGGACTTAAAAACCGGAGCGATCGCATGGCAGATAGACGTGTGCCCAGAACCGCGCGGTCTTGCGTTGGGTGCCGATGGTCATTTGCACGTCGCTTGTGCGGGCGGGGAGCTTGTGAGCGTGTCGTTGCAGGGCAAGGTCACCCGCACCCTTCGCCTGGCATCTGACCTGCGCGACATCGTCGCCGACGGCGATCGCCTGCTGCTGTCTCGATTCCGCAAGGCCGAGCTGCTTGTCGTCGATGCTGCCGGGAACGTACAAGATCGGTTGCTGCCGCCCACGCGAACGGCGATGTTCGCCAAGGGTGAGGCGCGCATCCCCACCACCGTGACCAAGTCACCGGCGGTGGCGTGGCGCCTGTTTGCGCATCCCGAAGGTGGCGCGCTCATGCTTCATCAACGAGGCTCCGATGGCGAACTGGCCTCGGGCCCCGGAGGATACCTGCTTGATGATTGCCAGGGCCTGCCCGTTGAACCCGGGTTAACGCATTTTCGGCCCAGCGCCGCCACCACCGCTGTGAACGCCGTACGCCCATTTGCGCTTCTGTCTTTGCTGGTGGATGGGGCCATTGCACCCGACGGACAGCGTGTTGCGGTGGTGTCAGCTTCGGTGCCGGCCGATCGCGATTTTCCCGCCGCGGTTGTGGTTTTCAGTGGCGAAGAGCTGGGCGGGCCGATGCGAGACGGCTGCATTTATCCGCCGTCGGTGAACACACAGCGCAAGACGGCCGCAGCGCCAGCTGGAACCGGGGCTGGCCAGGCGCTACCCGCTCCAGCTGGGGTGTTTCGCCCCGCACCCGGTGAGCTGACCGCGGTTGCGTTCACGCTCAATGGCAACATCGTGGTACAAAGCCGCGAACCTGCCCACGTGGAGCTCATCACCCAGAACACGGGGCCGATCGTGCTTTCGGCCGAAAGCCGGCGCGACACCGGCCACGAGATCTTCCATCGCACAACATCGGGTGTAATGGCCTGCGCATCTTGCCACCCTGAGGGGCGCGAGGATGGTCGTGTATGGACCTTCGAGAAAATTGGCAAGCGGCGCACGCAACCGCTTATTGGAGGCATCGCCGGCACGGCGCCGTTTCACTGGGACGGCGATCTTGGGGATCTGCGCAAGTTGCTCGACGAGGTCTACACCGGCCGCATGGGCGGCAAGCGTCTGAGCGAAGCGCAGGCCGAAGCGGTGGTTGCCTGGTTGGGCAGGCTCCCTCCCCTGCGTCCATCGCCGGCCGCCGATTCCGGTGCGGTGGCAAGGGGCAAAGCATTGTTCTTTAGCGGCAAGACGGCGTGCGGCGCATGCCATCGCGGTGATGACTTCACCAACCACATCAACACCCACGTTGGCACGGGTGGCTGCTATCAAGTCCCCCAGCTTAACAGCCTGGCCTTCCGTGCCCCCTACATGCATGACGGTTGTGCCGAAACGCTGCGCGACCGCTTCAGCAACGAAAGCTGCGGCGGCGGGGACCTGCATGGATTTACCTCAGGCCTAACGCCTGCGGAGCTTGACGATTTGATCGCCTATCTTGAATCACTGTGAAAAGGGAGAATCAAAAATGAAAACGCACATGATGTTCCGGGTGCTGTTGCCTTTGGTGCTGTCGGCTGCGATGCCCGTGGCCTGCTCAAGCGACTCCTCTACTGATGAAGATGATCCCCATCATGAGGGTGATGGCGGCAACGGCGGTGGCGGCATGGCGGGTGGCGAAGGCGGCGAAGGTGGCGAGGCCATGGGGACGGGCGGCAAGCAGGCGGGTGGTGACAACGGTGGCGGATCAGGCGGCTCCGCTGGCGCAAGCGGCGGCATGGCTGGTGGAGGCGCCGGTGGCGCAGCCGGTGCGGCAGGGGGCGCCGGCATGGGCGGCAGCGGCGGCATGGCCGGCGGCGGCGGTATGCCGGCGGCCAAGAAGACTGCCGTAGCCAACATCATGAAGATCGAAAACGGCGCCATCACCGGCACTGTAACCTTCAGCCAGGAGGCCGATGGCGTAAAGGTTGTGTACGCGTTGGAGAACTGCCCAGAGGGCATTCACCCAACCCACATCCACGCCGGCACAGGCTGCGCTGATCGCAACGCACAGGGCGACCACTGGGACGGCAAGCGCGGCGTGGGTATCGGTGGCAAAAGCGAGATCATGTGCGGCGCTGACGGCAAGGGCATGCTGACTTACACGCGCAAGACCAACGATGCGCCAGCAGCATGGTCCATCGGCGATGGCAAAAACACCGACATCGTTGGCCATCCCCTCATCGTTCATGGTGTTGGAGCGAACAGCACCCAGCGGCATGGCTGCGGTGTGATTACACTATCGCCCCACCACTAACTCGTTGACGCCTGGGTGAAGCCTCACCTCCCGTGAGAACGAAAAGCGCAGCGTCGCGGGTTCTGTTTGAAGTATGCGATCGTTCGACATTTGTTCCTCGGCTACCGTCACAATCACCACCTCTTGGTCGAAGGTCGCGGGCGTTACGATTGCTTGGTAGCCATCGCTGGCGGAGGCCCAAAAGCCCATGGTGTTTCCCTCGACATCGAGGGAACGAAGCATCCTGTTTTCGAGACCGCCCAGCGCCAACTGCACCACAAGCAGCGCCGCCGCGCGGTCGCAAGGGCCGCCCAAACACACCGGGTCCGGATCACCTCGCGCGGGCACATTCACGAAAGCTTCAACGAGGCTTCCTGATTCTGAAACCACAGACAGCCGACGCGGCCCCGGCACCGTCAGGCCTTCCATTTGGAAAGTGCAGTCATCAAGCACCGTGTCTTCCCGCGGGTCCACTTGACCCTGCACATGCAGGGGGGCTTCCAGCAGCACCGTTGCCTCCCCACAAAGCGCCCGCAACCGTTCGCTCAAGCGCCCCACCAAAACGGCGCTCCGTTCCAGACCCACGCGCAGCTCGTCCTGGTTCGGTTCAAACCGCAGCAGCTTCGGCCGGTATCCAGGGTGCTTGAACACCAGCGTGCCTCCAAGGTCGGCGGGCACCATGATTCCAAAACCGCCGTCATCACCCACGGGCACGCAGCGCGGTTCAATTAACGGGCTTTCCATCTCCACCAGCACATTGCCGTACGCCAGCGGCAAGCCGTAGCGGTCATTGACAACCATTCCCGTAAGCCAACGTAAATGGCGCAGGGTCAATTTCACGTTCACGTCCTCGCCCCGCCACTTGCTCAGATCAATTCGGCTGTGGGCCTCAAGTAGATGCGTTCCGGAATCAGCAGCCACCCTCAGCTGGTACAGCCCTGGCGTCAGAAAAACGCGAAATCGCCCTTCCGGACTGACCCGAAACTCGATGTCATCATCATCGTCGAGCGCCGCTTGCGCCTGGGCGTTCACATCTTCTTCGTCGTCATCCTGCGCGGGTTCAATGCGAATGCGTTCTTCGCCGTCGGGATCGCACTCCTCGCGCCACAGCAGATCGCTTGGCACCGCGGGGAGGTCGGACTTGCCATTTGGATGTCGCACGCGACGCGCGACACTTAATAGATCGTCAAACACCAAGGCCATCTCGGGCGGGACCAAGGGATCCACGCTCACCATTCCTTGAACACACACCAATCCGGGTGGCGCCTCGCAACCCGTGGGCAAGAGATTCACATAGGGAAGTGTTTCTACAAACGCCGGCACCTGGCGAACGTAGGACACCGTTGGCGGCTCCGGTGCGGTTTGCGCGGAAGCGCGAACGCGGGTGGCGCGTTCGTAAACCAAACGTGCACCCACCGCGAAGCACGCCGTCGCGGTAGCCACGGCCAGAACCACAAGCCGGTTGCTCACGATATGAAGGACAACTCTTGGGGCCCGAAGGTTCCCGGGGGCCCTAAGATTCCCAGCTTTCTACATGGGGGAACCAAGGCGGGCTAAGTTCGCTCGCACAACACCGTAGTGCTCCGCGCAGTTATCGTCGAAGGGTAGGCAGACGGAAACCTAATGATTCACGATGTTCGTGGTCGAGCTCGGGAGAGCGGGCCAAAGGAAGCCCTTGCCACCCTCCAACGACTTCCTCGAAAAAACCTTCAGGCCATCCGGACGTCAACTCGCGCCGCGCCATCTCCGCGACGTAGCGCGAGACACTCTGCCCCTTCGCCGCGGCGCGCGCTTTGAGCGCTTCGGCTAGGTCGTCGGGGAGATAAAAGCGAAGCTGCATTCGGTAGAATTAACACTTATATGTGCTGTATGCCCATGGGTCCCGCGTTAGCGACCCCTCTAGAGTGCACCGTGTTACCTGAGCAGGTCAACCGCTCGAAGATCCATTCACGGCTTGCACACGTATAGTTGGGATGATGAGGACGCTCGCGTGTGCCGTGCTGGGGGGATGGCTTGCTGGCGGTTGCGCTTCGGCTGCGAAGCCGGCGCCTGTGACAGCGTTGGCTGACGCCGGACCGGATGCCACTTTCTCCGGGCCTCTTGACGCAGAGGTTGACCAAGGCGCCGCGCCGGCAGATCTGCTGCTTCGTGGGGCGCGGCTGCCAGGGGGTGTGCTTGTGGATGTTGAGATTCGCAGCGGGAAGATCGTCTCGGTGCGGCCCGCTGGCACGTCGTCAACAGCGCCGATTCCATCCAAAGCAACACTGGACCTCACCGGCCGCTGGCTCGCCCCGGCCTTTGTTGACAGCCATGTCCACCTTACGTACTGGGACGTCGGAGACCGACTCGTGACATCCGGTGTTGTTGCCGCCGTCGATCTCGCAGCACCAGAATCGTCGCTCAGCCGGCCAACGTCGTCGCCACTACGCCTGCTAAGTTCGGGGCCCATGATCACAACTGTGCAGGGGTACCCCTTGGATTCTTGGGGCAGCGACGGGTACGGCATTGAGGTCGAAACGCCGGCACAAGCCATCACAGCGGTCGATCGGCTCGTTGACGCGGGCGCGGCTGTCATCAAGCTGCCGCTTGGGCAGGGTCGTGCATTGCCGGAGGCGGTTGCCGGCGCCGCCATCACACGTGCGCACGAGCGCGGGCGCAAAGTTGCGGTTCACGCACTGACCGATGCGAGCGCAGCGCTTGCTGCACGCCTGGGAGCCGATGTGCTTGCGCATACCCCCGTGGAACCTCTAAGTGCCCAAACGGTTCAAGCTTGGCGCGGCCGCGCCGTCATCAGCACGCTCGCGGCGTTTGGGGGCTCTGACGCCACCCTTGCAAACCTGCGCGCCCTACGCGCCGCAGGCGTCACCGTCATTTACGGCACCGACCTTGGCAACACCCGCGATCCTCGCATCGACCCGCGCGAGATTGACCTGCTCCAGCAAGCAGGGATCAAGGGAGCAGCGCTATTGGAAACCGCCACGTCTGCGCCCGCACGGTTTTGGGGCCTTGATGATCTGGGCAGCATCGCTCCTGGCAAAGCCGCAAGCTTGCTGGTACTTGACGCCGACCCGTTGCTTGAGCCGGCAACACTTGCATCGCCGGTTCAGGTGATCGTACAGGGATTAAAGCTCTGACGGTCGGCCATACACGCGGCAGGATCGCACAGCCGCCGTCCGGACCTGACCGCGGCGTTCTTCAAGGATCCCGCATTGGCTTATATTTCCCGACGAAGGAACCCGTACTCTGCGCATGCGATGGTGCTCGACCCTTGTTGACGCCGCCGGGCACGCGCATATCTCATAACGCACAACCCGCGCAGTCGTGACTTCTATAAATGCTTTGGGTTCAATCTTGCAGCGCAGAAACGGCACCCAAGCATCGGATCCGTCTGATCGGCCGCAACCTGTGCACGCGTCGAAACCAAACCCCTTCAGGTGCTTTCTCCCTGATCAAATCTTTGCCAAAAAGCGCGCTGCGTCTTCAGGTTGGCTTAAGATTGCTCATGCAAGGTGGGGTTGGGTGCCAGATCGGCACTGGCTGATTTTCCACAAGGAGATACGCATGCACATTGCGAAGTACCTGTTTACGATGCTTTTCGCCGTCACCGCCGCCTGTTCGTCAACCAAAGCAGACAGCCAAACGCCCGCCAGTTCGGCCCAGACGGGCGCCAAGGTCGAAGGCGCCTCCGACAAAGATAACCGTGGCGACGAGGATGAAGAGAAGCCCGATGACGATGACGATGACGATGAGGAGGATGGCGACGCCGACGAACGGGAGATTCCCCTGACCGCAGTTCCGGATTCGATCAAGCAGGCCGCGCTCGGCGCTGTGCCCAATATCGTACTCGTCGAGGCCGAGGTTGAAATCGAAGAGGGTGTGACGGTCTACGAGATCGAGGGCCGCGTGGGCGATGTGGAGTATGAGATCGAGGTGTCCGCCGACGGCAAAGTGCTTGAGGTGGAGAAGCAAGACGCTGACGACTGATCCGCAGTCACGGAGCCGAATTGCGCGTACTTGTCGTTGAAGACGAGGTTGATCTGGCCGGCGCCCTGAAGAGGGCGCTGCAGGAGGACGGGCTGGCCTGTGATGTGGCTGAGCGGGGAGATGATGCCCTGGCTCGCATCGCAGCCTGGCCCTACGATCTCATCATTCTCGATCTCATGCTGCCCGGCACCGACGGCCTGGCGATCCTCGAACGCCTGCGACGCAACCAGAAAACCCCAGTGCTCGTTCTAACCGCACGTGACGCCGTGGCTGACCGCGTGCGCCTGCTGGACATGGGCGCCGATGATTACATGACCAAGCCCTTCGCTCTCGAAGAACTTCTGGCCCGAGCGCGCGCACTGGTGCGGCGCGCGGCCGGCACCGCTGCGTCGCTTCTGAAAGTGGGCGACGTCACGATCGATCCCGTGCGCCGAGAAGTGTCTAGAGACGGACGGCTGGTTTCCCTGTCCCCGCGCGAGTTCGCGATCGTGCATTACCTTTCGCTTCAACGGGGCCGCGTGATTTCGCAGCCGGTCCTTTACGAACACGTGTACGACGAGAACGACTCGGCTTTGTCGAACGTGATCGAGGTCCACATCTCGCAGATCCGGAAGAAATTGGGCGCGGACTTTGTGCGCACCCGCAGGGGCGAAGGGTACGTGGTTGCTGACTAAATCGATTCGCGGAACCCTGTTGGCGTGGTTCGGTATCATCCTGTTGGGGGGGCTGGGAGCGTTCGGGGCGATGCTTTACTGGGGCCACGGCAAACTGCGCCGATCGGAGCTAGACGTGGCGCTTGAGTCACGAGCGCGCGCCCTCGCCGGCGCCACCGAACACGACAAGGAGGATGGCTGGGAGATCGAACTGGCCCCCGACTTCCTGGTGTTCGCCGAGTATGGCTTCTATTACAGCATCTTTGCGCCAGACGGACGGTTGCTGCGCGGTGGAGGTGCCCAGGCGCACACGATCGTGTCGGCACAAGTCGGGTTGAGGGAACAAGGCGACCAGCGCGAATTCGTGGCGCGCAGCCCCGATGGCGCAACGGTCGTGGTTGGTGCTTCTTTGCAGGGGCTATACGCCGAGCGGCGCGAGCTGCTTTTCCTGATCGTGGTGGCGGGCCTTGCCGTATCGGTGCTGGGCCTTGGCGGAGGGTGGTGGCTTGCCCGGCGTACGATGGCACCTATCGCAGATCTCACCGCCACAGCCGCGGGCCTCTCTGCCAGCGATTTGACCCAGCGGCTGGACGTTGCCCGCACGCCGCGCGAGCTTGCTCCGCTAGCCGAAACGCTGAACGACGCCTTCGATCGACTGCAAACGGCATTCGAGCAGCAAACCCGCTTCACCTCCGATGCTTCACACGAGCTGCGCACGCCGCTTTCCGTGGTGAGAACGCAGGCCGAGCTGGCGCTGAAGAAAGCACGCAGCCTTGAATATTAGGGTGCAATTCCTATCGTTGCGTGAGTTGGAGCGGGTAAGTACCCGAAAACACGCGAGCAGGCCAACCTGACGGGGCCGAAAAGGAGCGCGAAACGCGCTGGCGGGAAGGAATAATCGATCAGCGTCGATAGCGCTGGAC
>JBBSJE010000031.1:0-38728 GCA_038257535.1 Polyangia bacterium
CAAACGAACCCGGCGCACGCCCCCGGGCGCTGGTGTGGGCGGCTCCAACGTGCGCGGCGGTTGGTCGCCTGCCGCCAACCCGCCAAAGTGCTTTAGAACCAACACGCGCGCCTCGGCTTCCGTGGAAGCGCCCGCAATCACCAGGGTTGCGTTGTTGGGCACAAAATTTTGATCGTAGAACGCTTGGCAATCGGCCAGCGTTAAACGTCGCAAGTCTGCAGCGGTCCCCGCACCGCCATTTTCATACGCGTGAGTCTCCAGCATCTGTGTGCGCAGCAGATCAACGGCTTTGCCCACGGCGTTTTGTTCCACCTGCCGTTGCCGAGACGCCAAAGCCGACTGCTTGACAGCAACCAAAGTGTCATCAAACAACTTGAGCCCCCGCATGCGATCGGCCTCCAGCGCCAACACGAAATCGAGATAGGGGGAGGGGACAGTGTTGTGAAAGCTGGTGAGATCTTCATCCCCTGCCGAGCTGGCGCGGCCCCCCACCCGCCCTATCAACCGGCTGTGCACGCCGGGAGGCACGTTTTGTGAGCCGCGAAACATCATCTCGCGTATCACCCTGGCTATGCCATGTTGACCCGGTTTTTCGTCTCGCGATCCAACGTGGTAGACAATCTGCACACTGACCAAGGGTGCCCCTTGTCGAGCCGCAAACACCACCTTCAGTCCATTGTCCAAAGTCCAAGTTTCCAGGGCCAAAGCCTTGGGTGCGGCTTGTGCGGGGCCCGCGAGCAGACCGAGCAGACCGAGACAGATGGCCACGATCAGCAGCGCGAGCGCTGGCCAACAACAGCGGCCGCCAAGTCGGCCTCGGGGTTTGCGTACGAGCATGAATGGCCAACTATGACATACGAAAGGCAACCAGAAAGGTGAACGCCAACGCCGAACCCGGCGCCCCCGTGGCGACCCAAGGCGGTGTGGGCGTGCGGGCGGAGGGCGCGCCGCCGCACTGGCGCCGTTCACTGGCCCTGCTGTGGGTTGGGCAGGTGGTATCGCATCTGGGCGACGCGCTTTTCCTCACCGCCATCGTGTTCATCGCCATCGATGTTACAGGGTCGAAAAGCGCGGCGGGCATGCTGTCGGGGCTCAAATATGCGCCCGCGATTGTGTTTGGTTTGTTCGCGGGCGCGTTGGTTGACCGCTACGATCGGCGCCGCGTGATGATCTGGGCGGACGTGCTGAGGGCCGCGTCGGTGGGCGTGATCCCTTTGCTTTACAGCACGAAGCTGCTCAATGGTGTGAGCTTGGGCGTGTCCGTTTTCATGCTGGCGATTGGGGCCACGCTGTTCAATCCCGCCATCAAGGCGATGGTGCCGCAGTTTACGCCCGCTCAACATCTAACCCGCGCCATTTCGGCGTTTCAGGTGGCCGAATACGCGGCGTTTGTTTTGGGCCCCTACTTCGCATCATTGATCGCGCCTCGTCTTGGCAACGTGCATTTGCTGACCGTGGACGCCGCCACGTTCATTTTCTCGGCCGTCTGCGTGGCCGCATTGCCAGCGATGGCGCTGCGGCGTCACCCCGACGAGTCGGCACCTTACGCCAACGACGCGCAGTCCTCAGGACTACCCTGGCGTCGGGTCATGCGGGATGCATTTGCCGGGGCCGTCAAAGTCACCCGCATAGCCCCCCTTGGTGCTTTGGTGTTGGTGGGAACGCTCAACAACGTTGTGATCATGGGTCTGGCCCACGTGGGCGTGCCGGTGCTGATTTACGAAACGCTGCAGTTGGATCTGGCCGCCTACGGCAGCACGCTGAAGTATTTCTTCTTGGGCATGGCCAGTGGAAGTTTGCTGTTTTGGTCCTTGGGACGCCGCTTGCCCAAGGGGCCCACCATCTTGGTGGGCATCATTCTGGATGGGTTAACGTTTGTGCCCTTTGCGTTTTGCGAGAGCCTTGCGCAGGTGCAAACCGCACAATTTTTCCACGGCCTTGTGATCCCGATGATCATCATCCCCCGCACGGTGTTGGTGCAACGAATGGTGCCCCAACATCTACATGGCCGCGCGTTCGCGTTGGTGAACGTCACGGTGTTTGGCATGACGGCGCTGTCAAACCCTATGGTCGGATTTCTGACTGAATGGTTTGCGCCGCGCACACTATTTTTGTGGTTGGGCCTGTTGGGCGCTTTGCCGGGCTTCTTTGGGTTTCTGCTCACAGGTTTGCGGAGGGCGCGTTGACGGACAAGCCTTTACCGCAGACGCTTCGCGCGGGCATGCACTTGGACGTGACCTGTGAGCGGCTCAACGCTGCGGGCTTTGGCGTGGCCCCGGTTGGCGCCTTCGACGTGCAGGTGGCGCAAGCGTTGCCCACAGCGCGGCTGCGCGTGTGTGTGGATCATGTGTCGCCCCATCACAGGCCGGATCAGCGGCCACAGGCTTGGGCGCATGTCGTGCAAATCACGCAAGCAAGCCGTCATGAACAGGCCCCGTTCTGCCCCGCGTTTGGCGCGTGCGGTGGTTGCACGTGGCAGCATCTGGCTTACGAGCAGCAGCTGCATTGGAAGCGGGAGCTCGTGGCGGAAGCCCTGCGGCCGGCAAATCTGCCGCAACTTGTGGCGGCCTGTGAAGCGTCGCCGGTGGTGCGGGGGTATCGCAACCAAGCCAAGTATGTGGTGCAAGCCTTGCCCGCGGGCCTGCGCCTGGGTGGCTATGCGCCGAGGAGCCATCGCGTGGTTGACCTCGTTGAATGCATGTTGGTAGAGCCAGCCATCGCGACAAACGTTTCAAGCCTGCAAAGCCTGCTGTTGCCCGTGGGGCAAGACCTGCGGCACATTGTGATTCGAGCCAACCATCAACAACAGACGCTCGTGACTTTGGTTTTCGGCAGCCATGCTAAGGCGCGATCGCCAGCGGCCCAAGCTTGTGCGCAGCAAATTTTGCAAGCGTGCCTGGGCACCGTGGGCGTGGTGGCCAACGTGAACGAATCGCCAGGCGATGTGATCTTTGGCGATCACGAATTCGCTCTGGCCGGCGAGGCGTTCATAGGCGATGTCATCCTTGGCGCCCGCGTGCGCCTGTCACCACGCGCGTTCTTCCAGGTGAACCGCCACGTGGCAGCGTTGGCTTACGCGCAGATTGCCGCGTTTGCCTCCACGCTGGGTGCCGTGCAACATCTTTGGGATGCGTATGCGGGTGTTGGCACCATCGCGCGGGTGCTGTGTCGCACGATCCCAGACTTGCAAACCGCTTTGTGTGTTGAAATTCGCTCGTCGGCGGTGGCCGACGCCAAGGCCGCCGTGGCTGACACCACGGAGGACGAGGCGCGCCTGCGATTTGTGGCGGCCGATGCGGCGGTGGGCATCGACCCCAGCGGTCCACAGCCCGATCTTGTGGTGTTGAACCCACCGCGCGCGGGCTGCCATGCTTCGGTGTTGTCGCAGGTCGCGGCCGCCGGGCCCAAAGGGGTGGCGTACCTCAGTTGCAACCCCGTCACCTTGGCCCGAGATCTCGTGCGCTTGGCAGAGCTGGGCTTCGCCGTAAAACACGTACAACCGTTCGACATGTTGCCCCACACGCCGCATGTAGAAACGCTGGCGCTGTTGGTGCCAGGCTAACTTTCGTGCCGCCTAGCGTGCCGCGGGCGCGTAGTGTCGGCGCGTCCACTCGGCCATGGCGATGCCGGCGGCAACCGTGATCGGAAACGAATTGTTGATGCCGAACATCGGGATCGCCACCACATGGTCCGACTGCGCCAGCAGCTCAGCAGAAATGCCTTCGTTTTCACTGCCGAACACCAAAATGCTGGCCTCGGGAATGGTGGCGTTCCACAGATCCGCTTGCCCCGCTTCGCGTTCAAACGCCACCAAGGGCAGCCCGTGCTGCTTGGCCCACGCCACCAACGCATCCTCATCGGGCAGGTACACCAGGTTTTCGTAGCGGTCCATGCCCATCGCGGCCTTCTTGTAAAACGGCTCGTCGCCCACAAGTAAGATCTCTTGCGCCAAGAATGAATGCGCCACGCGAATGATCGCGCCCACGTTAAAGGGGTTTTTGGATCGCATAACAGCCACGCGCAGCGGCCGCCGGATCATGTCCAGACTCTTTCGGATCTCATCCACCGGCAAATCGAAGGGGGCCACTTTCACGCCCTGCGGTTATACCAGAAGCCGCTTCCCAGAAAACCACGCGCCGGGCCGCAGCTTGACGATGGCGCTCAGGTGCTTCTGTTTAACGTATGACGCTCCCAACGCAAACGCCGTCAGCTCCAGCGCAGGGTCACAAACCCATTCGCCTGGACATTGCCGGGGCGAATCTGATGATTGCGGGCACGTTTTCGCAGTGGGTGCCGCTTGTAATGGAGGGCCTTCGCGAAGATCGCGCGGTGCAGCTGCTTGTGGACATCACCAGCTCCAAGGCCGGATCCGAAACCGCGGCGGCCAACACCAACGGGCTATTGTTCGCCTTCGCGGGCAGCGACGTCAAACGCAGCGCCCAAGGCCACCGTGTGCGGGGCACCTTAAGCTACGGCACCAAAACCGCGGCCTCCGAGCTTCTGCTGCAAACGCCCTCGGCGCACACACCGTTTGCGGTCTTGTCATTCGACATTCCTGTTGGTTTTGAGGGCGTTTGGGACAACATGGCCAGACAAGCGCATCAAAAAGCCGCCGAAGGCCAAACCGAGTTTCGTGCTTGGGGTTGGCTGCGCCCCCCCGTGGTGGCAGCGGCATAGCCCCCGAGGCTATTTTCGAAACATCAGGGCGGCCACGATGCCCACGAACAACGAACACAGAAGCACCAACCAAAACGCTATGCTTCGCGTGAAAGGGGCCGGCGGTTTGGTTGCGGGCACCCCCAACAGTGCGGTGGCCATCGCCAGAACACGCTTCTGCATTTGCTGGGCGACCCCGTCGTTGGGATTTTCGTCCAAGCGTTCACGATAACGGCGTCCCGCGGCGGGCAGCAGGCCTGCCACGGAGCAGTGTTTCAAGAACGCGTCGTGGGCGGCCGTAGAATCCCAGGCTTGCGTAACGGAAAGCCATAG
Organism: Polyangia bacterium; assembly: GCA_038257535.1. Classification (GTDB taxonomy): domain Bacteria; phylum Myxococcota_A; class Polyangia; order Fen-1088; family Fen-1088; genus JAGTJU01. The sequence goes on from JBBSJE010000031.1 coordinate 4,990, forward strand.
CGCTTCCGCATGGGGGTCAAGCGGCACCACCATGGGCGCTTGATCGGGGTTCCACAAGGCAAAAACCAACCCGCAGCGCACACAGGCGTCCTGCGCGGCGTTGGCTTTTTTGTGGCTGCATTTCGGGCAACGGTCTAAAGCGGCGACGCTCACCTTCATCTCCCGGGGCGCATCATGTCGCAGATCATCGGCACCCGCGGGGCAAACCTAAAAATCAAGGGGCGGCGGGTGCGCTGGTGCCGGGCGGCGCGCCCAAGGAAAGGCTTAACGGCACCGGCATAAAAATCGCCACGAACGCCAACACCACCACCACAAACAAAAGCCGTCGCCCCGGGCCCAAGGGCTCTTGATCCACCGGGGGATGTTCCTCGCCCCCCCCAAAGCGGCGCAAAAGTCGCACGATCGCGAACCAAATCAGCCACGGCATGCACGCCTGCGTTGCCACCATCCAGGCTGACATGGGCTCGCCCGGCGCCATCAGCGGCGCACGTCCCGTGCGCGTCGCTTGATCGACCAGCACGTAAGTGAACACAAAAACAACCGCAGCCAAAACCAGCAGCAGCTTGTGTAATTTGGCTGCAACGCTGGAGTAGCCGTTGCCAAACCGCGCCACCATCACGTGGCCGCCATCAAGCTGTCCAAACGGAAGCAGGTTCAGCATTGTGACCAAAAGCCCTGCCCAGCCCGCAAACGCGGTGGGATGCAAATTCACGTCGTGGATGCCATCGGGAAGCCACTGTCCCGTCACCACGAATTTAAGCCCTAGATACAGCAGCGAATTGCCTTCTTGCAGCCCCATCGGGTTCATGGGCACCACCGGAGATCTGGACAAGCCGTAGATCAAAACGGGGATGGCCACAACCAAACCTGCCAAAGGCCCAGAAGCCCCAATGTCGATGAGTTTGCGGCGATCTGTTGGGGCGCCCGGCATCTTGATCACGGCTCCCATCGTGCCAAACAAGGCGATTCCAGGCGGCAAAGGAATAAAATATGGCAGCGAAGCAGGCACACCGTGCAACCGCGCGGCGATGTAGTGGCCAAACTCGTGAAACAACAGAATGCCCAGCAAGGGCACCGAAAACGGAAGCCCGTCGGCGATGGGCGCGATGGCCCCGTTGGCATGCAGCGGAATGGCGCCGGCCGCTGTGGTGGTGATGACTGTCGCGAAAAACAAGGCAGCGTTCAGCAATCCCGTAGGCCACTTAGGTGCAGTCACGAACCGCTCCCTCGCTGTTTAAGCGTTTGCACAAACGCGTGGAGCTTGGGATGAGACGCGTCGGGCAGCTGTTCCCGCAATTGCTCGAACAAGCTGCGCGCGTCGTCGCCAAGGTTCACAGGGGTTTCCACCACCGCACGCACGTGCACGTCGCCTGCGGGCCCGCCCTGACGGCTCAGGCCGCGGCCACGGATGCGAAACGTAGCGCCCGATTGGGTGCCCGGTGGCACTTTCATGCGCACGCTGCCTTCAAGCAAGGGCACTTCGATTTCGGCGCCCAGCGCGGCGTCAACAAATCGAAGCGGCACTTCACAAACCACAGTGCCGTCTTCTTCTCGGAAAAACGCGTGGGGTTTGATGCGCACGAACACGTGCAGATCTCCCGCAGCCCCGCCGCGATGGCCAGGCGCGCCCTGCCCTGCGATGCGCTGAACGCTGCCGTCTAAGGCGCCCGGGGCGATGCGCACGTCGTAGGCCCGTTCTTTGTCCACCAGCCCACCGCCCAAACACGTTCGGCAACGCACTTTCGGGATCTCCCCCGCACCACCGCATGCGGTGCAAGGGCGCTTGATCGAAAACAAGCCCCCCTTCGGCCGGATGCTGCCTTGGCCGTCACACTTTTCACAGCGCAGCAGCCCGGCCACGCCGCCTTCGGCGCCGGTGCCTGCGCAATCGGCGCAATCTTCGGCGCGTTCAAACTGAATGGTTTTCACACAGCCCAAGGCCGCTTCTTCAAAGCTGAGTTCCAAGGTGTAACGAAGGTCTTGGCCCGCCTTCTTCTTGCGATCAAGACCAAACAGGTCGCCCAAGATGGCGTCGAAAAAATCTGTGGCTGCGGAAAGGTCGGCACCCGGGCCAAACGGCAGATCGGCGGTGGTTTGGCCGAACCTATCAAAGTGGGCGCGGCGGTCTGGATCCGACAACACCGCATAAGCTTCCGAGATCTCTTTGAACCGCTCTTCGGCTTGCTGGTCACCGGGGTTGCGATCAGGATGAAACCGCATCGCCAGTTTGCGGTAAGCCGCCTTCACCTCGGGATCCGAGGCTTGGCGTTCGACTCCTAGGAGCTGATAGTAGTCGCGTCGGGTGGGCGCAGGCATAACGAAAAGCTTTGCGACGCTATTGTAGCGCCTCAAACAAGCTCTGCGCCGCCTGTTCCAGTTCCATCACCGCAACTCGCGACGCGGCAATGTCATTGCGTTCAAGCGCCGCGCGACACGCCCGCAACTTTGACTCAACGTCGATGCGCGAGGCCGGATCTACTTTCGCCGCAAATTCACGCATCGCTTGTTCGGTGCCGTAAATCAAGCCTTCGGCGGTGTTGCGCACATCGGCCAGCTCTTTTTTCAGCTTGTCGGCGTCGCGGTTGTGATCGGCTTCGGCAATGATGCGCTTGATTTCCTCTTCAGACAACCCGCTGGTGGGACGAACAATCACCTTCTGTTCTTTTCCGGTGCCCAGGTTCTTGGCCGAAACCCCCACGATCCCATTCGAATCGATGTCGAAGGTCACTTCGATTTGCGGGGCGCCCCGCGGGGCGGGAGGAATGCCGGCCAATTGGAAATGCGCGAGGCTGCGGTTGTCGTCAGCCATTTGCCGCTCACCCTGAAGCACGTGCACATTCACGTAGGCTTGGTTGTCCGCGGCGGTGGTAAAAATCTGCGACCGCCGGTGGGGAATCGTGGTGTTGCGAGGAATGATGGGCGTAAACACCCCGCCTGCGGTTTCCACGCCCAAAGAGAGAGGCGCCACGTCAAGCAAGATCACATCGTCTTTTTCGCCTGAAAGCACCGCCCCTTGCAGGGCTGCCCCCACGGCCACCACCTCATCGGGATTCACCCCGCGCGAAGCCTTTTTGCCGAAAAACTCCGCCACGCGATCTTGCACGCGGGGCATGCGCGTTTGCCCGCCCACCAAAATCACTTCGTCGATGTCAGACAAGCGCCAACCGGCGTCTTTGAGGGCCGCCTCGCAGGGGGGAAAGCTGCGTTCGATCAAAGGCTCCGTGAGCGACTCCAGTTTGCCGCGCGTGAGGCCTACGATCAAATGCTTGGGGCCATCGTCGCCGGCCGCAATGAACGGCAAATTCACTTCGGTTTCCAGCGCCGTAGACAATTCTTGTTTGGCGCGTTCAGCGGCCTCGCGCAAGCGTTGCAAGGCCATGCGATCCCCCTCCAAGTCCAAACCGGTTTGCGCTTTGAAGGAGGCCATCAAGAATTCAACGATGCGCGTGTCGAAGTCTTCGCCACCCAGGAAGCCATCGCCATTGGTGGATTTGACCTGATACACGCCCTCTTGCAGATGCAAAAGCGAAATGTCGAAGGTGCCGCCGCCCAAATCGTAAACGGCGATCTTCTTGTTGGCCTCAAGCGACGTGCGGCCATAAGCCAGCGCGGCGGCCGTAGGTTCGTTGATGATGCGCAAGACGTTTAAGCCCGCAATGCGGCCTGCGTCTTTGGTGGCTTGGCGCTGATTGTCGTCGAAGTAGGCGGGCACCGTGATCACGGCGTCGGTGAGCTCTTCGCCCAAATACTCCTGCGCCACTTTGCGCATCTTTGCCAAGATCAGAGCCGAGATCTCTGGCGGTGAGTGCATTTTGCTGCCCACCTCCACCCAAGCGTCGCCGTTTTCAGATTCGGCCACGCGATAAACGCAACTGGTGGCGTGACGTTTGACGGCGGGATCGCTGAACTTGCGGCCCATCAGCCGCTTGACCGCGTACACCGTGCGTTCGGGGTTGGTGGTGGCCTGGCGTTTGGCGATCTGACCCACCAAAGGTTCGGGGTCGTCGATGAAACCCACCACCGAAGGGGTGGTGCGTGCCCCTTCCGCATTGGGGATCACCAATGGCTCGCCCCCATCCATCACCGACACGCACGAGTTCGTGGTGCCCAGATCAATGCCGATGATTCGGCCCAAGACTCAGTTGGCTCCTTGTTCGTCAGAGCCAGCGGGGGGCGTGGGTGCAACCGCCACCACCACGGATGCGGGCCGTAACAGGCGGTCGCCCATGTTGTACCCTTTGACCAGTTCTTCAACCACGGCGCCTGCCGCCACGCTGGTGGAAGGCACGCGCGCCACAGCTTCATGGATGTGGGGATCGAACGCCTTGCCTTTGGAGTCGATGGCCCGCACCTCATGACGTTCCAATTTCTGATGAAACAAGCGCAGCACCAGCGCGACGCCATCTTTGACGGCTTTTGGATCGGTGGCATCGGTCATCGAAGACATGGCGCGCTCCATGTTGTCGACCACCTCAAGGATGTCCCTTAGCACTTGCTCTTTGGCTTTGAATTGCGCGTCCTCTTGTTCGCGGCGGGCGCGCTTTTTCCAATTCTCGAATTCGGCGGCCAAGCGCAACATGCGTTCGTGGGTTTCGCGCTTTTCTTGCTCCAGCTGCGCCATCTTGTCCACCGGGGCGCTGTTTACATTGGCGGCTTCGCCGCTTTCCGCGCTTTCCGCGTTCGCTGACGCGTTCGCTGGGTTGATAGGCGTGGTGTTTGTGTCTTCGTTCTCGCTCATTCTGGATCCTTACAACGCAACGCGGGTTATGCCGCGCGTGTGGAGGGTTATCTTAACCAACCCCTGGAATTTGGACAGAAATTCCAATTGGCGCCCGGCAAAGGCGTTGGCTGGCCATGGACTAAAGTTTTGGTAGCGCCTTCGTAATCACATCTGCCGTAAAGTCAACCAGCGAGATAACCTTGGCGTAGTTGATGCGGGAGGGACCTATCACGCCGATGGTGCCCACGGCGCGGCCCTCCTCGCCGTAGGGCGCGGTGACCACGGAAATGTCGGTAAGGTCGGCAAGATTGGCCTCGGCGCCGATGAAAACACTAATTCCCGGCGCCTGCAGCGTGCGGTCTAGCAGGCGCAAAATGAATTCCTTTTCCTCCAGGGCCCGCAGCAAAGTGCGCGCGCCGTCCACGCTGTCGGTGAGTGACAAAAGGTTCGACTGACCGTCCACAATCACACTGGCTTTTTGGTTGACCGGCACCGCCACGGTGGCCAGGCCCAGGGCGCGCGCGCGCATCTGATCGTGGCGCGTGCGCTCATCTTCCAATTCGGTGGCCACCCGCGCGCGCACCTCAGCCAAGGTGCGCCCCACAACCAACTCGCGCAGGTAGTTGTTGATCCGTTCCAGTTCGCCGCTTTCCAGCGAAAAATCGATTTGCACAGCTTTGTTCTGCACATGGCCGGCGCTGGTGGCGATGACAGCCAAAAGTTGATCTTCGCGCAGCTTGACGAACTCCAGATGGCTGATCACATCAGTGTCGATGCGCGGCGCCTGCACCACCACCGTAAGGTGTGACATTTCGCGCAGCACCTCTTTGGCGCGTTCCACCACGTCAGCGGTGTCAGAGACGCCCGTGAAGTGATTCTGAATGCCCTCTTGTTCGGCACCCGAAAGCCGCCGCACGCGCAGCAGCGAATCCACGTAGTAGCGCAAGCCACGCTCGGTGGGCACGCGCCCTGCCGACGTGTGCGGGTGCCGAAGCAACCCCAATTCTTCCAGTTCCCCCATCACACTGCGCACAGTGGCGGCGGACACATCGAAGTTATACCTACGCGCGATGGTTTTCGAGCCAACCGCTTCGCCGGAGTTCAGATACTCCGTGACGACCGCGTGCAGCACCTTTTTGGCACGGTTGCCTAAGTCGTTCACACCTGATGGTTTACTCGAAAAAACCGTAATAAGCCAAGGGGCTTATGTAGTCTCTTCGTCCCAGAAGCGGGTGGCGATCTCATCAGCAAACAACATACCCAAGGCGGTAGGTGCCAGCCGGTGGGCGTCTACGTGCAGCCAACCGGCGGCTTGCAGCGCCTCTGCGGCGCGTTGCCGCTTCGGCGTGGACAAGGGGTCGGGCCCAAAAACCTGGCTATGCAACCGCCTGTCGACGCCCCCCTTGGTGCGAAGGCCCAACCACAGCGCCTCTATTTCCAAATCCTGCGGGGACCGCCATTCCACCTGGGCGGGAGCCAAAGCGCCGTCTTGGGTTTCGGCAGCGCGAAGGTAGGTTTCGGTGGCGCGAGGGTTGGTGAATCGCCATCCGCCCCCGGCGCGCAAAGGCCGGAACGACGCGGCCGCACAGCCCACCCCTAAATAGCTGCCTTGACTCCAATAAAGCCCATTGTGAACCGCCTGTTTGCCTGGCCGTGCGTAACTCGACACTTCGTAGTGGCTGTAGCCTGCAGCCCCTAGGTGCGCCTGCGCTGATTGGAACATGTCCGCCGCGGCGTCGTCATCGGGCCGCTGCAGCAGCCCCTTTTTCTCCAGCTGGCCAAACGGCGTGAAAGGTTCAACCGTCAGTGCGTAGCAAGACGCGTGATCGGGCTCTATTTCAGCCAACATCTTCAGGCTGCTTTCCCATGTGGCCATGGTTTGGCCAGGCAGACCGAACATCAGATCGCAAGCCACGTTGTGGAAACCCGCTGTCCTCGCCAAGGGAACCGCGTCCAGCGCCTGCTGGTGGCTGTGGGCGCGGCCTATGGCCTCAAGCAGGCGCCCATCGAACGATTGCACACCGAAAGACAGACGATTGACGCCTTCGTCCCGCAGCGCCCTCAAATGGTCCCCGGACACTTCGCCTGGGTTGGCCTCCAACGAGATCTCCAGCGTGTTCGGGCTGCCCCCGAACAGTTCGGTGACGGTGCGAATCACCTGGCCCACACAATCGCTTCGCCATAGGCCCGGGGTGCCACCGCCGAAATACAACGACACCAACTTGGCGGTGCCAAACCAAGCGGCGCGCGCGCGCAACTCAGCGCACACAGCTTGGGCGTAGCGCTCGTGGGGCACCGCGGGGCGCACATCGATGGCAAAATCGCAATACGGGCAACGCTGGCCACAAAACGGAAAATGCACATAAACGCCAAACGGCCGGGTTTCGTCGGCTGGGCCAGCCGAGGGATCGACCTCGGGTGGCTTGTCTTTGGCCAGCTCTAGGCCCCTGCGCGGATCGTGTTTTTGGCTCACCCGGCGGCTATCCTGGCCGCCTCCGGGCTTAGGTGCCAGGGTGAGCGCCGAAGATCGCCCCGCGGATGCTGGCATTCACGCGCGCTTTGGACCGTGGCCCCTGGTTTTTCCGCTGCACATGCGACATAACGCCAGACCTTCGACATGGTTTATCTGGACAACGCCGCCACCACGGCCCTGCTTCCCGCTGTGCAACAAGCGCTGCTGGAGGCCACTGCCGTGGCCTTTGGCAACCCCTCCTCCGCCCACAACTTGGGTGCGGCGGCGGCGCGCGGCCTGGAGCAAGCGCGCGCCCAAGTGGCCAGCTTGCTGGGTGCGGCGCCACAGGAGGTCATCTTCACCTCGGGCGGCACCGAGGCCAACGCCCTGGCGGTTTTGGGGGCCGCCCGTACGCGGGCACGGCAGCGACATGTTGTGGTGACCGCCATTGAACACCCCAGCGTGCTGCGCAACTGCGAGCGACTTGAGGACGAAGGGTTCAAAGTGACCCTGGTGGAGCCCGAGCCCAACGGCGTGGTTTTGCCACACAAGATATTGCAACAGATCACGCCGCACACGGGCCTTGTGGCGATGATGTTGGTGAACAGCGAACTTGGCACCCGGCAACCCGTAGAAGCCGTGGGCCAGATGTTGTTGCAGCTTCCCAACGCGCCTCACTTTCATGTGGACGCGGTGCAAGCGGCGGCGTGGCTGCCGCTATCGGTGAAGGCGTTGGGCGCAAGCTCTTTATCGCTGACGGGCCACAAGCTTCACGGGCCCAAAGGCACCGGGGCCTTGTGGCTGAGCAAGGGCGCCAAACTGCAAGCGCTGTGGGAAGGCGGGGGGCAAGAGCTGGGGCTGCGCTCGGGCACTCAGAACGTGCCCGCGCTGATGGCGTTTGCCAAAGCGTGCGCGCTGGTGGCCTCGGATCAAATTGCGGCCGTGCAGGCGGTGTCAACGCTAAGAGACCGATTTGAGCGCGTGGTGTGCGATCAAGTCCCGGGCGTGAATGCGACGGTGCCCCCCGAGGCGCCCCGCGCCCCCCACATCAGCAGCCTGCGGTTTGCCAATTTGCCCGCAGAGCCCCTGCTTCACGCGTTGCAATCGCGTGGCGTTCTGGTGGCCGCGGGGTCGGCCTGTTCATCCAAAAAACCCGAACGCAGCCACGTGCTCAAAGCCATCGGCGTGCCCGAAGGGGATGCGGTGCTGCGGTTTTCGTTGTCTCGACTCACAACCCCCGCCGATGTGGACACTGCGGTGGCGGCGGTGGGCGAGGCGGTGAGCGAAATTGCTTCCATGACCAACCTTTTGGCGTTTGGCAGCCGCCGTTCGTCTAGAAAGAATTGAGCTTGTACACCACTTTGTTGTGCCGCTACGGCGAGATCTTCTTGAAGGCCGGAAACCGCGATCGGTTTGAGCGCCAACTTGAACGCAACGTGCGCAAAGCGCTCAAAGACATTCCCAGCGCCACCGTAAGCTGCCCCCACGGACGCATGGTGGTGCGCGCCGCAGCTGAGGCTTTCGAGGCCACGGAAGCGCGCGTGCGCAAGGTATTTGGTTTGGTGTCGCTGTCACCCGCGGCATGCCCGCCCGCAGAGCTTGAGGCGATTGTGCAAACAGGCTTGCAGGTGGCCCAGGCGGCGCTGGCCGCAGACCCGCAGTTGCGCCGAAGTTTTAAGGTGCAAACCCGCCGGGCCAACAAACGCTTTGCCCACCGGTCCTACGACATCAGCTGCGCGGTGGCCGATCGCATTATTGAACACACCGGGGGGCCCGTGGATGTGAAAAACCCAGCGTTCACCGTGGGCGTTGAGCTGAGCAATGGCGGCGTCTTCGTGTTTGCCGAAACCCGCCCCTGCCCCGGTGGCTTGCCCGTGGGCAGCGCGGGCAACGGCTTGGTTTTGCTTTCAGGCGGCATTGATTCGCCAGTGGCGGCGTACTTGGCGGCAAAGCGCGGCATGGCGTTGGACGGGGTTTATTTTCATTCGCCGCCTTTTGTGGGCGAAAAAACCTTGGACAAGGTGATGTCACTGGCGCGCGTGTTGCGCGATTGGAACGCGATGGGCGTGGTTTGGGTGGTGCCGTTTACCGAGGCGCAGAAAAAAATTCGCGAGCACGGCCGCGCGGAGCTGGCGGTGGTTCTGTACCGCCGCATGATGATGCGCATCGCCGATCGCATCGCCGACAAGACCAAGGCCGATGCGCTGGTCACAGGCGAAACGCTGTCGCAAGTGGCCAGCCAAACCATCACCAACATGACCACCATCGAAGCGGCGGCTCGTCGCGTGGTGCTGCGTCCGCTGGTGACCTTCGACAAAGTGGAAACCATTCGGGTGGCTGAGGCCATTGGAACTTTTGATTTGTCCACCCTGCCCTACGACGATTGCTGCTCGCTGTTCATGCCACCCAACCCGGCCACGGGCGCACGCCTCGTGGACGCCGAACGCAGCGAGGAGGGCTTAGACATCGAGGCACTCGTGCAAGCGGCTGTGGCGGGCGCCGAACGCGTGGTGGTGTGACCTTGCTATGCTGGTGACAACATGACCCCCTCCCTTCACGCCAAATACGAAGCGCTCAAAGCGGCCATAGCCCACTGCGAATCGGCGCTGGTGTGTTTTTCAGGCGGCGTTGATTCGGCGTTACTGCTGAAGGTGGCGCACGATGTTTTGGGCAATCGTTGCGTGGCCATGACGGCCGTTTCGGTGACCATGGCGCAAAGCGAACGCCGCGACGCCGTGGCATTGGCGCAAGAGATCGGGGCCCGACTTGAGGTGATCGAATCGAATGAACTCGAGCGGCCCGGTTTTGCGCAAAACCCCGTTGACCGTTGCTACCACTGCAAGGCTGAACTGATGGACTTGGCGCGCCCCTTGGCCGATAAGTTGGGGCTCAGGGAAGTTTTGCTGGGCACCAACACAGACGATCTTGGCGATCATCGCCCCGGACTTGCCGCCGCAAAAGAACGGGGCGCGCGCCACCCCATGGTGGAAGCGGGGTTGAGCAAACCCGAAGTGCGGCAACTTTCGCAAGCCTTGGGGCTGCGCACATGGGACAAGCCGCAATTGGCGTGTTTGTCTTCGCGTTTTCCTTACGGCACCGAGATAACTCAGGCGCGTTTGGAGCAAGTGGATCAGTTCGAGGATGGTTTGCGGGCGCTTGGCTTTCGGCAATTGCGTGTGCGCTACCACGGCGAAGTCGCACGCGTGGAGCTGGAAGCGGGAAGCATGCCGCGGGCGCTCGAACCTGAAGTGCGCGCCCAAATTGTGTCGTTGGGGCGGCGCTTGGGGTTTACGTTCGTGGCGCTGGATTTGGCGGGCTTTTCATCGGGATCGCTAAACCAATTGGTGGGTTTGCGACGCGCCCCCGCCAAGCCCACGGCCGACACCTAAGCGTCCTTGAAGAGAATTGGATTAGGCCCCGAGCGGTTGCGGCCATAGCGACGGCTACAAACTTGCATCAGCTTGGTAGGCAACGCCCAAATCATCGGCAATTTGCAACAAAGCCGAGTCTGTTGTCCACAGGGGCACGCGGTCTACCAGGGCAGAGGCCAGAAGATGAACATCAATCCAGCCCACGCCACATCCGTGCAGACGCCGATCTCGGACGAAGCTTACGACCTCTGGATGAGGCACATCTGACGCCTGGCGCATTTTCTCGTACGCCTCCAACAGTTGATTCCGTCCCCCGCGATCACCAATGAGCAACTCGCCAAAGATAAGACGGTGTCCCATCACTTCATTGCGTTCAAGCACCATGTCCAAGTGCCGTGCGTAAGGCGCCCGGTTCCCTAAAAAGCGGATCCAGACAGATGTGTCTACCAAAACCAATTAGGCTGCCCGACTGGCGCGGCTGCGCTTTTCGCGACTTCGCGGAACGTCTTTTGCGGCAGGCTCAGAGCCTCGCAGAGTCCTCAACCGCTGATAGGCAGCGTTCCTAACAAGAGCTTCAAGGCCCAACCGAACCGCGTCGGTGTCGCTCGATGCCCCCGAGGCGCCTCGGGCCTCGCGCAAAAGCGCCTCGTCGATGTTCAGGGTCTTCTTCATCCATACGTATATACCATATCGACACAGCCATTTGGCACCTCTGCCAGCAGCTTGGCCTCCCCGGTCCCGCACCCTATAATGCAGGAATGTCGCAACGCTCGGGTTCACCAGACGCCGCCAATACATCTGCCCCCACCGCTGAAGCGCCGAGCGACGGCGCCGCGTGCAAGCCTGATTTTTCGACCACCTGCCCCGTTTGCGAGCAAGGCATGCAGCCCGAGCACGCGCACTACCGATGCTTGCGCTGCGGCTACCGGGATAGCTGCTGCATGTAGGCTGTAGGTATAGGCAGTCTGCTGTAGGCCCCCGAGCATAGGTCCCGCTGAAATTCTGCTTTCGCCGGAACACGCGCTAGACTAAGGCGCGATGTGGGTTGTGGCTTTGGCGTTTGCGCTGAGCCCTTTGGGGGCCGATGGGGGGGTGCATTCCACGCCTGAGCGCGCATCTGTGGCGGATCCCCTGGCCACCCTCCACGCCACCAGCGCTTACCTGCCCAGACCGCCCCGTCCTGTCGACCTGTCCAAGAAAGCGGCGTGGCTGGAGGAAAAGCTAACCCGGTTCAGCGTGCGGGTGCCGCAATCTCAAATTGAACGGGCTGGGCGTGTGCGTTTTGTCCCAACGCAGCCTCAAACCGCGGCATTTCCCGAAACCTTGCCACCACCGGGAAGCCGCATTCAACCCATCACCACTTTGTTCAGCCTACGTCTCAAAGAGGCCGTGGCGGTGCTGCCCGGCAGATCGATGCACAGCGAATTTCAAAGTCTGCTGCGCGATCATTACACCAACCAGAGCACAGACGTAGATCTTGCCTTGCTGGGCGCGGTCACGCGCGCCGCGCTGAAGTTCTCCGCACCGCGGGTGGAAGTGGTCTCGGGCTACCGGTCGCCTAAGTACAATCTGTCGTTGCGCAAAAAGGGCCGCCAAGTGGCCGCCAGCAGCCAGCACTGCGAAGGCCGTGCAGTGGATTTTCGCCTCCGCGGCGTACCCACGCGCGAGCTATGGAAGTTTGTGCGCGGTTTGAACATGGGAGGCGTAGGCTTTTACCCGCACTCTCGCTTTGTTCACTGTGACACCGGCCCGGTTCGATTCTGGAACGGTGAATAGTTGGTTCGAAACGCCACCAGGTAAGTGGCCACGCCCAGCGCGAAACCCGCCGGCAAATCCACCAGGTAGTGCTGCTTTGTAAACAACGTGGACAGCATGATCAAGCCGCAAAACACCCACAGCGCGGCGCCCACCTTGCGGCCGCCTAGGTTGCCGCCCACACAAGCCAAAAAGGTGACGTAGCTAACGTGCATGCTGGGAAATACGTTGAAGCCGGCATCCACCGAGTAAATCAGGCGCAGCAACCAAGCCGAGGCCCCAGCGCCCTCGACCGCTGTGCGCCACATACGAATGGGCATCACGAATAAAGGCAAAGCGACCACGATCTGCAGCAGGTAACCCGCGCAGACGCGCGCGAAAGTTTCTAGGTTCTGCCGAAACGCACGGAAGGCAAACGGCAGCGCGGCGCTGGGATAGAACAACACGTACACCCAAGCCCAAGCGGGCGTCCGAGGGATCGCGTTGTCCCAGCGCAAATCCAAAGCGCTAAAGCGCACGCCACTGGCAGCCCTATAGCCGTTCCAAACCCCCACCGCGGCAAAGCCGCCCACAATGGCTACAAGCAAACCCGCTGTGACCACCCACATGAAGGCCGCGGGGGTCGCTTTGGTCGCTGCGGGTTGCAGCGCGGAAGAAGGTTTGGGTGAAGGTAGGAAAACCGGATCTAGGTTCATAGGAAAGCGGGAAAGCGGCCCGCGAGTATGGAGGCTTAAGCGCCGGGGTCAATCTCAATGTCGATCGATGCGTCTTTGTCGCCGTTGGGGCCCCCCGTGCTCACGCCCCACACCACAGAAACAGGAACGCCTGCTTGAGACAACGCCTGCACGACAACCTTCACGCGTTCAGCCGTGAATTCTACGGCCTTGGGAAAGCTGTTGGCGAATTCAGCGGGCACTTTCGTGTGGCCGAGCGGGGCGGTCACAATCACCCGGCGCGCGCCTTTGCCGATGGCCCGGCCCATGGCGCGCAACGAAGCAGCACCCGTGGCACTTAAGGCAGCTCCACCGCCTTCAAACAGGAACGGAGGCGCAAGCTTCACCATCACGCCCCGGGCATCCACCTGCACATCCACCGCACCTGGAGGCGCCGTTTTGGTTTGCTCTTGCAGCTGCAAGCGCAACACGGCCGTTTCAGACCGCACGTGCACCAAAGCCTCGCCCGCCGCACGTTGGGCGTCGCTTAGGTCGGAGCGCAGCTGTGCCAGTTCGCGCTCGCGCCCGGCCGCCTCGGCCTTTTCCTGCATCAGGTCGCCCCGTGCCATCTTTAGGTCCCGCAGGGCTTTGCGATAAGGGATCACATAGAGGAACACCGAAAAGCCCAGGCCGGCGGCGGCCAGGGCCACGGCGATGAGTTGCCCCCACGCAACAGGGCCTCGATTGCCTGAATCGACCGACGAAGGCGCGGACGCCGGAGACACTGAGGCACTCATCACAGGCCCACTAGATCAGAAATTGCCCCGAAGGACAACCTGCCATTGCGCCGATTGCGATTGCGTGGGCTCTGGCCCCCCACCCGAAGCGCTGCGGGTTACAACGCCAGGGGCCACGAAAAGCACCGTGCTGCCAAATCCTGCCAACAAGCCGCCTCCGGCCAGCAGGCCGGCCGCCGGCCAACGATGTTCATAGCGATCCTCGCAGGTTTTGGTGGCGCCACTGCCTGTGCAGTTCGCGCCTTCTCCCTGCAAAACCATCAGATAGCTGCCGGCGGCCATCGCCGCCACGCCCAGCCCTAAGCTTACCCACCCCGCCGCTTTCCAGCCGCCCGACAAAAACGGCCCCGGCTGGCGTTGTAGGTCGATGCTGACGGTCTCGGCGGCGCCGGGCACCACTTCAATGGAACGAGTGACCTGATCGAAACCTGCCTTAGAAATCACGATCTCATGAACGCCCACACTCATCTCTTGGGTGAGCGGGCTGAACCCCAGGGGCCGACCATCTGCCTCGATGAGCGCCCCTGAAGGCCTGGTTTCAAAGGTGACTTGGGCAGGCGCCTCCACCTCGTCAAGCCCCGCGCGCAAAGCCGCCGCCGCCAAATTCACGGTGTCGCCAGCTTCTTGAATGCCGCACACGTCGCAGCGCTGATCTTCTGACCGCAGGACCTTGCCCGACAGGCCGTGAATCAAACTGAGCGTGATCTGGTAATCGCGGCGTTTGGCGTCCACTTTTCCGATCACCAAAAAATTGGCCTGGAGAGCCGCCGAAATTTGCCGGTAGCAGGCCTCGTCGGCACAAGACTTCAGCTGCGGGGTGCTGGTGTAAAGCCGTGCCACCAGCTCATCTGCGGAAAACACCTGGAACCCCGCCGAAGCCAGGCCCTCGAACAAGCGCCGGGCCAGTTGGTCGCGGCTGACTTCATTGACAGAGCCCTCGAAATCCAAACGCAGCACCACCGTGCGGCGGTGGGGGGCGCTTTGCGCATGCACCACGCCCGCGGTGGTCATGAGCCACGCCAAGCACGAAAGAACCAGAACCTTGCAACACCCGCCGCGAAACATTTTGGGGCTCATATTAGAACGGCTGTATGGGGTCCGAGAAGTTGTTCGATGCGATTCAGCAAATCTTCGTCCACCGCCACGCGATATTCGTCGGACAAATCGATGCGGGTTTGGCTGCGCTGAGGGATCTCTATCAGCAATCGGGTTTTGCATGGGCCCTCGTGTTGGCGCAACAACCTTTCCAGCCCACTGAGATCTTCCTCACGCACAGTGTCCGCATTCACCCGTATTTCCATGAGGCGGCTGTGTTCGGCCCGCACGGACGACAACGGCCGCGCGTCGAGAAAACGCAAGCGCTCCCGAACGGTGTCGTCGCCGAACGAGGCTTCAACCGAGCCGCGGACCAAAAGCGGATCGCCGCTGGTCAGAACCTCGCGATAATCGTTGATCTTCACGTTCCCCACCATGAACTCCACCTGCCCCCACTGGTCTTCTAGCTTGAAAAAGGCATATTTGCCGCTGCCGCTCTTCGCCTGGCGCTCTTGATAGTCGTTGACCACACCCGCCAAAGTGACTTCCGCGCGAGCGCCGCGGGACATGCAATTGGAGGTCAAAGCGTTGGCAAACCTGCGGATCTCACTGGCGTACCGATCCAGAGGGTGGCCGCTAATGTAGAAGCCCAAGCTTTCCTTTTCGTAGGCCAGCACCTCTGTGGGCGTCCACGCTTCGGCGTCCATATAAGAGTCGTCCACGGGCTCCACGGCCCCTTTCACCCCGCCGCCCAGAAGGGCCAATAGGTTGGTTTGGCCGCTTTCGCGTTCCTTTTGGGCTGAGTTGGCGCGGTCGATGGCGGGCCCCACCGCCATGAAGATGCGGCCGCGGGTCACGCCGTTTTTGTCGGCGATGCCGTCAAACGCGCCTGATTTAACCAACTGTTCAAGCACTTTGCGGTTGACCTTGCGCATGTCGGATCGATTGCAAAAATCGAACACGGACAAAAACGGCCCACCTTGTTTGCGCGCCGCCAGCATGGCCTCTACGGCGCCCTCGCCCACCCCTTTGACGGCCCCTAAGCCGAAGCGGATGGCTTTGAGCCCATCAACCCCTGTGCCGCGTTTGCGCGCCGGGGTGGCTTTCTTTCCGGCCGTGGGCTCTGGGGCGGCCACGGCGGGCACCACGGTAAAGTCGGCGTCCGATTCGTTAACATCAGGGCGCTCAACCCCAATGCCTTGCTCGCGCGCTTCGGCGATGAACTTCACCACCGAATCGGTGGAGTCTTTGTCGCAGGTCATCAGCGCGGCAAAAAACTCAACCGGGTAGTACCGCTTGAGGTAAGCGGTTTGGTACGTAAGCAGGCCGTAGGCCGCCGAGTGGCTCCGGTTGAAGCCGTAGCCGGCGAATTTGGCCATTAGGTCGAAAACGGCCTCGGCCACCTTGGGGTCAACTTCCTTGACCTTGGCGCCGTCGAGAAACTTGGCTTTCTCTTGCTCCATGACTGAGGCTTTTTTCTTGCCCATGGCACGCCGAAGCAGATCGGCGCCTCCGAGGCTGTAGCCGGCCATGGCCGAAGCAATTTGCATCACCTGCTCTTGGTAAACGATGACGCCGTAGGTGTCCTTGAGAATGGGCTCAAGGCAAGGGTGCATGTACTCCACCACCTTGCGCCCGTGCTTGCGCTCGATGAAGTCATCAACCATGCCGCCTTCAAGCGGCCCTGGCCGATACAAGGCGCCTGCGGCCACGATGTCTTCAAAGCAGTCGGGTTTGAGCTTCTTGAGCAGTTCGCGGAAGCCCGAAGATTCCAGCTGGAACACGCCGGTGACGTCGGCGGCGGAGATCATTTTGTAAACCTCGGCGTCGTCTAGCGGAATGGCGGCCATATCCAAACCAGGCTCGCCTTTGCTTTGCCGATAGAGGTTGGCCAGATCCACCGCGGTTTGGATCACGGTGAGGGTTTTTAAGCCCAGAAAGTCGAACTTGATCAGACCAACTTTTTCAACGTCGGTCATGTTGAACTGCGTGACGATTGAATCTTCGCCCGCAGGTTTAAAGCACGGCACGTAATGCCACAGCGGCATTTCGCCAATCACCACGCCCGCGGCGTGTTTGCCGGCATGACGGTTTAGGCCTTCAAGCACCTTGGCGGTGTCAAGAAGTTCGCGAAATTCGCCGTCGTACAATTCTTTGAGCCGCGGCTCTTGTTCGATGGCCTTGGAAATCGGAGGGCTTTTGCCTTGAATGGGCTCGGGCACCAGCGCGGCCACCCGGTTGCCCTCAGCGGGCGAAAGGCCCATGGCGCGGGCCACGTCGCGAATGCAACTGCGCGCTTTGAGCTGGTGCATGGTGACGATCTGGCCCACGTTGTTTTTGCCGTATTTTTCCGACACGTAGCCGATCACTTGATCGCGCCGGTTCATGCAAAAATCTACGTCGAAATCTGGCATCGAAACGCGTTCGGGATTCAAAAAGCGCTCGAACAGCAGCTTGTGATAAATGGGATCGATATCGGTGATGCGCATGCAGTACGCCACCAGCGATCCCGCGCCCGATCCGCGCCCGGGCCCCACGGGAATGCCGTGCTCCTTGGCGTAATTAATAAAATCCCACACGATGAGGAAGTAGCCCGAAAACCCCATCCGCTCGATCACGCCCAGCTCTAACTCAAGCCGCTGCAGGTACACGTCGCCGTCAACCTTTTGGCCCAAGCGAACCGCAGCGTCTAATCGCTGCTTGAGGCCTTCTTCTGAGATCTTGCGAACGTAAGAGTTGGCGTCGTAGCCCTCGGGCACTTTGTAGCGCGGCAGGTGATTCTGCTTTAGATCGAATTCAACCTTGCACAGCTCCCCAATCTTGGCGGCGTTTTCAAGCGCCTGTGGGATGTGCTTGAAGTACGAATCCATCTCGGCGGGCGATTTGACCCAATACGCGTCCGAGGTGTGCTTCAGGCGTTTTTCGTCGTTGATCGTTCGCTTTTGCTGCACACACAACAAGATCTCGTGAGGGCGTGCGTCTTTGCGATCAACGTAGTGACAATCGTTTGTGGCAATCAGGGGGATATCGGTCTTTTTCGATATCTCAACCAAGTGGCCATTAACCTGCTCTTGCTCTTCCAGACCGTTGGGCATCATCTCCAAAAAGAAGTTGCCGCGTCCGAAAATGTCGTCGTATTGCCGTGCCACCTCGATGGCGGCGTCGGGCCCCTTGCGGGTGATGGTTTGCGCCACCTCGCCGCCCAAGCACGCCGACAAGGCCACCAGCCCCTCGCTGTGTTCTTTGAGCAGCTTCTTGTCGATGCGCGGGTTGAAGTAAAACCCTTCAAGGAACCCCATCGAGTTCAAGTAAGAGAGGTTCTTCCAGCCCACTTGATCCTTGGCCAGCAGGATAAGGTGGTTGCTCTTGCGCTCGGTTTTGTCGAGGCGGTCGGGCGCCACATAAGTTTCACACCCGAAAATGGGCTTCACCCCGTGGGCTTTGGCGGTTTCGTAGAAATGAATTGCGCCAAACAAGTTGCCATGATCGGTCATGGCCACGGATTTCATGCCCCGCTCAAGCACGCGCGGGAACAATTCGTCCACGCGGATGGCGCCATCAAGCAGGCTGTACTGGGTGTGCAGGTGAAGATGAGTGAATTCGGCCATCCGCTGAACATTTGGGTAGCACCCTGCGCCCGGGGGGTCAACGAACGTTTGGGGCCGCGAACAGTTCAGCCGCAAGCCGCGGAGATGAGCTATATTTTTCAGGTTTTCGCCTATGCGCCGCTGTGGAAAACTTCCCCGATTGGCCGCCTGCCTGCTGGCTGGGTTGCTGGTGGCTTGCGGGAACAACGGGGCTGGCAACGGGGCGGGCGGCGTTGATTTGGTGATCGTGGCCAGCCCGGCTGCGCTGGTGGTGGCGCCGGGTGCACAGGGAAGCGTGGAATTCACGCTGCAAGACGCCACGGGTCGGCCCCAGGCCGGCCGCAGTTTGCGATTGGCACTGCTCTTGGCCGAGCCGCCGGACGCCGGAGCGGCCCCGACCTCGGGGGGCGCGTCTTTGGTGACCACGCAGGGCACCACCGACGCCCGCGGCCGTTTTGTGGCCAGCTTTCGCGCCGGCACGGAAGGCGAGTTTCGTTTGCGTGCAACCAACACCCGCAGCCAGAGCCAAACCGTGACGGTGAAGGTGGCGGCGGCGGCCACGGGCAAGGCCGAAGCGGTGGCGCTTTTGGATCCGGGAATTGTGGCCGCGTCTTTGGAGATGCGGCTATTCCCGGATTTGGCTTGCGATCAACTGCGCGCCAACACCCCCGCGCTTGATGATCCCGCGTTGGCCCAAAAGCTTCAGGTGTCGGCGCGATGGACGTTGCCATTGTTGGCCGTGCAGCAAAGCTACGGGTTGATCACGCTGGCTCTAGATCAACAGGGGGCGCTGGCGGGCTATGGGTGCGTCAACATTGACGGCCGCACCCTGCTTCAAAGCACACCGGTCGTGTTCACGGTGCCTGTTGGGCGCCCTTCACCCAGCTTGGCCAGCCGCTATTTGCTGGCGTCAGAGTTGGTGTTTTCGCCCGACCTGGCACCGGGAGCGGGAACGGCCATCGAGGCGTGGGGTCGGTTGGCTGGTTGCCCGCATGATCCGGCACAACTGTGGCTGGATTGCACGCTTGACGCCTTGGGGCCCACCAACAACCCTGACGACCCGCTTGACTGTCGGCCGGCGCCCGACGAGGGCGCGTTGGGGCAACTGATGGCGGCGCGTCTGGGTACACTCGCGAAGGGTTCCAATTGTAGAGGAGACAAAGACGTGGGCGGCCAGCCAAGTCTCGACGCGCGCGTGCACGACCTGTTTCCCGCGTCAGGGTCGCCCATTGTGGCGGCGTTGCCCAGCCTGGCCGCCGAGGTGGCCGGAATGTTTCGACGGATTCGTCTGTCATCAACGCTTGAGTTTGTTTTCACGGGGCGGCCTCGCACCTGGCAGGCCTTCCATGCGGTGACCAGCGTGGGATTTCCCGTGGGTGACGCCTTTCACAGCGTGAATCTGCTGGATCGGCCGGGTCGGTTCTCGCGGTTTGTGGTTGCGACTTTGGATGAGACTGGGCAACGCATTGACCTAGCGTCACACGGTTTTGGCGTGAGGTTGGGCCATGTGGCGCGGGCGGCGTTTTCTGCGCGCGCGCTGCAGCTGCGGGGTTTCCCCGGAGACGAGACCGCGTTCGTAAACGTGCTTTACCGGTCAGCCACGTTGGCGCAGCCGGCGGTGGATCCGCTTACGGGCTGCGCCGCGCTTGACGAGCGGGTGTGTTCTGATTTGGGGCAAGCGCCAGGTTGTTTGCTGGCGGCCTGCGAGCTGGGCGTACAAAGCTTGGCCGCGGTGTTGCGCAAAG
Organism: Polyangia bacterium; assembly: GCA_038257535.1. Lineage (GTDB taxonomy): Bacteria > Myxococcota_A > Polyangia > Fen-1088 > Fen-1088 > JAGTJU01. The sequence goes on from JBBSJE010000031.1 coordinate 25,105, forward strand.
GCTTTGATGAGCTGGATGGCGAGGATTTGGATGTTTTCCTGCGGGGAGGCGCCAATCTGGCCGACCGACAAGCCGACGGCACCATCTCCAGCTTAGGTAGCTTGCTCGCCAACCGGGTGGGGCCAGGGTTGTGGACAGGTGAGCTGCGTAGCCTTGCGGGTGTGACCGGTTTAACGGGTCTGTGGGTGGGCACCCGTGCGCCCGGCCAGTGAGGGTGCGTAAAACGGTGGCGCCTGATAAACAAGCGTATGCCTTGCATGCGATCTGTGTTTCTGGGTTTTGTGGCGGCCACGGCGGGGGCCTGCGCGGCCCCTTCTGCCAAACCAGAGCCCCCCATTCAAACGGCGGCCCCCGCGGAGGAGCCATCCACCCAGCCAGCGCGCGCCAAAGGAAGCCCGGCACCCGAGTTGTCGGTGGTGCCAGCCCCGGCTGAAGCAGCGGCGACCGTGAAGCTACAGTTGGTAACAGACCAAACCAAGGAGGCCACGGCTTTGGTGGCAGCGCCTGAACCCAAGGGGCGATTGTTTGTGCTCGAAAAGCGCGGCGTCATTCGGGTGCTCAAGGGCAGCAAGTTCAACCCGCAGCCGTTTTTAGATCTGCAAAGCGTGGTGAAACTCGACGATCGCGACAACGGTGAACGAGGGCTTCTGGGATTGGCATTCCATCCCCAGTTCGCCAAGAACGGCCGCTTTTACATCAATTACACGTCCCGTCCTGACGGCACCACCCGGGTGGAAGAGCGCCGCGTGGGACGCAACAAAGACAAAGCCGATCCCAAGGCCGTAAAGCTGCTTTTGGAAGTGGAACAGCCCTATTCCAACCACAATGCAGGCGATTTGGCTTTTGGGCCCGACGGCAAACTTTACGTGGGGTTGGGTGACGGCGGCGCCGCCAATGATCCCAAGGGCCACGGGCAAAACAGCAAAACTTTGTTGGGCAGCATGCTGCGTCTTGATGTTGAAGCGGCTTCGCCACAGCCGGAGGTTGTGGCCATAGGGTTGCGCAACCCCTGGCGCATCAGCTTCGATGCAAAAACCGGTGATCTTTTCATCGCCGACGTGGGGCAAAACCTGTTCGAGTACGTTCACCTTTTGACGGCGAAGCAACTGGCCAATGTGGCGGCGCCCTACAACTTGGGCTGGAATGTGATGGAAGGCTTTCACTGCTTCCAAGACAAGCCCTGCGATCCAAGCCAATACCAGGCACCTATGATCGAATACCCACATAAGGAGGGGTGCTCCATTACGGGCGGCTACGTGTATCGCGGCAAGCAGCTGCCGCTTTTGCAAGGTCAATACTTCTACGCCGACTATTGCACGGGGCTTGTGCGTAGCCTCGGCTTAGAAGCAGGACGCCTCAAAACGTCTTGGGATTGGAAACCGTCGCTGGATCCTGAATCGCGCCTGGCGCGGCTGGCGTCGTTTGGGCAAGACCAAGACGGCGAGCTTTATCTGGTGACGCACGAGGGACCCATCTTCAAGTTCGTGCCCGCCAACAATTGAAAGCCGTTACAGCGGCTTGAGCTCAAGGCCGTAGCGATCCAAAACGACGCCCGTGATGGCGTCCAAGGCGATTTCGGCAACCAGCAAATCCACCCGCGCGCGCAGCAGCTGGCTGCGCGAGATGTTTAACTCTTGTTGGCGCAAAAGCACGTCGTTGTTGGTGGCCCGCCCCACAGAGAAGCGCGCCTCTTCGGCTTGCAAATTCTGTTCAGCAAACTTCACCACCTGCTCACCCAGTTCAATGCGCTTAGCATTCACGCCCACCGAGGAGCTCAACCGCACCACGGTGTCGCGCACATCCAATTCCAAGGCTTCGGCATCAACCCAGGAACGATCGTTGGCCAAGCGAGAGACTTCGGCAAAGCCTCTGGCGGCGCGGTTTTGCACGGGAATGTTGAAATTCAAGCCAAGCGACGATACGCGATTCTCAAAGCTCAAAGCTTGGTCCCAAGCCGCGCTGTAGGAATCTCGCTGGCGGCCGGTGCTGCCTATGGTTGCGATAAGGTCGAGCTGGGGACGCAGCGCCACGTTGGCCGTGCGAATGTCCAGCTCCGTAAGCGCGATGCCTTGCCGCAAAGATTGCAGCTGGGGGTTATTCTTGAGGGCCACCTCAAGCTCTGACCTAACATCGACCGGCCGCGGGTCAACCACCGGCGACTCCGCGGCAACAAAGCGATCAAAGCTCGCCTGCGGCTGCTTGCCCATCAACCGCATGAGGTCCAAACTGCGGAACAACACAGCTTGCTCCGCTGCAACAACTTCTCGAGTGCGGTCGCTGATGGCGCGCTCAACCGCCGCCGCGTCGATGGGGGCCAAGCGGCCCACTTCTATCTGGGCGCGCGTCGCCTCAAGCTGCCGATTCGCCAACGCTACAGCGCTGCGACGGATCTCCAGATCTTGGCTTGCAAAAGCCAATTCCCAGTAGCCCGTCAAAACATCCCGAACCACAATTGCGGCACGAGCTTGCCGATTCAAATACGCAAGGTCCACTTGAATCCTGCGGCGTCTCAGGTTGGCCTGTGTGGCTTCCGTCCCCAAGTTTCGAAGCAACGGATGCGTGATGGTTAGGTTAAGCCGCGTCGCATAGACCTCACAAGCATTCTCGCCCAAGCCGCAGATCGTTTGCTGGTTGGTGAACACGCCACTTGAGTTCACGGCAAGGCGGACACTTCCACCGGTTTCAAGTTGCCGAAGCAAGCCAACGTCGCCCGTCAGAGAGTTGGCGGTTCCACGACTGATGTCCGTAGGGCTGACCCCGGGAACAATCGCTTGATTGAACAACAGCGATCCGTTGAGCGACACATCGAACAGCCCTTCGGCGGCCAGCACTTGCGCGTGGGCCGCTTGCACCGCCACACGTTCGCGGCGCAAGTCCATGTTGCCCTTGAGCACTTCAGCGAGAGCCTCGCGCACGGTGACGGGCACTTGCCTGGGAGCGTCCGTTTGCGAGGTTGCGGATTGAGCCACCGCCGGCGTAGTGGCAACAAGACCCAGCAAGAGTGTGAAGGGGATGAAAGTTTGGGCGGCGCGAAGCATAAGCACAACAACTTGGTTCATGGAGGAAGCGGTTTCTAAAGCGATGCGCGGAGGATGGCCCCAACAAACGCGGGGCGCAGGTAAAAACCGCTTTTACCTACGCGCACCGCCTGCCCTTCTTCATTAAAAGCGCGACGCTGATCACGCGCGTGCTTGGCTTTGGGGCGCACCTGAAGCGCACGGCCCAGATGGCCCGTGAGCTCAGCCGCGCGGCCGGCGCGAAAATAGTCGCGAACAAACATCTCGAAATCAGCCTGCAACAGTCGTTCGTCGGCGTCGCTGGGGCACCACAGCAGGGCAGCGGACACGCGCCGATCCCCCACAGAACGGGAGGCCACGCGGGAGGCTGGCACTTGCAAAGCCACAAACAGCACGCGCGCCAGTTTCTGACGAACGTAGCTGGTTTGCCAGGATTCGGCGGCGATCGAGATGGGATCGATCACACAAACCGCCGTTGATTCCACAGGTCGCATGCCTGCGTCCACGGGCACCGTTTTGAGTTCAATGCCCAAAGCCGCAAAATCAGGCCCGTGTGCGGTTTCTTCGGAACCACCCAATTCGCGTTCTATGATTTGCCCTGACCAGCCCTTGGTGCGCACATTGCCCACAGGAACCGGCAAACCCAGACCGTCAGCGATGTCCGAAAGCCGGGCGCCCACCAAAGCGCGGGCGTGCGACACCAGCGCCTGCACGCGGGGGTGCGACAGCGCCGGCAATTCGGCCGCAACAGCACGCGCGGAAGGGGTTGGGGGAAGGCTCACAGGCGCCGCACCTTACCGCGTGGCGGGGGGGCGCGTCTTGCCAGCGGCGGCGATCTTGTGGACGGTTTTGTTGGGCGGCGCGTTTTTCATAGCCTGCGGGACGTCAGGCGCCAACCGCAGCAGCGCCAGCGCAACGCCGCAGGCCTCGAAGCCCGGGACGCCGCTCGCAAAGTTCCGGCAAGAGGGCCTGGCCAGTTACTACAGCAACCGTCTGGCAGGCCGGCGCACCGCCTCTGGCTCCACCTATAGGCCCGAGCGCATGACGGCCGCGCACCGCACCCTGCCCTTTGGAACCTGGGTGCGGGTTACGCGGCTATCCGGTGACGGGCGCGCCACCGGCGCCGAGGTCGTGGTTCAGATCACCGACCGCGGCCCGTTTGGTGGCAACAAGCGGATCTTGGATGTCTCCTACGCCGCCGCCCGCGCGTTGGGCATGCTGCGGGTGGGTGTGGTGCGGGTGGAAGTTGTGGCGGTGCCGGGGCCCTAAGCGCTGGAGCTGATGAAGCCCAGCATTTGCCCGGTGGCGGCACCCTCGCGACGGTAGGAAAAAAACCGCCCGGGGTCGCAGTGCGTGCAGGCGCCCAAAACTTCGATGTTTTGGGGGGGTAGCCCGGCGGCCTGCAACAAGGCTTGGTTTGCCAGCCACAGATCCACATGCGGCTTCTCGCGGGGCAGAAGCCACGAAGGCGGCCCGGGCACCACGCTTTTCAGCCCCTCCACCACCTCCGCGCCCACCTCAAAGCAACACGGACCGATGGAGGGACCAACCGCTGCACAAAACTGTGCGGGATCTGAGCGGGTTTGCTGCACCAACGCGCGCACCGCCGCCCCGGCCACATCGGCCACGGTGCCCCGCCAGCCCGCGTGCACGGCCGCACACGCCCCGGTTGTGGGATCCGCCAACAACAAGGGCACACAGTCAGCCACCATCACGGCCACCGCGAAGCCAACCCGCTGCACAACCAAAGCATCCGCCTGTACAAGCGCCAGGTCCTGGGGCGTAGACTCAGGCTGCACGAACGCCACTGCAGCGCCGTGAACTTGCTGCACAAAAAACATCCGCTCTGCGCCCGCCGCCTGTTGAACGCGCCGCCGGTTTTCGTGCACGTGCTCCGGGTTGTCTCCCCACTTGAGGCCCACATTTAAGCTTGCGTAAGGCCGCCCGCTCACACCGCCCGCGCGCGAGGTGAAGCCATGCCGGAAACCGGCCGGAATCACCCGCGAAGTTAGCAGCGGCAAGCTCATCCGATTGAGTTTAACCCTCAGGGCGTGCCCTGCGCACGCAGGCCGGCCAACGCTTGTTGAAAATCAGGCGGAGGCTCTGATTCGAAACGCATCCAGGTGCCGGAATGCGGATGTTCAAAGCCCAGCGTTCGCGCATGCAAGGCCTGCCGCCCCAAATCTTTCGCCAGTTTTCTCAGTCCGGGCTCGCGCGGCGGTTTGCCATAAACGGGATCTCCTAACAACGGACAGCCCAAGGCCGCCAGATGCAGGCGCACTTGATGCGTGCGTCCCGTTTCAAGCTGCGCTTGCAGCCGCACGGCCCCCGCAAATGATTCAAGCAGTTTCCAGTTGGTGATCGCGGTGCGGCCCGATTTGACCTTGATGGAAAACTTCTTGCGGTCCTTGGGGTCGCGGCCATGCAACGTTTCAACCCGCCCCGATGCCGCCGGGGCTTTGCCCACGCCCAAGGCCTCGTACACACGTTCAATCTTGTGAGCTTTGAACGCCGCACCCAAACGCGTGAGCGTAAGTTCATCTTTGGCCACCACCATCACGCCCGACGTGTCCTTGTCGAGCCGGTGCACAATGCCGGGTCGCAACTCGCCGCCAATGCCGCGCAGATCGTGGCAATGCGCCAGCAATGCGTTGACCAACGTGCCCTCGTCGTGTCCAGGCGCCGGATGCACCACCAAGCCCGCCGGCTTGTCCAGCACCACCAGGTGCGCGTCTTCGAACAACACGTGCAAGGCAATGTCTTGCGCAGGCAGATCGCGCGCCGGGCGCGGCGCTGGAGGCTGCCATACGATCACTTGACCCGATTTGAGCTTGCGTGAGGGCGAAGCACACGCCTGTCCGTCAATGGCCACGACGCCTTCTGTGATCTGCCGCGCCAGTTGCGAGCGCGACACGTCGCCTCCCACCATGGCCGCCAACACCGCATCCAGGCGCTGGCCTGCGTGTTCGGGCAAAACCACAAAGCGGTGGCGGGGGGGCGCCGAGGCTACCAAATCTTGGATTTGATGTGCCCCTTCGAGCGCAACAGCACATCAACAATGGCGCGGTCGTAAAAGCCCATCGCTTCCATATCCGGGGTGACCCGCGACTTGAACAAAGTGCGGCCCTCTTGGATCTCGGCCGCGATCAGGTCAAACAGGGTGTCGTTGGCGACGCCCTGGGCGATTTTGGCTTCGTTGTAAAGCGTGACGTCGGACGCGATGGCGCGCGCCAAACGGCGGGCGCGGTCGGGGCTATCAATAAGCTGAGCCATACAAGGGATGAGAGTAGCTGAATTGCCTGCAAACGGGTACTTCCTAGGCGTGGAAAGCCGTCAGGAGGGCGCTTAACCCAAGTGATTTGCGCCGCGGCATGGCAGCTTCGAGGTGAATCACCGCGGCCCCAACGGCGTCGAAGTGGTAGAAAAACGTCATGAAGGCACTGAAGATGTTTCTGCTCTCGATGGCGCTTCCTGTGTTCAGCTTGGGGGCCGCGCGGGCGGAAGAAACCCACAAGCTTGTGGCCACCGCAGGCAAAGCGCCCGTGGGTCAAGCCACCACGGTGGCCGTCACGGTGGAGGGCCGCAACGGCTGGCACATCAACGCCGAGGCGCCGATTTCCATGAAGCTGATGCCCTCAGAAGGCGTGTTGGTGGCCAAAGAAAAAATGGCCCGCACCGACCTGGCCGAATCCACCGAAAACCGCGCGCGCTTTGACGTGACCGCCACCTGCAACGAGCCTGGCACAAGAACCATTGCCGCTGAAGCCAACTTCGTCATGTGCCAGGAAACGGCGTGCAAGCCCGTGCGGGAAAAGATCACACTCACCGTAACCGCCGAGCCCGCCGCGGCCAAGCCGGCCGCCAAGCGCAAGAAAAGCTGAGCCCTGCTACCGCTCTTGCTGCGCTGGCGGCCTTTGGTTATTGCACCACAGGAATGCGAGAGGTCCACTGCGCGATGTGGTTGTTGGAATCAAGATCCTGAAATGGCAGCGCAAAAGCTGCAAAGCTAGGATCTTTGCCCGCGGTCATGGCCCCCGGATCGATGCCCACCATCCACAGAAGAATGCGGCTGCCCCGCAAGCCGTAGGCACGTTGGCTGGTGAAGGTAAGCCACAAGAGCCTTCGCTCTTCGCTCAGCTGAAACACAAATGGACTCCATTTGGGATAGGAGTTTACGATGTTCACCTTGGTGCCATCCTCGATCCCGGGGTGGTTGGCGTTCGCGAACTCGACGGGGGCCCGATTGCCATCGAAGAACATTCCGAACAGTTTGGACGAAGGGTCCATATCGAAATCGCACGCGTTGTCTTTCGACTTGCCCTCCGGGCATGTTGATTCATTGAATGCCAAGAAGTCGCTGGTGGGGCTGATGGCCGGGTAGAATCGATTTTTGCCCATCACCTGCGGCAGCAATTCAACAGGCTCGCTCCAAGAATCACCCTCAGCGCGCACATAAGCCAGGCCGCCACGGAACGACTTTTGGTCGGTGTTATGCTCGCCAATGGTTGTGAAAGCGATCTTGGCGCCGTCCGGTGACCAATCCGAATGGTTGGGCAGATAGCTTGCCGGCTTGAACATGGATTTCACAGCGCCGGTGGCGCCATCGAAGAAAATCAGCTGCCCGTAACCCGGGTTATCCTTTAAAGGCTTGTCATTGTATGTGCCCACAAACGCTGAGCCGTTGGGATTCCATGACTCAAACTGTGAACGTTGAGCCAACGGAAACGGCACCTTGGGCATCTTCGTGGGCATGTCGAGGAGCAGCATGCGGCCGTCGTTTTGGCCCCCCACGCTTAGAACCATTTTGTCGCCATCGCGGTTCAAGGCGTGACAGCCGGGGCAAGCGTTGCCCGTCATGGGGCCCTTTTTAACCACCACCTCCGCTTCAACCTGGGTGGTGCTGCCGAAATCCCAGCGCATGATTGCGCCGTCGTCGGTGGTGGTCCAATAGTAAACGGCGCCCAGCAAGTCGTCGCGTGAGAACATGAGGTCGATGCTGTCACTCTCGCCTTTGCCCGTGCCCGCTTCATCCATACCCCGCACCATCAATTTCACCACGCCGCCGCCGCGGTTCGCCGAGGTCAGGACTTGCCACACGTTCTTGGCCGCTGCGTAGATGCACCCCTGAACGCCTGCCGGGGACGCGCAACGGGTATACACCTTGAGATCCAGGTACTCGCTTTGGAACTGCAGCTCGAAAAGCTTGTGCGAGGCGGCAGGGCGAAAATGCACCTCAACGCCAAACAGGTTGGGCGGCAACAACGCGCCGGTGGCGGGATACACAAGCTTGGGCGCCGTTGCGGCGTTCACCGGCGCCATGGCGAATTTGTCTCCCACATCAGCGGGCAAAGGCGTGGCAACCGTTTCGTCCAGGATCACGCCACTATATTTGATGTTCAACCGGGCATCGCCCTTCGCGAAGCCCGACATGGCGGTGATCGTAACCGCGCCGCCCACGTTGATTCCCGTGGTCGCTGTGCCAGTGGCGTCAACGGAGGCGCGCCCCAAATTGTCAGACCGCCAAGTCACCTCGCTGGTGATGTCGCGCTCGGGGTGCTTGTCGAACACCCCAATGGCTTTGAACTTGGCCGTGGCCGCCATGCCGCCTGTCAAGGTCACCGAAATCATGGGCGGCTCAACGCGAATGCTCTTTAAACCCGGGATGGTCACCAAGCCACCGCCGCCCGCACCGCCCATACCGCCTGTGCCAGGGCCACCATCGTTGGTGTTCGTGCCTCCGTCGCCAGATCCACCCGATCCGCGGTCGGCGCCGCAAGCGGCCATAGCCACAAACGCAAGCGCCACGGTCACTTTCACAACTGATCGGGCTGCAAACCCGGATTCTCTTGTACGCATTTTGAACTCCTAACAACGCGCGAGCAGAGCCTGCGCCAACCCGTTGGACAACGGCATGGCAGGAAAGAACTTGAAGTCTAAACCTTAGGGTGTCCCCACTTGGGGAAAACTGCTCACAATGTTGATCTTCGTACGCTGACGCTCACATTTCCTTCCCCAACCTCCCTAAAGCTTAGGCGGCCAACGTAGGGCGCTGTGGTTCAAATCATCTTTAAGCTTCGTAGGCGGTCCGTCGATGTCCCCCATGGACCATCTGCTTGACCGCGCGCTACCGACAAGAAACCCTAGGCGTCGACGCCGCCCCGGAGCCTCCCGGCGGCGCTGGGCGGTGCACGGTCAATACGCATACGGCCCTGCCCGCCTTCGGGGGCTCCGTAGACGATTTGCTTCCGCCACCCGTGGTGGATCGCACGATGTCAATCGGGGATTCTGCCCAGGATCCCCCGCTGCCGCGCGATCCCCGATTGGTGGTGCTGGCAGGTGGCCACGAAACCGATGTGCTGGCTCTGCATCCCGACCGCCCGTTCGTGATCGGCCGCGAGGAAAGCTGCGATCTTCCGTTGGAGGACGACGGCGTGTCTCGAAAGCACGCGCAGCTGACGATGGGGCCGGAAGGCGTCGTGTTGGAAGATCTTGGTAGCCGCAACGGCACCTTCGTGGGCAACCAACAGATTCAGCGTCACGTGTTGGCGCCCGACGAGATCATACGCGTGGGCGTGCAAACGGTGGTGAAGTTTGCGCTTATGGACGCGATTGAAGAAGAGTACCAGCGGCGCCTGCTGCAGGCAGCTCTTCGCGACGGCCTGACGGGTCTGTTCAACAGGCGACATTTTGACGAGCGCTTGGCGGCTGAAAGCGCCGCGAGCCGGCGCCACAATCGATCTTTGTCGCTGGCGGTGTTTGACATCGACAACTTCAAGCAGCTCAACGACACCCACGGTCATGCGGTGGGCGACGAAGCCATCCGCCAGGTGGCGCAGGTGCTGTCGGCGAACGCGCGCAAAGAAGACACGGTGTTTCGTTATGGCGGCGAAGAGTTCTGCTTGCTGTTGCGCGAAACCGATCTTGAGGGCGCCATGAAGGCAACGGAGCGTCGCCGTGAACTTATCTCGCGCTTGCGCGTGAAAGCTGGGCTTAAAGAAATAAGACTCACCGTGAGCGCTGGCGTGGCCGCGTGGCAACCGCACCAAGACGATTACAAGTTATTGGAACGCGCCGACCGGGCCTTGTACGAGGCCAAAAATCTGGGCAAAAACTGCGTGCGGGCGAGTTCCTGAGAGATTCAAGCGCGCCGCGTTAAACGAAGCGGCAGGCAAAGCAAAAATCGTCGTGGGCCGGCCAGAGTGCTATCCCTTGAGCGTGCACAACGGCCCCACGCCCAAAGGCGACTTTCAGCTGGCAAACCCGAGCCAGTTGCCTTCCACCTTGTGGGAGGGTGTCCCCGCCAACAGGCGTGCGGCGCCCTTCTTGCCCACAACCGCGGCCGACATGCGAAGCTTGGGCTGGGACGCATGCGACGTCATTTTGATAACAGGCGACGCCTACGTGGATCACCCCAGCTTCGGAATGGCGCTGGTGGGGCGGTTGCTTGAGCGACACGGCTTTCGGGTGGGCATCATCGCTCAGCCCGATTGGCAATCGGCCGAACCATTTCGCGCGCTGGGCCGTCCGCGGCTTATGTTTGGGGTCACCGCGGGCAACATGGATTCGATGGTGAACCGCTACACCTCTGACAAGCGGCTTCGCCACGACGATGCGTACTCACCCAATGGCGCTGGCGGCAAGCGCCCTGACCGCGCCGTGGTGGTTTATGCCCAACGCTGCCGTGAGGCCTTCAAGGGCGTGCCGGTGGTGATAGGTGGCATCGAAGCCAGCCTGCGGCGCATCGCCCACTTCGATTATTGGTCTGAAAAAGTGCGGCGGTCGGTGTTGCTAGATGCCAAAGCCGATCTGCTGGTTTATGGCAACGGTGAGCGCCAGATTGTTGAGATCGTGCAGCGCTTGGCTGAAGGCCAAAGCCCACAAGACTTGACTGACATTCGAGGCACCGCCTTCGCGCGGCCGTGCGGCTTTATGCGTGAGGGTTTTGCAAGCCTTAATTCGGCGAGCCTAGACACCCCAGGGCGCATCGATCCACCGCGCAGCCCTTACGCCAGCGAAGAGGAGATGCGGGCGGCCGCGCCACTGGTTGGTGAGAACTTGGTGGCCCTGCGCAAAGCAAAAACCGAGCGCGCTGACCGTCGCCACACCGTGATCCGCATGCCCGCGTTCGATGACGTAAGCCAAGACCCGGTGCTCTACGCGCACGCGAGCCGCATCTTGCATTTGGAGACCAATCCCGGCAACGCGCGCGCTTTGGTGCAACAGCATGGCGACCGCGACGTATGGCTAAACCCTCCCGCATTGCCGCTCACCACGCAAGAGATGGACGGGGTGTACGAGCTGCCCTACTCCCGTCGCCCGCATCCAAACTACGGCAAGGCGACGATCCCCGCCTACGACATGATCAAGAATTCGATCACGATCTTGCGCGGGTGTTTTGGCGGCTGCACCTTCTGTTCGATCACCGAGCACGAAGGCCGCATCATTCAAAATCGTTCAGAAGCGTCTGTGCTGCGTGAGATCGAAAAAGTGCGCGACAACACAGAGGGCTTCACAGGGGTGATTTCCGATTTGGGCGGCCCCACTGCGAACATGTATCGGTTGGCCTGCAAAGATCCACGGGTGGAAGCCGCTTGTCGGCGTCCGTCCTGCGTGTTTCCCGGCATTTGCCCCAACCTCAACACCGATCACAGCTCTTTAATCTCGCTTTACCGCAAGGCGCGCGAGGTAAAAGGTGTAAAGAAGGTGCTTGTGGCTTCCGGGGTGCGCTACGACTTGGCTGCGGAATCCCCTGCGTACGTCAAAGAGTTGGCCACGCACCACGTGGGCGGCTACTTGAAGATTGCGCCTGAGCATACCGAAGAGGGGCCATTGGGCATGATGTTGAAGCCCGGCATTGGCACTTACGAAAAATTCAAAGCCTTGTTCGACGAAGCCAGCCGCCAAGCCGGAAAAAAGCAGTACCTCATTCCCTACTTCATCGCCGCGCATCCAGGCACAACCGATGAAGACATGTTGAACCTGGCTTTGTGGTTAAAACGAAATGGTTTTAAGGCCGATCAGGTACAGGCCTATCTGCCAGCGCCCATGGCCACGGCCACGGCCATGTACCACTCTGGCAAGAACACCCTGCGCAAAATAACCCGCAAAAGCGATGACGTGCCCGTGCCCAAGGGTTTAACCGTCAGACGTCTTCATAAGGCGTTTTTGCGCTACCACGCCGAGGACAATTGGCCCACGTTGCGTGAAGCGCTCAAGCGCATGGGGCGTGCGGAGCTGATCGGCACGGGCCCACAGCATTTGGTTCCCCCCGAGCCCACGTTGCTGGGCTGGAAGGCCCGTGCGGCGGCGGGTGGCAAACCGCAATCGCCCAAGTTTCGAACGCAACACGTACGCCCCGGCAAGCGGCCTCGCCCGCCTTCGAGTTAACTCATGCGCTTTTCATCGCAACGCCAAAGTTTCACGCGCCGATCGTTGCTCCGAGCCGCGGGTCTCGCTCCCGCGTTGCTTACGGCCTGCGATGATGGCGCTGACCCCTCGCCCGACGCCCGCGGGCTAACCGACGCAGGCGCCGACGCGCAAACGGATTGTCTGCCCACAGTGCCAAACACCGAAGGCCCTTTTTATTTGGCGGGGGCGCCCAACCGCAGCGTGCTGATCACACCTGAAACGCCAGGCACCCGACTTGAGATCACGGGCCGTGTGCTTGAAGACACCGCCTGTGCGCCTTTGAACTTTGCAACCTTGGAGGTTTGGCAAGCCAACGCTGAGGGGCAATATGATGCTCAAGGCTTTCGCCTTCGGGGGCAGTTGAACACGGGCAAAGACGGCCGCTTCGAAATAGCCACCATTGTGCCGGGGCGCTATCGCAACGGCGCCAACTTTCGACCGGCGCACATTCACGTGAAAGTCAGCGCCTTTGGGCATCAGACGTTGACCACGCAGTTGTATTTTGAGGGCGACCCGTTCAATGGCACTGATTCATTTATTCACCCGTCTTTGGTGATGCGGCTTGAAGCTGGGGCGGCAGGCGTCTTGCGGTCGCGCTTCGACTTCGTTTTGGCACTGGCGAGCAATTTAGAGTAGTGGTAGGTCGCTAATCTTTTGGTCGACGTGAGGGGCTCGGTCGGCCTGCACGCCTTTGGGGGGCGTGCTCCCTTGGCCGGGCCCCTTCCCGCCTCCGCCACTGGTTTTCCAGCTTTGTTCGGTGGCTTCATAGGTACTGCGGCCCAAAATAGCCAAGATCTGATCGCCATCCACAATCTGCTGGCACTGGCTCAGTCTAAGCGGATTCCACGCAACCACTGGGCTGCCGGCACCGATGTGCAACACATTATCCGAAGTTGTGCGCGCTAACCCCGGCGCATCAATGGTGACGATCGCAGAAAAGATGAGCGCCAAGTCGGTCGACTTGCAATGGCCCATGGCAAAGTTGAAACGTGCTGGGCGCGTGCGTAGCGTGGGCCAACGGGGCATGACCCGCTCTTGCCCCGCTGTGCTTCGCGGCTCTAGTGCACCGCTTGAGAAATAGAATCAATGCGACATTGGTTGTGTTCAGGCAACATGAGCCAACCGATTTTGATAAAGCTTTCAGCAAAGAACCGGGCGTCGTTGATGGCGATTGCAGCGAAGCCCACGGCTCCAGCAAG
>JBBSJE010000032.1:0-38642 GCA_038257535.1 Polyangia bacterium
GCATTTTACCGCGACAGCGAACCGCGATTGCCCTTGAATGACTTTCCCACCTTGCACGTGTTTATGCGGGATGTGGCCACACACGCGGGCCACGCAAGAGTCAAAGGCATGTGGGAAACACTTGAGACGCTGTGTTCAGCCGATCATGGAACGGTGGCTGCTTATGAACGCCACGAAGACACCATTGTTGCCAAGCTTGAACCGGGCCGCACCGAACGCATTGCCGCGTGGGGATTGCCCAAAGTTCACGACACGCTTCGCGCCTTTGCCGAAGCGATGGTGCTTGAGCCGGAGCCCCTACGGGCTGATGCACGCGAAGCGCTGTGTGCCACGCTGAGAATGTTTTGGAACCGCCCCCTGCCTCATGAAGCGGCGGCCTGGGGCGCGTTTCCCTGGGAGCCAGAAGCGGGAATGGCCGAGGGGGCGCTGGCAAAGCCATTGGGCCCGAAGCAAGCGCTAGGCTTGCTAAGCCAAAACACGGCGTACGAGCAGGTGTGGCCCGCAGGTGCGGAATCCCGCAGCCCCGCGTTTGTGCGCGGCACCTTGAAGATGGGGCGCAGCGTTCCTATGCCGTTGCGGCGCTTGCTGCGCATCGGCCTCAGTTCGCTACGCGGCCGCAAGAAACCGCCAGGCCCGCGCTAATCCGATTGCGCGGCGTGAAGGGCCGCTGCGATCTCAGCGCGCTCTTGCGCGAACGAGGCCTCACAAAACGACTTGCCGGCGCGCGTGTACCAGTAGCTGGCGTTGTCACGATCGCCTTCTTCGCGGTGCAACGATGCGTGAAGCCAACACGCCAACGGGTGATCGAGGTCGTCGATGAGATCGTGCGCGGCTTTCCAATCGCCGGATTGGGCGTGGTGGAGGGATTGGGAGAGGACGAGGTGGATGGGGTCGGTGGGGTTGGTCATTGTCTGAAACGCGCAACTATCTTGTAATTTAGGTCCAAAGGACTGGGCTAGCCAAGGTTCATGCCCCTGGTCACAAAAGGCGCCAGATGGGCTCTAAGCAAAAACCCCGCTAAGCCGAAGCTTGCGGGGTATTTACCGTTGTGAAGCTGCAGAGCCCCAAGGGGCCATCGCCGCTCAAACGTCTTTCACGCCTTAATCTGAGTCAGCGGCCCCTTGAGCGCGCGTGGATCGCCGAAAGTGGTCATCCCGGAATCCATGAGCTTGCCAAGCGATACGAACAAGTCTGAGGTGTAACGGCCACTGGCATCGACGTACCGGCCGGTCTCAAGCGCACCTCCACCTTGACCCGCAAGGGCCCAGTTCACGTTGCCATTCCAGCTGTGGTCGCCTTTCCCAAGCTCACCCGCCCACAACACCACGCTGTGATAGAGAAGGTTTTTGCCGTCTGCGGTGGGCGTTTCCTTCAGAAGCTTAAGCACCTTCGCCACCTCGCGGGAGATCTGCGTGTAGTAGTTCTTGGTGCCCGCGACGTCTCTGTTATGCACCTTTTCGTGGATGCCTGGATCTGCGGTCACCGTCTCTTCAATCATCAAGGTTGCGAAGCGCGTGCGACCACAAGCAAGCGCCAAATGAAGCATCTTCGGCATGGATTCCGAGAGCAAGCTAACCCAACCACCCGCCGACTGAGGTAAGGGCTTAAGGTCGGCGCGGTTTGGAACCATGCAGGCGGAGGGACTAACAATCTGCCCCCCATCGGACATGCCACCCCCAGTGTCGATGTCTGCCAGGCTCGCCTCAAGATTTCGCATGTGGTCAACATGGGCTTGAAAGCGATCCTTGGAGCCTGCGCCGTAGAGATCGTTCACCTTTGCCGCCATGCTGTCGAATTGCCCACGCTTAAACTGAGAAACGATGCCGCGAAATTTTCGCTTGGAATCATCAACGGGAGCGGAACCTCCAGTTCCGTCGAAGTCCTTGAACAATTTGAACCAAGCCTGGTCAGGACTCCGAATCGGAATCACCGGCGCCACTTTGCCGCCGCTTTCCGAATAGCCGGCCCGGCCCATCATTTGACCCTCCCAAACGTTGTCCATGATGGCCAACTGAACGGAGTCGACAGGAGTTAGAGGCTTGTCGCCGTTCTTCTTCTTGAGCAGCGACAATATTGCTTGGTCTATTGATGGCCCACCAGCGTTTGGTCGCGAACCCTCGAAAACCGAGGTGGGTGGGTTTATCGACGTCAACGAGTGGACTTGGCCCTTGATGTGGCCTGCATTGTGGCCGTCATCCTTTAGGTTTGCCGACTGCATCGTCATGCCACCAACCAATATGAGATCATTTTTGAACTCATTCAGTGGCTGCAAATACTCGCCTAAGGTCAATCCGCCTCCGCCGTTACCCCACAACGACCCTTGGTTGGTATTGGCAACGCCATCGCCATGGTAGCTGTAGAGCAGAATAAAATTCTTGGGAACGCTTTCCGCAGCGTAAGCAGGATTGTACAGGTCTGGCAACAATAAGTGCGCCGCGGAACCCAAGCCAAGACCTTTGAGGACGTTGCGACGAGAAAACCGAAACTTATCCATTTTCTGGACTCCTTGCTCACTTCGCGGTGGATCGGAAACGGAAGGCTGGGCTGCGAACCAGCTTTGCAACCAAGCCGGGAAAACTAAGCCCATCCGCAATGAATTCATCCGTGAGCGGCGCTATGGCGCATCCGTCTTCCGCAACCATTTGTCTAGCCATGGCGTACTGGTAAAACTTCTCGACCATGCATTGCGCAGCTTGCTCGCTCTTCGCTAGCGCCTGCGAAAAATCGACACCGTTCTCATAAGGACCGTCGAGGTCGTAGGTGCCTATGACGGTGTTGCTCGCGTCAATGTCGAGGTGGCGCTCCTTCGTCTGGAAAGCGCCAATCCCGTCGTAGTTTTCAAACAGAAAGCCGAACCCGTCGATCACTTCGTGACACCCTTTGCATGTTCCCCGCTCGACCGTGTTGGTAACAAACTCGCGGTAGGTTATCGCATCGCGATTCTCGACAGGCTTAAGCTCAAGGTTTACGTCATCTGGCGGCATGGGCGGCGGAGAGCAGAGAATGTTCTCCATAATGAATGCACCCCGAAGAATGGGGGCTTGTTCGGTGGCGTGAGCCCAACCCGCCATGAAACCGGCTTGGGTGAGCAGGCCTTGCCGCTGCGCCATAGGCAGATCAACGGCTTCGATATCGGAGCTTCCAGGCGCCTCGACGCCAAAAATCTTGGCAGTGGCATCGTTAACGAAGCCACGATTGGACGTAAAAAGGCGCTTCATCGAGCGATCACCTTCCCAAAAAGCGTCCTCCATAAAGGCGTCGAGGCTGGCCAGGAGCCCCTGATACTGAACGTCCCCGTAATCAGGGTAAACAACAGTGTCCTTTTTCGAGGGCAGCAACCGGCTCTCAACCCGTTCTAGGTGAAGCCATTGATGGTAAAAATTTGCGACCGCGCCGCGCGCGCGAGGATCTTCCAGCATGCGCTGCGCTTCGGACTGGACGTCCTTCGCATTTGACAATTTTCCAGCTTTGGCCGCTTGGAAAAGGTTTGCATCGGGCATCGAGTCCCAGATCAAGTAAGAGAGACGAGACGCCATTTCGTAGCCAGACAGTTGACGCGCCTTGGATTCGGTCTCACCGCCAGTGCCTTCTTCGAGCCGGTAGAGAAATTGTGGGGCGCCGATAAAGCCGGCCACGACAGCCTGGACCGAAGTTTTAAAATCAAGCTCCTTGCGAGCACTTGCGTACAGCCCCTCAATGGCCTGCTTTTCCTCCGAGGTAATCGGGCGGCGCCATGCCTTTACGCCGAAGTTGTCAACGAAACTCGAAACACAACCTGCTTCTGCACCTTCGTTCTTGGCTTCACAGCCCATCAGTTTCGGCAAGTCGTTTACCGCCTTTGCGGCTACGTCGTAGGAGAAGGATTCGTAAAGGTCGGCCCTGGTGCCCGATAGCCGCTGGATGGATGTGTCGTTGGAGAACAATCCTTCCGTGGCCTCGGTGGGTAGATCACGTGCTTTTGGCAGATCCGCCTCTTGAACCAGACCCGCAAAAAGCTCTCGAAGGGTGTTTTCGTACTGTTCATCCGTTAGACGGAAAAGCGGTGACGTGAGGGGATTCTCCGTGATGGCCCGATCGCAACTGAGAGGATGCTCGGGATTCCTTAAAAACGAATCCGGATTGACCTTCGGCATTTCCTCTCCAGGTGCCTTGTCCGGCCCCGTATCACCTGAGCAGGCGGAAAACACAACTGCGGCGGCCAATGCCATCGATTCGAGACGTCCTAAGCACTTCATCTGGATGCCCTCCCGGGACGGACTCGGCGTTTGCGGACGCCGACCGGTTCACGAAAACGCTAGACGGCCAATTAACGACCGTTAGCTGCACAACTTCCGAAGAATAGCCGGCTCAATGGACATATCAATAGATAAGTCACACATTCGGACCGGAGAACACACCTGCCGCCCCTTATTTTACAAGGACAAGCGTTGGTTCGTCGCCGCGCTAAGGCATAGCAACTTGTGTTTAGGTCAATTTGGCGCTTGCCTGGCTGACGCTAAAGGCTAGCCGTCAATTTGCCGCCGTATCCCCCGGTGGCGGCAGGGGCGCCCACTTCACCCGGGCCCCCACCTCAACCCGGCCCCCGCCCGCGCGCTTGGCGCGGTACAGTGCGGCATCGGCGCTTTCCAGCAGGGCTTTCGTCATCTCATCAAAGTAATCGCGGGGCAAAGGACGCGGAACCTTGTCGGGCTCGAAGTGGTGGGGCAAAAGCTCAACCAGCCCCACGCTGCCGGCGAGCGGCAACTTTTCCCCCCCCGCCTGCACCTTCTGCTCCCGCAGCAGCTCAACCACCCGCTGGGCCACATGCGCCGCCCCCTGAGCGTCGGTGTTGGGCAGCACGATGGCAAACTCGTCGCCCCCCAAGCGCCCCACCACATCGCCCGATCGCACCGCCTCGCGCAGCACCTCACCCGTGGCCACCAACGCTTGGTCGCCCACCAGGTGCCCCGCCGTGTCGTTGATGAGCTTGAACCTATCAAGATCCACCAACAGCAGGCTGAAGGAGGTGGCGCGCCGAAACGCGTTGCGAAGCTCACGGCCCATCCATTGCTCGAAGAAGCGGCGCACATACACACCCGTCATCGGGTCCATGGTGGCCATCTCGTAAAGCTGCGCGTTTTGGATGGCCACCGCGGCTTGGTTGGCAAACACCTGCAGCAGCTCTTCGTCGCGCTCGCCGTTCATGATGCCGTCGATGTAAACCACGCCCACCAACGCGTCGCCCACGCGCAACGGCAGCACCGTGCACCCATGCGACACCACGATAGAGCCATTGCGAAGTGCGCTGCGAACAAGCTCCACACCCAAGGGCGACAGACATTCGCTCAAGGTTGTGCGTTTTTCAAACGCGCCTGTGCTGGCTTTGATCACAAGGCTTAGGTCTTCTTCAACCAAAGCCAAAAAGCCCTGCGGATCGCGCGCGTGGCGGCCCTCGGGCACCACTGCCACAAACGAATCCCCTGTGCCCAAAAACGCAGAGATTTGTAGCAAGATGCCCTTGAGCAGTTGCTCAAGCGGCTGCAACTTGTGCAGTTCAGGGGTGGCATCAAGAATGTGGCGCAGGCCTTGCCGGCTGCGGTTCAATTGGTGCACCGCTGTGGCAGCCTTTAAGCCCACGTCGGTCCACAACAACAACTTTTCAGGACCCTCGCTTTTGTCGAAGTAACCTTGAATGTCGAGCCGTTTCAGAAGCTCGCGGGGCGGCTGTTCATTGGCGTATCCAGTTTGCAGAATCACTTGCACCATGGGCGCAAATTTTCGCAGCGCTTCGACCACCTGCTGCCCGTTCATGCCGGGCATTACATAATCAAGCAGGCAGAGCTCCACCGGAGACTGCCGCAACACCTGCAACGCCTCTTCGCCGCTGGCGGCCAGAAGCACGTTGTGACCCTCGCGCTCCAAAACCAACGCTGTGGCCTGCAAGTAGTCGGGATCGTCGTCAACCAACAGCACCGTTCGCCCCGTTGCGGCGCGCACACCAGATTTACGAGGCATCGGTCGCTTCCTTTTTGCCGGGCAACGTCACCACAAAGGTTGTTCCCTTTCCTAGCTCGCTTTGCACCTGCACCTCCCCGCCAAAATCAGCCTTCACAATGTCGCGCACGATTGAAAGTCCCAACCCTGTGCCTTGTCCTGGTGGCTTGGTTGTAAACATGGGCTCGAAGATGTGCTCTTGCACATCTTTTGCCATGCCAGCCCCGGTGTCGTGGACACAAAGCTGCCACGCCCCCACTTGCGCTTGAATCAGCTGCACGTCGATTTCACCGCCGTCTTGCATGCGGCAAGCGTCGGCGGCGTTGGTAACGAGATTGGTTACCACCTGCGCAAGCCGCCCCGGATCGCCGCGCAAAATCACCGTGGTGTGCGCACAAGAAAACTGCAAACTGGCGCCCGATTGGCGCGCCATGTATTGCACCAACAACAGCGCCTCGCGCACCGCTTCCACCGCATCGAAATCACACGCCGGCCGCGCTTGCATGTCCCGCGTGTGCCCCTTGATTCCTCTGACAAACGTGGCCGCCCGTGCCGCCGCCGCCTGCGCCAGTTGGGCGCTTTTGCTCATGTCTTTGGCAATGGCTTGGTGATCGCTGGGCCCCACGTCGGCATCACCAATCGAATCGGCGTACTCCTGAATCAAAGCCTCGATCTCCGTTAGCGCGGAACGCACGGCAGCCAGCGGTGTGTTCATTTCGTGGGCGATGCCGGCCGTTAAGCGCCCCAAAGACGCCATGCGCTCAGCAACCAACAATTGGTCCTGATGCTCCTTGAGTGAAGCCAGCGCTTGCTCCAATTCGGCCGTGCGCCGCTGCAGATCCAACTGCGCGCGCTTGAGCGCGGTGACGTCGATCAAAAAACCCTGCACGCCGATGATCTCGCCGCGCCCATTGCGCAGCGGCATTTTTTGCATTTGTACGTAGGTTGGTTCGCCATCCACGGGATTGTGCTCTTCGATGTCTGAGATGGGCTGCCCTGTGCGCATCACACGCAAATCGTCGCGCCGGTACTTTTCTGCCAGGGCGCCGGGAGATAGCTCGCTGTCAAGCCGTCCCTCCACCTCAGCTTTGCTGAGCCCCAAGCGCCGGCACAGGGCTTCGCTCACGTCGATGTGCCGTCCGTCTCGATCTTTGCGAAACACGAACAGCGGCAGGGCATCGATCAAAGCGCGATGGTTGTCCCGCTCCTCCCGCAAGGTTTCGCGCGCCATGACCACCTGCATGCGCAGATCGTCCCGCTCGCGTCGCAACGCCTCCAATTCCTCACGCACGCCATCAAACTCAGTCATTTGCCAGGCCCCCACGGTCGCCCCAGGCTTCCCGGGGAGCACTCCACTCCAATCGGGTAGTCTGCACCGTTTTGCGGGGCGGTTTCAAGCGGAGCCGGCCGGCTTGATTGGTAGTATCAAATGATACTATCAGCGCGACCCCCCTACATCACTTCGCTTGATCTGCCTTAACGCGACCGCAAATGCGCCGTTTGGGGGTTTTCGCTTGACTCAAACGGCGGCTGTGGTGACTGTTCTGCCGCCCGGGGCACTGGCGGGTTGCCTTTGCCCCTGTGAATGTCAGGAAAGAATCCCATGAAAGCGAAAATTGCAGTTCTGCCCGGTGATGGCATTGGCCCCGAGGTGGTTGGTGAAACTTTGAAGGTGCTGGCCGCCGTGGCCGGCCGCCACGGGCACACCTTCAGCTTCGAAGAAGCCTTGCTGGGCGGCATCGCGATCGACCAAACCGGCACCGCGCTGCCCGACGCCACCGTGCAGATCTGCAAGGCCGCCGACGCGGTTTTGCTGGGCGCCGTGGGTGGCCCGAAGTGGGACGACCCGCGGGCCAAAGTGCGCCCAGAGCAAGGTCTGCTGGGCATTCGCAAAGCGCTGGGGCTGTTTGCCAACCTGCGCCCCGTCACCATTCATCCGGCGCTCACCGCCGCCTCGCCACTGAAGGCCGAGTTGCTTGAAGGTGTGGACATGATCGTGGTGCGCGAGCTGACCGGTGGCATTTACTTCGGTGAGAAAAAGCGCGAAGGCGACCGCGCCTATGATGTGTGCGAGTACACCGTGCCCGAGGTGGAACGCATCGTGCGCGCGGCGGCGCGCTTTGCCATGGGCCGGCGCAAGAAGCTCACGTCAGTAGATAAGGCCAACGTGCTTGAAACCTCGCGCTTGTGGCGTGAAACCACCGAGCGGGTGGTGCGCGCTGAGTTTCCTGAAATCCAACTCGAGCACATTCTCGTGGATGCCTGCGCCATGTTCCTGATTCGGCGGCCCGCCGACTTCGATGTGATCGTGACCGAAAACATGTTTGGCGACATTCTCACCGACGAAGCCTCAATGTTGGCGGGTTCCATGGGGCTTTTGCCTTCGGCGTCGTTGGGTGAAGGCACCCGCGGGCTTTATGAACCCATCCACGGCAGCGCGCCCGACATTGCCGGCAAAGGCGTGGCCAATCCCTACGCCACCATCCTGAGCGCGGCTTTGTTGCTGCGGCATTCGCTGGGCCTGGAAACCGAAGCCCGCGCGGTGGAAAACGCCGTGGCCGACGCCGTGGGCGCCGGCATCTTAACCGCCGACTTGGCGACCAAGGGCAACGCCGTGAACACGCGCACCGCGGGCCAAGCTGTGGTGGATCGGCTGAGCTAAGTTGCTCTTGCTGCCGCTTCACTTGCCGCACGGTGGGTGAAGCGGCCTTGCTGCACAATCGCAGGTGAGGTCCTGCGGTGGCTTTTGGAGCTGGTTTGATATAGTGCCGGTTCACGATTGCTTGCTATGACCTTTATTCGCCCCGCGTGTGTGCTTGCCTTGCTGGTTGCGATGTGGCCCTTGGCCGCTGGCGCCGCGGTGCCCATTGCGCCCGAACCAAGCCCGCAACCTGAACCCCTGCTGGAAGCCGCGCCCACAAATCCCAACACCGGACGCTTGGTGGTTGCTTGGACAAAAGTGGCGCAGGCGCTGGCGCGGAAGGATGTGGGCGAAGCGCAGCGGCTGGCTTTTATGGTGTCTGCGGCGGATTGGCGGGCGGCCTTAACCCCCGGCCAAAGCACCAAACTGGAAACGGCCACGGCGCTCACCCTGCTTCCCGAATCGATGGGGGCACACGTTTGGCTGCCGTATTTGGGATTGTGGATCTTGAACGCCAAGCCCGATCACGCGAACTTGGCCCAACAAGCGATGCTGGTCACGGGCGCGCTGATGGATCTGCGTGATCCATCGGCGCTGCATGAGTGGGAGGTGGCGGAATCCACCATTGCGGACCTCTGCGCCGCTTTGTTGTGGGTGGCGGGCACGCCCAAACGGCCTTTGTTGTCACGGCTTACCGCGCTTGAAGCTTTGGCGCGGAGCCGAGGCGCTTGCCCCCTACCCGCTTTGGATCTGGCCGCGGATCCGCAACCGGCCATAAGGCGCGCGGTGGTGGCGGTGCTGCCGGCCACAGGTGTAGGCCTGCCGGTGTTGCAGGCGCGGCTTGAGGATGATGTGCCCGCGGTGGCCTCGGCGGCGGCGGCGCGGCTGTGCCAGGGCCCAGGGACGGGGCCGCCTGACGCGCTGGCGCTTCGTCTCGCGCGACAATTTGCCGTGGCCCCCGCCACCCCCGAAGACAGCGTGGAGATGCTTGATTGTTTGGCTCGCAGCCCGGAGCCTGAAGACCGGAAACTGCTTGAACGCCTTGCTCGAAACGCGCCGCCCGCACTGCGCCAGCGCGCCAAAGAAATTCTGTCTAGCTCACGGTAGGCGCAGATGACCTCATCCGCTCGTATGGCGAAAATTCTCGCGCTTGTCGCTCTGGGTGCAACAGCCGTTGCTTGCGCCAAAAGCGGCGACGCAAGTTCAGACCAAGATGACGAGGCAGGCAACTCAGGAGGGCTTGGCGCTGGCGGAAACCAAAACACCGCAGGTGACAATGAAGGCGGGCAAGCGGGCCAGGGCGAAGACCAATCCGCGAGTGAAGACGCGGCCGAACAGCCGAACGTCAGCCAAGACGCAGCCGACGACGCAATCGTTAAGGCTGCCAACCCCTTCGCAACATGCATCATGCCGCTGGGCGATTCGATCACGCAGGCCGACCTCGAACGCATGAGCTACCGCTATTGGCTGTGGCAGCAACTTTCCACAGCGAAACACAAGTTTGGGTTCGTGGGCTCTCGCAAAGTGCGGCATCGCCGTGCCCCCACCCAGCCCACAGTGCCTTACGCCGACGCCGGATTTGACGTTGATCACGAAGGCCATTGGGGCAAAAAGCCCAGTGAGATTCTGTCGCTGCTCAACGGGGTTGCCGATTGGAACAAACAAACTCCGGGAATCGTGCTGCTACACGCCGGAACCAACGAAGTGTGGTCGGCAAGCGGTGAATCCGCCCAGGCCATTGCCACGCGCGTCGCGGGCGACGTTGAAAAGATCATCACCTACTTGCGAACAAAGAATCCAGCTGTGGTGGTTTTGTTGGCTACGGTCATTCCGTTGCGCGAGAGCAATTATGGCGGCGCCTTCCAGACCGCCATCAAAGCCATCAATGGCAGCCTCAACGACTTGGCTGGCCGGTTGAACACGCAGGCGTCGCCCGTGGTGATCGTTGATCAGAACAGCGACTTTGGCGACGATCACTTCCTCAGTGATGGCATTCACCCCAACGAAGCCGGCGAAAGGCGAATCGCGGCGCGTTGGTATGCCGCCCTGCGGCCTTTTTTGGAGGGGGCTCCTGGGCAAACCTGTCCGCTGTAACCAGCGCGCCAACGCTTAGGCTTCGGCGCGCGCCAGCAGGTTATTTTTTGCTGGCGGCAACTCGCGCTAAGTTAGAAGCTCATCGCGCACACAGCGAAGCTGTTTTTCGCAAACCCGGTATGACGACATGAACAAGCAGTTCCTGGTAGAGCAACTCACAGAGCGGCTGCGAGAAACGGTGGCCATTGCCAAGCGCGCCACGCAAGCGGCTTCGGATGAAGCCCGCGACGGCGCCAGCCCCGCTGAAAAACGTGAGGACGCGCGCGTGCACCTTGAATACTCCAGCTTGGCGCGGGGGCAGGCCGAGCGCGCGGCCCGCGCCACCGCAGAGCTTTCGGCGCTGGAAACCTTTCGCCCCGCCGCGTTCGCGCCTGACAGCCCCGTGGGTTTGGGCGCCATTGTGGAAGTGGAAGGCGATGATCAGGGCCGCACGTTCTTTTTGGCGCCGGTGGGCGCTGGCATGGAACTCACGGGCCCCGATGGAGATGGCTTCTTGTCCGTGGTCACCCCCAAAAGCCCGGTGGGCAACGCCGTGATGGGGCGCCGCGTGGGTGACACTGTGGAAGTCACCGTGAAGGGCGAGCTTCGTGAGTGGACCATCACCTTTGTGTCGTAGCCGTTTATGAGCAAAGCCGGTTTGAAGTTGATGCTGCCCGCCGAGGTGGCGCAAGAGATTGCTCGGGTGGCGGCTAGCACGCAGAGATCCACCGCGTTTATCACACTTAGAGCCTTGGTGGCGGCGCCGAAAGACGCTGTGGCCGAAGCCGGCGACACAAGTTTTTCCCTGAGCCTGGACGATGACGATCCCGCCACCACGCTGACCAAAATCAAAGCGGTGGCGGGCAAGCGGCCGCTTGATCAGGCCGTCGCGGGTGCGTGGGCACAAACCCGGTCACGGTTCGCCAAATGGCTAGAAAAAGAATCGGCCGCACGCCAGGCCGAGGACGCAAGCGACCTTGATGCGGCGCTAGCCGAGGCGCAGGCACCTGGCACCAGCGCAGATCGACTGGCGGTGCTGGCGGGAAGCGAATACCCACGGGTGCGGGCGTTGGTGGCGGCGCATGTGGGCACCCCTCCGACCGCGCTCGCAAGTTTGGCCAAAGACCGAGAACCCTATGTGCGCGATGCGGTTGAGAACCGCCGCCTCAAAGGGTAGCCGTCCCCAACGTCCGCTTTGTATGTAAAAATATCGAGGTAAAAAGCGCGTCAATGCGGGCGCGTTGGGTTCATTTCGTCGCTGAGGATGCGGCCATCTTTGAACCGGATCACCCGCTGGGCGTAGTCGGCCACGTCTTGTTCGTGGGTCACCAACACGATGGTTTTCCCCGTCGCATGCAGCGCTTGGAACAAAGCCATGATCTGATCTGTGGTTTCGCTATCCAGCGCGCCCGTGGGCTCGTCGGCCAGCAACAACACGGGGTTTTGCACCAGCGCCCGCGCAATGGACACGCGCTGCTGCTGCCCGCCTGACATTTGGCTGGGAAGATGGTGCATGCGGCTGGCAAGGCCCACCTGTTCTAGCGCCTCTTGGGCGCGGCGGCGGCGTTCCACGCGGCCAACGTCCGCATAACGCATGGGCAATTCCACGTTGTCGAGCGCCGAATACCGCGGCAGCAGGTTGAAAGACTGAAAGATGAAGCCAATTTTGCGGTTGCGAAAGCGCGCCAGCGATCGGTCGTCCATCATTCGCACGTCCTGGCCATCCAAGAGGTAACGCCCTTCGGTGGGCTGATCCAACGTGCCCAACACATTCAGAAGGGTGGATTTGCCCGAGCCTGAGGCGCCCATGATGGCCACCATTTGCCCCATCGCGATGCGCAAACTGACGCTACGCAAAGCGTAAACGGGCGTGTCGCCGCTGCCGTACACCTTGGACACTTCCGAGATTTCAACGATGGGATGTTCACTCACGGGGGCTCCTTCGGCCATGTGCGCCTTTGAGCAAAGCGCGAACACGCGACCTGGGCAAGCGGGATTCCTGCGGTTCTGGGTTCCCACGTAAAATCGAACGTGGGCCGCAACACAGTATCTGCGGGGGTGCGCAGGCGCATTTGTGGTCAGCAGTTACAATGAACGCCGTGAAACCCTCGCCCTTTGCCGCTCAGAGTCGCTTGCCCTCCGCTCGGGGATGGAGCGCGATGCGCATGGCTTTGCTGAGCTTGAGCGGACTGGCGAGCGCGTGCGGGCCGGCTGGCGCGCCCGCCCCCAAGTCCGATTCCAAACCACCGGTGGTGCGCGCCGCAGAACAGCCGTTTGAACGTCGCGTGCTTTTGACCGGCGAGGTGGACGCGGTTTCGGCGGCCGAATTGAAAGTGCCTGCGGTGGAAAATGGCCGCGCACCGCTGCGCTGGTTGGCAGCCAATGGCGCCATGGTGAAGGCGGGCGATCTGGTGGCTGAGCTTGACAACACCGCGTTTGCGAACGAGTTGCAGCAAAAGGCCATTCAGTTGTCGCAGGCCGAAGCAGAACTGCAGCGACAACAATCACAGGCGGCGCTCACCGAGAGCGAGAAGGTGCTTGATGTCGAGCGCAAACGCATTGCCATGGAGAAGGCCAAGCTGAACGCCGACATGCCCGCAGAGTTGTTCTCGAAACGAGACGTGCTTGAGGCGAAGTTGGCGCTCACAAAAGCCGAAACGGAGTGGCAGCGCGCCAAAGACGCTTTGGTCGCCCAACGCCGCGCTTCGCTGTTGGACCGCGAGATTCAAAAAGTGGCGCTGCAAAAGGCAAAACAAGAGCTGCTGGTGGTGGAAGAAGGCATCACGCGATTGGCGTTGCGCGCGCCGCTCGATGGCATTGTGTTGGTAGGCGACCACCCTGAAGGTCGACCGCTGCAGGTGGGTGATGAAGTGTTTATGGGCATGACTGTGGCCCGCATGCCCGACCTGAAACAAATTCGCGTAAAAGCCTGGCTGCCGGATGTCGACGACGGGCAAATTGCGGTGGGAATGCCCGCGCAGATCGTGGTCGATACCTATCCCGATCAAACGTTTGCGGCGCGGGTGGATTCGATCTCAGCGATCGCCCGCGAGCCCATGCAAAAGTCGTTGCGCCGAGTGTTCGAGGTCAGTTTGACCTTGGAGGGAAAAACCAATTCCGAGGTGTTGCGGCCGGGGCTTTCGGCCCGCATCGAAGTGATAGCGGCCCAGCTTGACAAGGCGGTGGTGGTGCCACGGGCCGCCATTCGTCAAAAGGGCAGCCACATCACGGTGATCACAGCGGATGGTCAAACCAAAACAGTCAGATTGGGGCTGTGCAACCAGCGGGTTTGCGTGGTTGAGCACGGTCTGGCAGCGAACACGCCGGTGCAAGAGGGTTCGTCGTGAAAGCCGGTTGGCTTCTAGGGTGCCTGACATTGGCTTTGGCGCCGTCGTGTGGCAACGCCCCGGCGGCCGGGCGCTTGGTAAGCGTGACCCGGGGCGATCTGACCATGACGGTGGATGTAACAGGCACGCTTCAGGCGCTGGAATCTGTTTATCTCAGCCCGCCATCAGCAGCGGGCATGTGGAATTACAACATCGTCAGCATGGCGGCTGAGGGTGCCACCCTGAAAAAGGGCGACGTGGCGCTGGTACTTGATGGATCGGAACTTGACCGGCGGCTGATTGATCGCCGCGCCGAGCGTGACGTAGCGGTTAAAGAGATTGCCCGCAAGCGCGAAGAGCTAAACCTTACCCACCGAGACAACGAACTGAAGGTGGCTGAAGCTGAGGCGGCCCTACACAAAGCGGAGCTGAAGGCCGATTTGCCGGCGCAGTACACGGCGGCGGTGGCGATGAAGCTGGCGCAGTTGGATGTTGAGGCCGCGCGCGCTGAGCTCAAGGGCGCTCAAGATCGATTGACCTTCGGCGACCAATTGGGACGCGCAGATCTAGCTTTCCTAGGCGAACGCAGAGCCCGCGCGCAAAACCGCGTCGACGAGATAGAAAACACCTTGGAAAAGCTGACGGTGAAGAGCCCGATTGCCGGCATGGCGATTTACCGCACCGATTGGCGGGGGCTGAAAAAGAAGGCGGGCGATCCGTGCTGGGCCACCGAAGGTTGTTTGGAAATCGCTGACGTCTCGAAACTAAAAGCTTCAGGCGAGGTGGATGAAATGGACGCCGCGCGCTTGGCCGTGGGGCAAGCGGTGCGTATGCGGCTTGAAGCGCATCCCGAACGCGAGTGGCGAGGAAAGATCACGGAATTGGGCCGCAGCGTGTATCGGCAATCGCCGAAGAACCCCCTGAAGGTGGTGCACGTTGATGTGGTGTTGGATCAAATAGACCCTATGGCGATGCGCCCCGCCATGCAGTTTCGCGGTCAGGTTGAGCTTGATCGAAAAAGCGACGTGGTTCTCATCCCGTTGGAAGCCATCTTTCATCGCCCCGAAGGTCCCGTGGCGTTTCGCAAAACCACCACAGGGTTTTCCCGGATGGCTTTGAAACTGGGGGCGCGCAATCGGCTTTACGCAGAGGTGCTCGAAGGGCTTTCTCCAGACACGCAGCTGGCCACACGCGACCTGGAGGCGTTGGCTGAATGAAACGCGCGCTGGCACTTTTGATCACCGCTGCCGTCCTGGGTGGTTTGGCGTTTGGCGGCAACTTGTTGCTTACCCGTTGGCAAAACCAAAAACTGACGGCTGGCAACGTGCCCACCTACAAGGTGCAGGTGGAAAGCTTCCAAAGGGTGGCAACGGCGGCTGGTTATCTCAAGGCCGTGGATTCCAAGCCCATCACAGCTCCCCGCGGTCAACGCCGCCCGCGCGTGATCGCGTGGATGGCTGAAGATGGGGCCCGCGTGGCCAAGGGTGACGTGCTTTTGCGCTTTGACGACACCGATGAACGCATGCGGGTCACCAGCAACTTGGCCGACAAACAAAAAGCCGATCATTCGCTGGCCAAAGAACGCGCCGCCGCTGAAGCCAAGTTGGGCGAACGCGATTTGACCGCCACCGTGACCCAAGAGGAGTTGACACGCACCAAAGAGCTGGGCGTGAAGGACGAGCGCTTTTTTCCGCGCAACGAAGTGATCGAATCGCAGTTGGACGAAAAGCTATATGCCGAACGTCTCGCTCACAGCGCGGAGGCCAAAGTTTTGGAGCAAAAGGTGTCGGCTCGACAACTGGATGTTTTGGCGGTGGATCGCAAAAAGGCGCACGATCAAGCCGAGGAGGCCCAACGGTCACTCGACTCTCTTGAGGTTCGAGCCACACATACGGGTATGTTTGTGGTGGAGCGCATGGATGACCGCATGGTGCGCCAGGGCGACAGAGTGTGGCCCGGCATGCGCATAGCCGAAGTGTCAACGAGCGACCGCATGGAAGCCGAGGTGTATGTGCTGGAAGCCGATGCGGGCGGCTTGGCTTTGGAAAAACCGGTTGAGCTCGTGATCGAATCGCAACCCGATGAACGAATCAAAGGCAAGATCGTGGGCGTTGAACCCTTTCCCAAACCGCTGCATCCCGACGTGCCCACGCAATACTTCACCGCCCGTGTTTCCCTGGAAGGGGAGCCAGCGGGCATGAAGCCGGGACAAAGCGTGCGGGCCCGCGTGTTCTTGGAAACGCGTGAAGACGCGCTTGTGGTGCCACGCCAAGCGGTGTTCGAACGTCAGGGGATCTCGGTGGTTTATAGACGGACAGGGGCACATCAATTTGAAAAAGTGCCAGTCACACTGGGCCCAGGCACTGTAGGTCGGCTGGTGGTGGAAACAGGATTGAGCGCAGGGGATCATGTGGCGTTGCGAGATCCCGAACAGGCCCCCGCCGAAGAGGGCGCCGAAAAAGGCGCCAAAGACGGAGCCGACCGTGAAGGCGCGATGTCAGCCACCCCAAGCGCCGCGCCCGCAAGGCCCTCAGGGCGTCGGGGGCGGCCATGAGCTGGGGCGAGGCCTTTCGCTCTGCGCGCGACAGTTTGGCCACCCGAAAACTGCGCTCGGGCCTCACCATGTTGGGGGTGATGTTCGGTGTGGGCGCCGTGATTGGCATGTTGGCCATTGGTGCGGGGGCTGCGGCGCAGGCTCAAGATCTCATCGATCGGTTGGGGCTGCGCAACGTTCTGATTCAATCGCGACAGCTGCGCCCTGACGAATTGCGGGAGGCGCGAAAAAAATCGCTGGGGCTTTCGCTGCGAGATGTGGCGGCCATCGAAGAAGCCGTGCCCGGCGTTAAACTCGTTGGCCCCCGCTTGAAGGTTGAGCCTTGGCGCGTGCAAGCGGCAGGACGCAAAACCGAAGGCACGGCCTACGGCGTTTCGCACAAGCATCCGGCGGTGTTGCCTTTGGATTTGGCCGAAGGGCGTTTCATTGATGCGCGCGATGATCGCGAACATGCGCAGGTGTGCGTGGTGGGCTCCGCCATTCGCCGCGATCTGTTCGTGCAAGGCTCGGCCTTGGGGCGCCGCTTGAAGATCAACGAACTGTGGTGCGAGGTGGTGGGGGTTTTGGCGCCCACGGGTAGCGCGGGCAACAACAACAACGAAAGCGCCTCAGGTTCGCTGGACCGCGCGGTGTTTATGCCCATCAACACGGCCACCCGCAAGTTGGAACGCGATCCGTTGGCGTCGCCCCTGGATGAAGTGATCGTGCGCATGCAAGACAACGCCGACTCACGCCAAACCGCGGCGGTGATCAAAACCTTGATCGACAAACTTCACGGCGGCGTGGACGACTACGAGATCGTTGTGCCCGAAGCGCTGCTTGACCAAAGCCGGCAAACGCAGCGGCTGTTCAACATCGTGATGGGATGCATCGCGGGCATTTCGCTGCTGGTGGGTGGCATCGGCATCATGAACATCATGTTGGCCTCGGTGCTGGAGCGAACGCGCGAAATTGGCGTGCGGCGCGCGATTGGGGCGGCCCAGGGCGATGTGGTGTTACAGTTTTTGGTGGAGGCTTTCACCCTCAGCGCGCTGGGCGGGCTTTTGGGCGTGGCCATTGGCCTGGTGATGGCAAGAACTGTGGCCACTTACGCGGGTTGGCCCACTGTGGTCACCCCTAGTTCCATCGTTGTGTCGCTGGCGGTTTCGGTGGCGGTGGGGCTGCTGTCTGGCCTTTATCCCGCCGTGCGTGCCGCGCGGGTGCCGCCCATTGAAGCGCTTCGTTACGACTAAAGCCTTGCGTGGTAGCCTGCGGGCGTGAGCCTTGGATTAACCGCCCCCTGTGCGCTGCCCGTCGAGGCACGTGACTCGTCGCGCCGCGCATATTGTCTTGCTTTGCAAATAGGCCCCGAGGGGGCCTCATTCGCTACCCCGCTGCCGTTCGAACCGGATGCGGAGGTGACATTGGTGTTCCGGCTGCCCGATGGCAGTGGGCCATTCGAGGTGCGTGCCCACGCCCGCGTGCTGGGTGAGGAGGCCGAGCGCGATGGCGAGGCGGGCTGCATGTCGGCGTCGTACGCGGACGCACCGCTTTTGATCAAAAACCCCCTGGGCCAGTACGTGCGCAACCGGCTGGGATTGGACGCTTGACGATGGACGACAAAGCTTCGGGTTCTATGCCCTCGCCCCTGCCCAGCCCTCCCGATCCCCTGCAACGGCTCGACGCACTTGAGCGCCAAGCCGAACAAGGAGGCGGCCCCGAGCGAGTGGCCAAACAACACGCGGCGGGCAAATTAACCGCCCGCGAACGCATCGAACTGTTCTGCGATCCCGGCAGTTTTGTGGAATACGACAAACTGGTCACGCATCGCTCAACCGCGTTCGGCTTGGGCGAACAGAAAATTCCGGGCGACGGCGTGGTGACAGGCTCGGGCCGCGTGGAGGGACGCCCCGTATATGTTTTTGCCCAAGACTTCACTGTGTTTGGTGGATCCCTTTCAGAAGCCTACGCCGGCAAGATCTGCAAAGTGATGGATCTGGCGCTCAAAACCGGCGCGCCCATCATTGGCTTGAACGACTCGGGCGGCGCCCGCATTCAAGAGGGCGTGGCTTCGCTGGGTGGTTACGCCGAGATCTTCTACCGCAACACCATCGCCTCAGGCGTGGTGCCGCAGCTTTCGGCCATCATGGGGCCGTGCGCGGGCGGCGCTGTGTATTCCCCGGCCATCACCGACTTTGTGTTCATGGTGCAAGGCACAAGTCACATGTTTATCACCGGCCCCGACGTGATCCGCACGGTCACTCACGAAGAGGTGTCGAAAGAAGACCTAGGGGGCGCCGAAACGCACGCCAGCCGATCAGGTGTGGCCCACAAAACCTTTCGCGATGAGCCCGCATGTTTGGAGGCTTTGCGCACGCTGCTAGCCTACTTGCCCTCGAACAACAAGCAGGATCCGCCACGTCGCCAGGCCAACGACCCAGTGGAACGCGAAGACGCCGATCTGGACGATTTGATTCCCATCGATCCAGCAAAACCCTACGACATGCGCACCTTGCTTTTGCGCGTGGTGGACAAAGCCGAAGGCGCTGAGGCATTTTTTGAAATTCACCCTGACTATGCCCGTAACATCGTGGTGGGGTTTGCGCGTTTGGGCGGCCGCCCCGTGGGGTTGGTGGCCAACCAGCCTGCACATTTGGCCGGGTGCCTCGACATCGACGCGTCGGTTAAGGCGGCGCGGTTTGTAAGATTTTGCGACGCCTTCAACATTCCGCTGGTTACCTTCGTGGATGTACCGGGCTTCTTGCCGGGCACCACGCAAGAATTCGGCGGCATCATTCGCCACGGCGCCAAGCTGCTTTACGCCTTCGCCGAAGCCACCGTGCCCAAGGTAACCGTAATCACCCGCAAGGCCTACGGCGGCGCATACGACGTGATGGCGTCAAAACACATCAGGGCCGATGTGAACCTGGCGTACCCTGCCGCTGAAATCGCGGTGATGGGATCCGAAGGCGCGGTAAACATCATTTTCCGCAACGAAATTGCCAAAGCCGCTGATCCGCAAGCGGCACGCGCCCGCTACGTGGCGGAATACCGAACGCGGTTTGCCAACCCTTACGAAGCCGCCGCCTTGGGCTACATTGATGGCGTCATTCGGCCGCGGCAAACGCGCGCGCGCTTGTGTCGCGCTTTGGACGATTTGGCCAACAAACGTGAGGTTCTGCCCTCGCGCAAACACGGCAACATTCCGCTTTAGGTTCATGGTGGGCGTGCTAGCGGCTTTCCTTGGCGTTGTGAAAGCTCAGCTGCGTTGGCTGATGCCCGTGGCGATGCTGACGGCTGGCTGCGTGCACCGGCAAGCTACGATCACCAAAGTGGTGGACGGGCGAATCATCACCACGCGCTCGATTAGCCCCCGCGCTTATGAACATGCGGCGCGGGCGTTGCTTTACGAAGAAGAAGAGCGCTGGCAGGAGGCGGTGGCCGAGTACCGCCTGGCCACCGATTACGATGCGCAATCGCCCGAGCTTCACGCGCGCCTGGCGGAGGCCTTGTTGCACTTGGACCGCCCCAAAGAAGCGCAAGTTGCCATCGACCGATCGTTGGCCATTGAGCCTACTGTGGACGGCGTGGTGGCGGCGGCGCATCTGCATCTGCATCGAGGAGATCCCAAAGGCGCCGCCCGCGTGCTGGGCGATGCGCTGCTGCGCTTTGACTTGAACGATGACGCCGAAGCCGCTTTGCGCATCACGCTGGAACGGGCCGATGCGCAGGTGATGGCGCTGGATTTGAACGCGGCCCATCGCACCTTAGACACCCTGTTGCAGACGCGCCCCACGGCACAGGCTGTTCTCTACCGGCAAGCCGCCGTGTCTTGGGCATTGGCCGATTTGGTGGAGGCCCGGCGTTACTTCGAGCGGTTGGTGCAGATTGAGCCCGATCACCTTGAAGCGCGGCTGCTGTTGGCGCGTCTATTGACCGTCATGAACCAAATGGACGCCGCTCGATCAGCGTACATAGAAAGCTTGGCGCGCTCTGAAGGCGATCTCACCGTGGCCAGCCTCTACGCCACATTTTTGCGGCAGCAGGAGCTCGAGGACGACGCGCACGCTGTGGCCGACGATCTGCAGGTGAACGAAACCGATCCCACCACCTTGATGTCGCGGATGGAATTGGAACGCGCGGCTGGCCGGCTGCCGAACGCGTTGGATCTTGCTGATGCGGTATTGGCGACGGCGCCCGACAAAGATGTTCGAGGGCGGGTTTTGTTGGCCAGGGGCAGTGCCTTGGAGGCCTCGCACAGAAGCGATGAAGCGGTTCAAACTTTTATGACGATCCCGCAGGACGCCGCCGCCTACGTTGAGGGCCGCTTACGGGCCGCCGCGCTGTTGCGCGAAGCAGGGAAACTGCCCGAGGCGCAAACCATCCTTGAAGCTTTGGCCACCGATGCGCTCGATGAGGCCATGGAATTGGAGCTCACGGTGGCGCGGGCGCTTTTGCAGGCCAGCCGCAAAGATCTTGAAGGCGCGCGTCAGCGGCTTGAGGAGCAACCCAAGGATGCCGCCAACCGCGATCGCATAACTCTGGCGGCGGCATCATTGGAAGACAAATACGGCGATTGGCAGCGCGCATTGCGGTTAGCGGAACAAGTTTTGATGCGAGACCCTGCACAGGTGGAGGCGCTGAATTTTTGGGCATTCGTGGCGGCTGAGCAACATCACAACTTGCCGCTCGCTCTCAAACGCGCGCAAGCGGCGCTGGCGCTGGATCCAGGATCGGCCGCAATCATGGACACGGTGGGGTGGATTCATCACCAAGACAAGCGTTGGGACAAGGCGACGATGTTTCTGGAAGGCGCGGCCCGCATCGCGCCCGACGAACCTGAGATTCTTGCCCACGTGGCCAGTTTGTACGCCCAGCGGGGGCAAACTGCGTTGGCGCTGACCCGGGTACAGCAAGCACTGGAGCTAAAACCCGTTGGCAAGGTGCGGACGCAACTTGAGGTCTTGTTACAATCACTGACGCCTTCGCAAGCCCGAAGCAAGGGCCCCAGCAACGGAGCAACGATTCCATGATGAGGTTCGATCTCAATCTACGTGCTGCTGTGGTGTTGGCCCTCGTGGTGTCAGGCTGCGCCCATCAAGCGCACAAGCGAAGCTACGAGCCACCCGCAAAAGCCGAACTGATTGAAGCGTTGCAAGCCCATCAAAAGGCTGTGCAAAGCCTCAACTTGAAAACCCGCACCACCAGCTGGTTGGGCGGCGATCGCGTGGCGGCCACGGTTTTGATGTTGGTTGAGCGCTCGGGACGTTTGCGCTTCGAGGCCGAAGTGAGCTTGAAGGGAACCGTGGCCGCGTTGGCCACCGATGGCAACGGATTTCAGCTTCTGGATTTGGAACGACACGAGTTTCATGAGGGGCCCGCGTGCCCCCAAAACGTGGCGCGCCTGGTTCGCATTCCTTTGCGCCCGCAGGAGATCGCGGCCATCTTGCTGGGCGACGCGCCCGTGTTTCCCGGCAGCCGTTTGTTAAGCCACGACTGGGATGCTGATCTCGGCGCGGAACGTTTGGAATGGGAGACGTCCGGTCACAACACGTCCAGCCAGCGTGTGCGGGTGCTGCTGCAAAAACGGTACGCGCAATGGGTGATTGTGGGCGTTGAAGGCCTTGACGCCAACGGGGCGTGGTGGCGGGTGCGCTATGACGACTTTTCTCAAGACGGCGGCGTGCTGATGCCCGGCCGCATTCGCTTCGCGGAGCCAGGCGCCTCGTTTGATGACGGGGTGGAGATCAAAATTCGCGATCGGCGCATGAACCCTGAGATCCCGTTGTCGGATTTTCGGCTCACAGCACCGCCAGACATGTTTGTTGAGCCTCTGGGCTGCGAGGACGTCCCAAGCCCCCGCGTCCCCAGCCCATGACGACGCCTCCCCTGCTGCAGCTGCGTGCGATCTCAAAGAGCTATAAGCACGCCGGGCGGTGGCAGCGCGCGGTCAGTGACGTGTCGTTGGATTTGGTTGCGGGTGAGACATTGGGCATCGTGGGCGAATCGGGATCGGGCAAAACCACCTTGGCGCGCATGGTGGTGGGGCTGCAACGGCCCGATGCCGGTGAGATCTTGTGGCAGGGGCAGCCACTGCCTGCCGCCCGCACGGCCTCACAACGACGTCAGATGACGATGGTGTTTCAAAACCCCACCGCGTCCTTGAACCCACGCATGCGCGTGCAGGCAATTGTGGCCGAGCCGTTGCACATCCAAGGGTTGGCGGGAACGCAACGTCATTGCCACGAGCAGGTGGTGGCGCTGCTGGCGCAAGTGGGCATGGGTCCTGAGGCGTTGTCGAAATTTCCGCATGAGCTTTCGGGCGGCCAGCGGCAGCGCGTAGCCCTGGCGCGTGCGCTCAGCACAAAGCCCCGCTTGGTGGTGGCCGATGAACCTTTGGCGGCCTTGGATCTTTCGGTGGCGGCGCAGGTTGCCAATGTGCTGATGGACCTGCAGCAAAGTCACGCGCTTACCTATCTGCTGATTTCCCACGATCTGGCGATGGTCGCCCACCTGGCGCACCGAATCGCCGTGATGCACCAAGGCAGGCTTGTGGAAACGGGGCTTACGCCGCGCGTCTTGGCAGAGCCGCAACACCCTTATACAAAGGCGTTGCTGGCCAGCCGTTTGAAAACCCCCTTGCCAATTTAGGCCTTGCTCCACACCCCCATCGCCATCACTGACGATTTGGCGCAACATCTGCCTCGTCGTTCCGAAACATCCTCTGTGACAGTCAACGCGCCCACCATCCAATCTCGTGTCTTGTCCCTGGAGGCCCTATGGG
Organism: Polyangia bacterium; assembly: GCA_038257535.1. GTDB lineage: Bacteria > Myxococcota_A > Polyangia > Fen-1088 > Fen-1088 > JAGTJU01. The sequence continues at coordinate 23,331 of JBBSJE010000032.1, forward strand.
CTCAGGCTGACAAGGCTCCCGAACACCGCGCCGAAGTGGAAGCGGGCTTGGCCGAATTGCGCCGCGCCTGGCGCCAACAGCCGCAATCTTTTGAAGGCGATTGCCTCTCGCGGTTGGCGCGGCTGGCGGCGGCGGTAAAGGCGGCTCCGCGGGGGCCCGTTGCCCTTGATGCCGCTTTGAAGGTGCTGCAAAACACCTTCGGCTACAACGCCTTTCGCCCCGGTCAAGAGCCCATCATCGCGGCGGCGCTGGCAGGCCGCGATTGCATCGGGATCATGCCCACGGGGGCTGGCAAGTCGCTAACGTACCAGATCCCCGCACGGGTTTTGGGGGGCACCACGTTGGTGGTGTCGCCGCTCATCGCTTTGATGAAAGATCAGGTCGATGGCGTCAACGAGTACGGCTTACGCGCCACCTACCTCAACAGCAGCCTGCCGCCCGAAGAGCGGCGGCGGCGCGAGGACGCTTTGTCAGCGGGCAAATACGAATTGGTGTACGCGGCACCCGAAGGCATCGAAGCCTCGGTGGGGCGGGCGTTGTCGCGCGCACAAATCCGTTTGGTGGCGGTGGATGAAGCCCACTGCATCAGCCAATGGGGGCACGACTTTCGCCCCGCGTACCGAAACTTGGCGGGACTGAAGCGAAAGTTTGGCGGTTTGCCGGTGTTGGCGCTTACCGCCACCGCCACGCCTGAAGTGGGGCAAGACATCATCACCCAGCTGGGCATGGAAAACCCGGTGACGTTTCGGGGCAGTTTTTATCGCCCCAACTTGCGCCTGCACGCCTACAAAAAAGGCGACGGCCAAACCAAAACCCGCGACGCCATCTTGCGCTTCATTCGCAGCCGCGGAGGGGAAAGCGGCATTGTTTATTGCATCACGCGCAAGTCAGTGGAAAGCATCGCCGCCTTCTTGCAACAAGCGGGCGTGCGCGCGGCGGCCTACCATGCCGGGCTTGACCCCTTGGAACGCGATCGCGTGCAAGAGGCATTTCTGCGCGACGACTACGACGTGGTGGTGGCCACCATCGCGTTTGGCATGGGCATCAACAAATCCAACATTCGCTATGTGATTCATCGCGATATGCCGCGATCGGTGGAAAGCTACTATCAAGAAATTGGTCGTGCGGGCCGCGATGGGTTGCCCGCGGAATGCGTGCTGTTTTATTCCTGGGCCGATGTGATGAGCTACGACAGGTTCGGCGAAGACGGCCCCGCCGAAGCCGCCGCCCGCAACCGGGCGCAAACGCGCGAAATGTTCGAGATGGCCGATCGCAAGCTGTGCCGTCACCAGGCGATCGTTCGCTACTTGGGCGAAGCGCTGGCGGCGTGCGGCGCGTCTTGCGACGTGTGCGCCAACCTCGACATCTTGGCCTCCCTACCAGCTGCACAAGCTGGCAACAAACGCGCCCCCGTTGCCGCGCGGTGGGACGCCGCCGTGGGGGGGCAGGCAAACGCGGGCGAGGAAGCCGAACTTTTCCTGCGCCTCAAGGCTTTGCGCAAGCAACTGGCCGATCAACGCAAGCTTCCCGCGTACATCGTGTTCTCAGACGCCACTTTGCGCGCCATGGCCTGCCTGCGGCCGCAATCGCTCGATGAGTTTTTGGGGTTGCCCGGCGTAGGCCCCAAGAAGCTGGCGGAGTACGGGGAGGCTTTCTTGGCCGAGTTGCAAAACACGGCGTAGGAACCGTGAAGCGCAACGGGCCCTAGGCGGCGCCGAAAAACTTGCGCCCCAGCACCAAACGGCTGGCTTCACCTTTGAACACCGAAACCAGGGATTTTAAGCGCTCCACCTGGTCGCGGCGAAGCGTCTCGGTACAAAAAACAATGATGGTGACCAGCGTGTTGTCGGGGAAAACGCCTCCCATGCCAAACACGGTTTTGATTTTGTGTTGGGCTACAAAATCCTGCGCTGGAATGATCAAACGGCCCTTGGCATCACGCGCGGCAGCTGCGTCCTCCACATAGAACACGCCGTTAAACCCGCCCAACAAGCGACGGGCGTTGATCTCAGGAGCGGCGTCGAGTCCCATCAGTTCCACGCCCAATTCTTTCAACAGGCGTGCGACCATGGGGATGTCTTGCACGAAGGCTTCGGAGATCAAGGGAATGGCCAAGTGCCCATGGGAATGCGTTCGATCGCACCACGCGGGCTGGCTGCCATGGGTTCCCATCAGCGCCAGAACCGGCATTTTGGGGGCCCGCTTGTCAACCTCGCCCACAGCGGCATCCACGAACCTTCGCGCCACGGGCTCAAGTTCCTCGTAGGGCAAGGCCGCGTACACACGCACCAGGGCGGTGTCGGCGGAAAAGGCCATGAATAGCTGTCGCGACAAGATCTGCGCCGCCTGCTCAAGCGTGAGGGCCTGCCCCAGACTGGTGCGAAGCCGCCGCAGTTGCTCTCGCCACTGGAGGGCGTCTATGTCAGAAAACTTCGGCAAGTTTGAAAACCTAGCAGGCTCTCGCAGCGATGAAACGTCGCAAGAAACAGGAAATCGGCGATGGCTTCCGCCTATGTTGCAACATAACGAATCGGTGACTTGCCATCGGCTGGCGCTTCCAGCCTGTAACCATCGAGACCGGGACCTAGCCTCCTTAGAATACCTAAAAAGCAGTCTGGGCGTGAGTGTTTGCCGCGAACTCGTGCGTTTTTGGTCACTTGAGCATCCAACCTAATTGCACTGGCACGCCGTTTGATACTGGACGGCGCGGCGGATGTAAGTGCCGAAGGACCAAAATGCAAAATGTAAAATCGCAACAAGTGCCCGTGGAGTTTGAGATGGCGCGTATGGAAGGGGAAGGCGGGCCACCTTCCACAAGCTTTGAGGCCTCGAAAGCAGCCGACCGGACACGCGTGAACATTCGACGTTTGAACCAATTGCGCGCAGGGGAGCTTGCGGCAGCCACAACGTACGACGCCGTCATCACCCGCCTTGCACGCCACGGGGTGGCTGGGCTGAAGCTGTTGGAGACGCTTGAAGATCATCGGCATCGCGCAGCACGCCTGGCTGAGCTGGTGATTCACATGGGGGGAACCCTGCAAAACGAGCCGGGCTCGTGGGGGTTCTTCGAGAACATGGCGGAACCCATGGCCATGACCGCCAGTGAGACGATGGCGGTGGCGTTGCTCAAAGAAGGTGAAGAGTTTGGCGTCCGCGAGTACACCACCGCCTTGGAGCGCCTCGAGCTGCCCGCGCGGGCGGTTTTGGAAAACGAACTTTTGCCCGAGCAGATCCGCGCTCACCACGAAATAGACGAACTGCTAACCACCTTGCGTGAGCAGCCTGTGCGGTCCTTCAGCTAGCGGATGGTTCAGCCAAAGTACGCCGGCGCATTTCCGGGTTTCCACTTGATGTTGCACCCGATGGAGGGACGCTGCGTCTGTTGTGGGGGGGCGCCCCGAACCGCCGCTTCGAGCGCTTGCCGTACATCCTTTCCTGTGACGGAAATGTCGTTGCCGGGTCGGCTGTCATCCAGCTGGCCCCGGTACACCAACCGCCTGTCCGCACCGAAAACAAAAAAGTCTGGCGTGCACGCCGCTTGATAGGCCTTTGCCACGGTCTGCGTCGAATCGAAGAGGTAGGGGAAGCTGTAACCGCGTTGTCGCTTTTCCGCCACCATCGCCGCAAGCCCGTCTTGCGGGTAGGCCTCGGCGTCGTTGGAGTTGATTGCGAATACGGCCGCACCCAAGTCCTGCGCATCCCGGCCCAGCTGTGCCAACTCGGCGGCCACGTGTTTCACGAAGGGGCAGTGGTTGCAGATGAACATCACCAGCACCGCCTTGTGGCCCTCAGCCACCGCCGAGAGCGAAACCATATGCCCTTCCGTGGCTTCCAAAACGAATTCGGGTGCCACGGTTCCAAGCGGCAACATCTGTGAGTTCACGGCCGCCATGTAGGGACTATAACCGCCAGCGACGCATTTGTGGGCTGAAGGCCTTTGCTGAAGCCTCTGTTTCCAATAGGTGCCTACGGTTCCGCAAGCGTGACAGCCCTTCGTGACACACGTCCGGGGACCGTAATGAGCAAATCCGGAAAACCCGTGATTTTCTTTGTGATCGATCCGGTCTTAAAACCTGGCACGACACCTGCAAACAAGCTCCGCCGGCCAAACAGATGCATTCAGCGATGACAGCTTGCACGACGACGGGAATGGGGTTGCCCAACCAGCCACTCGAGGCTTGTTGGACGGGCTTTACAAGCTTGCAACGCACCTTTGGCCTCCCCGTAACAAGGCCCGGCGTACAGTTTCACCGCCGGCGTTCTTTTTGGTTGGCTTGAGCACATTTTTGCTTAAGTCGCTGGCGAGAGCATCCGACATCACACGCGCCCTGAGGAAAACATGAACGTACAAAAGGTGATGAACAAAGAGGTTCCGGTTTGCAGGCCTTACGATCCCGTAGATTCCGTGCTGCGGAAGATGCTGGACGGGGCCTTGGAGACCCTGCCGGTGGTGGATCGGCGTGGTCGCCTTGTGGGTGTGGTGACGGCTGAAGCGGCTCGCTCCGCGGTGCGTCGTTGGTCCGGCGCCTCGCACGCGATGCCCGTGGAAACTGTGATGTCGAGGCGGACACCCAGCTGCCGTCCTAGCGATACCTTGAGCGATGCCGAAACCACGCTTGAGCACTACGGCACCGACTCCATTCCCGTGATCGACGACGACGGCAACTTCCTGGGTTTGCTGTTTGCCACCGACGCCCCCTTCACAGCCGCCCTGCGAGCCGCCGCCAAAAAGGCGCCCGCAAGAGCTTTGCAGGCAGCGTAACCTCTCACCTCTCACTCAAGGCGCCGAACGGCCATGGGGCTCCCCCCGTGGCCGTTTTTGTATTTAGCGACGGCGGGACGCCATGGCGCGGTTGATCTCGCGCGTAGCGTCTTGTTTCTTCAAGTCTTCGCGGCGGTCCCAGTCTTGTTTGCCGCTTACCAATGCCAGCTCGACCTTGATTTTTCCGCCCTTGTCGTAGATGGCCAGGGGTACGATGGTGAACCCCTTTTGCCTGAGCTTGCCATCAAGCCGATCGATCTCGCGCCGATGCATCAACAGCTTGCGCCGCCGTCGTGCTTCGTGATTTCGGATGTGGGCCCAGGTGTAAGTTGAGACATCCATCTGGTGCAGCCAAACCTCGCCTTTCGAGATGTCGGCGAACGCGTCGGTGAGGTTCACCCGACCGTTGCGAATGGACTTCACCTCAGACCCCTCCAGCACCAGCCCCGCCTCGATCGTTTCGGCCACTTGATAGTCGTGTCGCGCCCGCTTGTTTCGGGCAAGCACCTTGATGGCCTCGTTGGAATCGCTGGCTGCGGCCTTCTTCGACACGGCCGCACAGGTTGGGCGCCCGCGAGCCCACCGTCAAGGCGCCTTGTGCAAGGGGGTGATACTGAACATCCGAAGGTTCTGGCCCTCCCTTGTTGTGGCCCTGCAGGTCTCACGGCAAACTGGGGAGCCTTTGGGATGACCGCCAGGGTCGGCCAAGGGCGAAATGAACGACCAGCACCGGCAGGTCTTTGGTCTCAGACCCTTGCTGCCGATGCGTCAAGGCTGCGCCATGAGTTCATTTGACACCCGAACGACCAGCTCCAAGGAATCTTCGATGGCTTCTGATTCTGACGAAACCACGCGCGCGTTAGGGCCCGGCGGCGACGCCCTGGCCACCGCCATTCACCGGGCCGCCACACATCCGCTTGATGAGGGCGCTTGGGACGCCTTGGAAGAGCTGGCCGCCTCCCTGCAACGTCCCGAAGACGTGGCGGAGCTTTATCGTCAGACGTTGAAGAAGGCCGACGCCAACGTCATCGCGGTTTTGGGACCCAAAGCGCTGAGCTTTCACGAAGAATGGTTTGGCGACACGCCCGAGCCCATCATCGAACTGCTTGAAAGCCTGCTAGCGATCGATCCCACATTGGAGTGGGCGGCTGAGCGGCTGACCTTGCTGCTTTCGGTGTCGCAACGATGGGAACAATTGCTGACGGTTTACGATGGGTTGCTGGCCCAAGTGAAGGAAGGCCCACGACGGCGCAAGCTGCTTGAAGAAGCCGCGGGCGTGGCCAAAGACTTTTTAGGTAGCCCGGACCGAGCGATTGCTTACCTGAGCGAACTGTTTCGAACGCGGCCCACCGATCAGCATGTGGCGGCGTCGCTTGAGCGTCTGCTTGACAAAGAGCAACGGTTTGCCGAATTGCAAGCCGTTTGGGTGGCACGGCTAGACGTGCTTTCGGGCGCCGAGAGCAACGATTTGCGTACACGGTTGGCCAATCTGCGATTGGACCACCTCAATGATGTAACGGGGGCCTTGTCAGACGCGCAAGCCCTGCTCAAAGCGCGCGAAGACGACGCCGCTTGCAAGGTGCTTGAGCGCATCTTGAAACTGCCGTCGGCCACCGCGGAGCAACGGCAAAGCGCGCTGGGTTTGCTTCGCAACGACTACGAGCGGCTGGGGGAAAAGGGCCGCATCGTCGAAGCGCTGGAAACGGCTCACGAATTTGCTTCCGGTGATGAGAAGGTACGACTTCTGCGCGAAGCCGCCGAACGCTTGGTGGCGCAAAACGACAACGCGCAGGCCATGGATCGCTTGGTTGAGTTGCTGGCGCTGAGCCCCACGGATGCGGCCGCCCGTGTTCGATTGCACCAACTGGCCGAGATTGCCGAGCGTTTTGATGTTTATCTGCAAGGCCTGCTTGGGGCCGCCGATGCCACCACCGACGACAACCTAAAATGCGCGCTGTGGCTGGAAGCGGGACGCGTACAAGATGAAATCAGCGGCAATCACAGCGAGGCGGCTTCGCTGTTCGCACGCGTGGCCAATCACAACAACGCCGATCAAGGGCATCAACTCACGGCGCTGCGGCGCATGGTGCGTCTGCACAGCCGCTTTGGGCCGCCCGCGCAGCGGCTGGCAATCTTGGAGCGCCTGGCACAAATGGCGCCCGAAGATGCCGAGCAGCAGGCGACGTGGGGCCAAGCTGGAAAGCTGGCCAGTCAACTTGGTGACGACGAACGCGCCATTTTCGCGTGGGAAAGCCGGCTTGCGCTTGATGGCAGCGACATCGAAGCCCTGGACGCCCTTGCGGCTTTGTTGCTGCAAACCAAAAGCTTTGAGCGCTTGGCAGATGTTCTGCGCGCGCGCGCCGAACAAACCCAGCGACCGGAAAACAAACGTGCGGATTTGATCCGTCTGGCACGCCTGCGCGCCGACGAATTGTCCGATGCGCCCCAAGCGATTGAAACCTGGCAAGAGGTTGAGCGCAGGTTTGGGCAAGACGCCGAGACAACACAAGCGCTTGTGGACCTGCTGTCCGCGCAAGCGGGCTGGGAAGACTTGGCCGAGCGCCTACAAGCCGTGGCCTCACAAGAGCAGGTGCACCTTGTACAAACCTACGTGCGCCTTGCAGAGGTGCTGCATCTACAGTTAGAGCAACCGGAAACCGCCGCCGCGGCCTACGCAGCCGCGTTGACATTGCAAAACGACCACCCGGGTGCGCGGGCGGGCTTGCAAGCCTTGCTGCAGGACAAACGTGCGGAACGCGTAGCTGTGGACGCTTTGGCCAAGGCGTACAGCGACGCTGGTGACGTGGCGGAGTTGGTGACCCTTACGGAACAGCGGCTGGCCACGATGACTGATTCCGCGGCGCAAGCGCGCATGCTGGTCGAGTTGGCGGAACGCGTGGAAGGCACGCACAATGGGGAAGAAACAGCACGTGCGCTGTTGGCGCAGGCGCTATTGCGCGCGCCTGAAAACGCGCGACTGGAAACCGAGTTGCTGCGGTTGTGCGCCGACCCCATCACCTGGGATTTTGCTGCCACCGTGTTGGCCCAAGCTGCAGGCGTGTTGTCAGATGAGGCGCCTCGCAAGGCGCAGTTATTGGTGCACCAGGGCCGCTTGCTGGAGACCAAGCTCGACAACGCGGAAGCCGCACTGGCCGCGTATGAGGCCGCCTTGCGGCTTGCGCCCGATCGCAACGACGTGAAGTTGGCGTTGGTGCGCATGGCCGCTGCAACAGGAAATTGGGCGGTGGCGGCCGAGGCGGTGTTGCGCGCCCCCGTATCCACAGAGGTGGTCAAGGGGCAACTGTTGCCTGCGCTGGAAAACGCCGTGAAGCAGGTGGGCGAACCAGCGGCGTGGCTTGAGGCTAGCGATGCGCTGGCGCAAGTGATCAGCAAACGCAGTGGGTTGCCCGAAGCTCTGGTCCGAGACTTGGAGCTTGCGATGGCCACTTGGTGTGAGGGCAAACTTGCAGGGGCGCAAGGACAAGCGCGCGCCGAAGCGGCTTTGTTGCGGGCCGCCAAACACAGCCCTTCGCACGCACCCACCTGGGAACGCTTGGCCTTGTTGCAACGCCAGCAACCGGGTCGGCCGCTTTACGAAACGCTGGTGCATCTGGCGTCGCTGCAACCACAAAACTTGGATCCTGGCAGCGAAGCCTTGCGCGTGGCCCAAGAGGTGTTGAACGACGCCCCCACCACATTGCAAAGAGCGCATGCTTTGTTGGCGCAGACCTCGCACATGTTGCGCACGGAAGCCACCCCCACCGGAACAATAGATCTTGCCGGCGCCACCGAGCAGGCCGTGACGGCGATCAGCAACGTGTGTTTGGCCAGCGGCCAGCGCCAGGACGCCGCGCGCGCGATCAACGTTATGATCGAAGTGACGCAGTGGAATCTGCCGTCGCAGCTGTTGCGGGGTTTGCGGCGCAAGGCCGCACGCATCACATTGGAATCGCTGGGTGACAAATCCCGTGCCCGCACCTTGTACCGCGCCATCGTGGACGACGCGCCAGATGATCGAGAGGCTGTGCGAGTGCTTGCGGGTTTGCTTGAAGAAGCCGATTTGCTGAGCGAGCTTGTGGCCTTGCGGCGGCGGGAGCTGATGCTGCCGCTGTCCACGGCTGATCGCTTGGCGTTGCGGTTGGAAATGTCGCGCGTGGCCGGGTTGATCGAAGAACGCAGCGCGCGCGTGGCCACCTTGCTGGCCAATCTTGATGAAGCGCCCGGCGATGGCGCCACTTTGAACGCGCTGACGGATCTGCTGTCAGCCAAGTCGCAATTTCAAGAGCTGGCCGACATTCTCACGTCGCAAGCGCGCACGCTGGAGGACCGCGGCGCCACCGCCGAAGCGGCGCCCTTGTGGGGGCGCGTGGCCGTAATCGCCGAGAAGGATCTCAAAGATTCGGCCCGCGCGATTTCAGGGTACGAGAAGATGGTGGCGTTGTCTGCCACGCCCGAGGCCTTGGATGCATTGGCGCGGCTGTGTTTGGCCAAGGGTGAATCCCGCGCGGCTGCCACGTGGCTTGAACAACGGCTGACACACGCTGCGGAGGACGAGCGCGTGGACGTCAGCTTGCGCTTGAGCCAAGCCTACCTTGATAGCGGGCAGCGCCATCGCGGCGTTTCCACGTTGGAGCATGCTTTGGCCGAGGCGCCGGGGAACGAAGCTTTGCGCGCTCTGCTGCTGAAATCGTACCGCCAAGCCGAAGCGTGGGAGCCTTTGGCACGCACCTTGGCCGAAGGCTGCCAGCAGAACATCAGCGACGAGCTGTTGCTCACTTATGCGCGCGAAGCCGCCGCGCTTTACCAGGAGACCCTCAAGCAACCTGATCGTGCGGTGCCGGTTTTGGAGTTGGCGGTGGCACGGTTGCCGGGGGATCGACAGCTGCGAACACGCCTGGCCGAGGGCTTGCGCGTGGCCGGCCGACAGGCCGAGGCGCGCACGTTGCTTGAAAGCTTGTTGGAAGACATGGGGCGAAGGCGTTCCAAAGAACGCGCCGCGATTCATCACCAGCTGGCCTTGGCGGCCAGAGCCGATGGCGATTTGGTAGCCGCACTTGAGCACCTGGATCAAGCTTCCGCCATCGATGTAAGCGGGCAGCAGGTGTTGGTAGACTTGGCGGAAACCGCTGAGCAAGCCAAATCTTTTGATCGCGCCGAACGCGCGTATCAGGCGCTTTTGGTGTTGGCGCGACGTTCTGATCCTGCCGAAGCGCCGTTGTCAGCTGGCGAAACCTTGCTGCGGCTTGAGGCGGTGGCCGAAAGCCGCAATGACAGCGCCGCGGCCGCCGAGCGCTTGGACTCGGCGATCGCCACCGGCCTTCAAAGCCCTGAGGAGGCCAAACGTTTGCAGGCCACGTTTGTGGCGCGTGGACAGGTGGACAGAGCGCTCTCGCTATTGGAAAAGCGCGCCAGCGCCGCCGATTCGGGAGCCGAAGAAGCACGAGTGATGTGCGACAAAGCGAGGCTATTTGAGGCGCTCAAGCGCACCGAAGACGCGATGGCTTCCGTGGCACAAGCCTTAGACAAAGCGCCGGATCTCGATGAGGCGCATGACCTCGGACGCAACCTGGCCGGCCAGTTGGGTGATCCCATGCGCTACTTGCGCTTGCTGGAGGAGGCGCTTGATCAAATGCGCCGGCGCGACGACGGCACCCGCGTTTGCGATCTATTGATGCGCGCGGGCGCTGTGGCGGAAGAGGATTTGAAAGACGCCGCCAAGGCCGCAAAATTCTATGCCCGCGCGGAGCAGACTGGGCACCACCTTGTTGGTGCTTTGATCGCGCAAGCTCGGGTGGCCGTTGCCACCGGCGAGGCCGCCGAGGAGGCCCGAACCCTACGTGAGCTGGCGCGCTTGGCGCAAGACGCCGAGTCTGTTACCGAACAAGCGGACATCTCGTTCCGCTTGGCCGCTTTGCAGCTGCGCACGGCCCAAACGCGTGTGGCCGGATTGGAAACGCTGTCTTCGGCGCTCGACAAAGTTCCTGATTTTGCGCGCGCGCAGGCGATCGTTCGCCAAGCCAATGTGCCTGAAGATGAATTGCCGCGGGTGATGCCACTTTATGAACGGGTGGCGCGCGCCTCAGGCGACGATCAAATGCTGCTTGATTTCCTTGAGCGGCGCGCGGCCTCGAAAGACGTAACGCAAGCGGAAGTGAACGAAGGCGTTGAACTGGCCTTGGCCTTGGGCGCCGCCGCGCGCGCCGAGACTCTGCTTGAACGGGCCGTGGCGCTTGCGCAACAACAGGGCCAGATGCGGGAGGCCGGGTGGGCGCTGCTTGACCTTGCGCAAAGGCGAAAGGCGCAGGGCGATTTCAAGGGCGCTTTCAAATGGCTGGTGGAGGCCGCGCAGGCCACCGACAGCCCGCGAATTCCTGCGCTTTTGCGCGAGGTGGCGCGCGAAGCGGCGCAGAAACCTAAGAGCGGCGCCCTGGCTGCCGAGGTGTACGAGTACCTGCGTGCCCGCAATCCCGCCGACAAAGATTTGTGGCAGCCGCTGATCGAGCTTTACGGCCAGCTTAACGACGAAACCAAGCTGCGGGCGGTGGTGGCCGACACGCTTGAAAAACTGTTGGATAGGCAAGATCGCATCCGCGTGCGGCTGGTGTGGGCGCGGCACCTGTTGTCTACCGGCAAAGACAACGACGAGGCTGGCTCTGCGTTCCGCGACATTTTGCTAGAGGAGCCGGGGCATCGCGAAGCGCTCATGGCGCTGGCGGAAGTGCACGAACGCCAAGGCGATGTTTCCGAAGCGGTAGCGCTGCTTTCGGAAGCCTTGCGTGAAGCCGAGGCGCGCGGCGATGCGGATTGGCAGGCGGCCACGTCACGTAGCCTGGGAGATCTGCTGCGTAAGGCGGATCCAGCGCAAGCCAAACAGGTTTACCGGCAAGCGCTGTCTTCGAACATTCCCGATCCCGAACTTAAACGCTCGTTGCAAAACAGTCTGCTGGATCTCCTGGCCGCGGATGAAACAGAAGAGCGGGCGCGCTTGGCCGAGGAGTTGCTGGCGGGTGAATCGGGTGAAGCGGCGGCGCAGCGGGCTTTGCAAGCCGCAAATCTCTACCGCGACATGGGCGATCAAGCGTCTGAGCTTAGGCTTTTGCAGCAAGGGCGCCTGCGTGCACCCGACAACGGAAACATCTTCGATCGCTTGGCCGCGCTGTTCGAGTCGTTGGAAAACTGGGACGGTTGGGCTGCGTTGATGGACGAAGAAGCCAGCCGGCGCGCGGAAGCCAGCCCCCAGGATGCCGCGGACATTCTTCGGCGTGCAGCCGCCACCCGCAAAGACAAGCTGGCCGACACCGCGGGTGCGGCGGCTTTGCTGAAAAAAGCCGCGCTTTTGGGCCCCGCCAACATCGAACAGGTGCGAGAGCTGGCGGTGTGCCTGCGTGAAATGGGCGATTCACCCGGCGCCGTTGTGGCGGTGGGTGAGGCCTTGAGCAAGAGCCAGCTGCCTGACGACGCCCGCGTGGCCTTGCTGCGATTGCGCGCCGACCTTCACACCGAAGCGGGCAATGCACAAGCGGCCGTGACAGATTTGGAAACGGTCTACGAACTCGTGGGCCTCGCGGTGGCTGAAGAGCTGACAGACGCTTTGTTCTTGCTGGCCTCGCGCGCGGCCGAGGACGACGATTTGCAAACCGAACGTAGGTCGATGTTGCGGCTGACCGACGTGTTCAGTCTGCAAGGCAATGGCGAAAAGGCACAAGAGCTCTTGTTCCGCTGGGTCGACAACCATCCAGAAGACAAAGATGCGCTGCAAGCCTTGCGGGGCCGATTTGAAACCGCCGAGCAGTGGGAAGAAGTGGCCCGCGTGTGCGAGCGTTTGGTGGCGATGGAGACGGACGAAGGCCGCATTGAAGCGGCTTTGGGACTGGCACATGCCTACGAACAAATGGGCACGCCGGCGCAAGCTGTGCCCACGCTGGAGCGGGTGCTTGGCGATCACCCTGGGCAACCGGCGGTGCTGAACATCCTTAGTAGCTTGTATGAACAATCGGGAAACCGCCGCAAAGTGGCCGAAATGCGCATTGAAGCGGCCGAGCGCATCGACAACGAAGAGGAGCGCTTGGCCGCGCTAACCGAAGGCGCCGATATGTTCTTGCAGGAAGGCGATCCGGAAGCCGCGGTGGACGCCATCAACAAGGCCTTTGCTTTGCGCCCCGAAGATCGCGTGGTTCAACGGCTTCTGGCTGACACGCTTTTGGCCACCGGCCAATATGCACAAGCTATGACGTTGCTTGATCGTTTGGTGGCAGATGCCAAGGGCGTTGAAGGCAGCGAACTGGCGGCGCTCTACCACCGTATGGCGCGCGCCGCCGCCGGCATCGGTGATTCAGACGCGCAGCTGGCGGCGTTGCGGAAAGCTCTAGACTCCGATCGCCGCAACGGCGTGGTGGCTTCCGAGCTGGCCGATTTGGCGGAAGCTTTGGGGGACGACGACCTGGCGCTGAAGGCGTTGCGCGCCATTAGCCTCAATTGCCCCGATGGCCCCATGCCCGTGGCGGTCAGCTTTTATCGACAAGCGCGCATTGCCGCCAAAAACGGCGACCGCCAGCGGGCTCTGATCTTCGCCAAACGGGCGCTACAAGAAGATCCCACGCTGGCCGACGCCGAACAGCTGCTGGAACAGGTTCGCTAAGGCTTAGCCCGAAAACGAAACCATTATGATGGCTATGAGAACCAGCACGATGGCGGACGCAATCACGTCGTGCCGGTTCCAGCTTGCGCGCGAAGCCGCACGATCCGCGGCCACCGTGGTGCCGTAGGTAAGACCCGCAATTTGCGCGTCGCTGGGGGCCGGGGTGACCAAGCTGACCAGCACCAACAAGGCGATGCTGACGGCAAACAAGATCGCGCAGAAGTAGAGGAAGTTGATGGTGGCGAAGGTGTGTAGCACACCCGAGAGGCTGGCCTTCATCAGTTCCGCCACCAGCCGGGCCATGCCGATGACAAACCCGCCCACTAACGCGGCCATCGCGCCTGCGGCGTTGATGCGCTTCCAGAAAAGGCCCAACAGAAAAACCGCCGCGATGGGAGGCGCAATGTACGCCTGCACGCTTTGCAAATAGTGATAAAGCTGGCCCGAAATCTTCTGCATCAGAGGAATCCACAAGATGCCCAGCACCACAACCACCGCCGTGGCGATGCGACCCACCATCACCAAAATTTTGTCCGAAGCTTGGGGATGCAGTTTTTTGTAGATGTCGATCGTAAACAGCGTTGAACAGGAATTGAAAACCGCCGCCAACGAGCTCATCAAGGCTGCCAACAAGCCGCCGGCAACTAGGCCGCGAAGGCCGGTGGGCAAAAGCCCCTGCACCATGGCGGGAAACGCCTGATCAGGGTGCGCCAGTTCCAGCTGACCGGTTTTCGAGAGCGCATAAGCGATCACGCCCGGAATGATGAAGATGAAAAACGGCAGCAGCTTCAGATAGGCCGCAAAGATCGAACCACGACGCGCGGCGGTTTCGTTTTTGGCCGCCAACGTGCGCTGCACGATGTACTGGTCGGTACACCAATACCAAAGGCCCACGATTGGCGCCGCCATCAGCATGCCCGGCCATGGAAACTCAGGATGATCCGCCGGAAGGAACAAATTGAAATGGTCGGCGCCGGCCACTTCAACCAGCTTCGACCAGCCGCCAATTTTCGCAAGCCCAATGCCGGTCACCGCCAGCGAACCCACGATCAGCACCATGGCTTGCAAGGTTTCTGTGTAAACCACGGCGCGCAAGCCGCCCATCATCGTGTACGCACCGGTCAGCACCACAATGGTGAGCGCACCTGTCCAAAACGAAATGCCCATCAGCTGCTCGAACACCACCGCGCCGGCATAAACCGTCACCGAGACTTTGGTGAGCACGTACGCCACCAAGGATGTGACGGACAAAAACCAGCGGGCCGCAGGTGTGTACCTGCGTTCCAGGAATTCCGGCATCGTGAAGACTTGGCTGCGCATATAAAACGGCACGAACACCCAGCCCAACAGCAGCACCAACCAAGAGTGCAACTCGTAGTGGCCCATCACCACGCCCGTTTTTGCGGCGGTGCCCGCTAAGCCCACGATGTGTTCCGAGCCAATGTTGGAGGCGAAGATGGACGCACCCACCACGAACCAGCCCATGTGGCGGCCTGCCAAGAAGTAGTCGCTCGCTGATTCGTTCTTCTGCCGGATCACCCACCAGGCGATGCCCGCAAGCACGAGGAAGTACAGCGAAATGAAAATCCAATCGAGGGTTTCGAATTTGCCCATGGTGTCCTGAGGGGGCGCATCATAGCCAAAACCTCTTCACATGAAACACTTCGTTTTGCGGGGTGTGTGCCGGCAAGCACGGGTGGCTTGCTCTGGCGGGCGCTTCACGCTATCGCCTGGGCATGGATTTACAGCTGTTAAACCGCGTGGCTGTGGTGACGGGATCAAGCCGGGGATTGGGGCGCGCCATCGCGTTGGCGCTGGGCGAGGAGGGCTGCCGCCTGGTGTTGTGTGCGCGCGGCGCCGAAGCTTTGCACGCCACCCGCCAAGAGGCCGAACAGCGATTCGGCGCGCAGGC
>JBBSJE010000033.1:0-38279 GCA_038257535.1 Polyangia bacterium
CCCAAGATGCCCACGTAAAACTCACGCCCTTCGATGTACTCCTCGGCCAACGCCGCATCCCAAACTTCTTCGTGTATCGCCACCACGCGCTTCATAAGTGAGATCGTATCGCGCACCAACGATTGAGCGTCGATGCCAATCGATGCATCCATGCGTGACGGTTTCACGAATAGCGGCAGCCGAAGGTTTCCCCCCGTTTCCAGCGTGGCGGCCGTTGAAAACACCGCAAAGCGCGGAAAGGGAATGTCGACGAATATCGTCTGATCGTTCACCCCGTGCTGTTGGGTTCCGGGACACCGTTGTTTCTGCCGCAGCCCACGCGGCAGCGCCTCAAGCTGGGTGTGCCCTATCAGGTCAATGGGTATCGGTACTGGGTGATCGCTTGATGACAGAGTGCCAGGGGGGAGATCCTGGAAGACCTCAACCACGAAATGCTACAGTTTCGCGGCATACGACCATGTCCCACAGCCAGACCAACCGCCGCGAGTACGAAAACCGCGTCAACCGGGTGATCGACCACATCCGGACCCACCGGGCTGAGCCGCTTTCGCTTGAGGCGCTTTCGCGGCTCGCCGCATTTTCGCCCTTTCACTTCCATCGCATCTTCAAGTCAATCACAGGCGAGAAACTCAACGAGTTTGTGCAACGGATCCGGCTTGAGTGGGCCGCGTCTGCGCTAACAATGAGGCCGCACGAGGATGTGCTTGCCATCGCGCTCGACAGCGGATTCCAATCGGCCAGCACCTTCGCGCGCGCGTTTAAGCACCGCTTCGGAATGAGCGCCACACAATGGCGGCAAGGGGGAGGGCAGGCGTGGGCCGACCGGCAAATTGAAGAAAGCAAGATTGGCAAAGCAGAAAGCAAGCCACGCAAAGCCGTGGGCGTTCTGGATCGGCACAATGCTTCCTCAGGGCAGATGGACTGCCCCCAGGAGGACATCATGAACGTGACGATCAAAACCCTTGCAGCCAAACGTATTGCGTATATGCGCCACACGGGACCTTACGGCGCAGCGGGCGACATTGGAGGCCTTTGGCAACGCTTGATGCTGTGGGCGCAAGCGCATGGTCTTTGGACGGAGGACCGAATTTGCTTTGGTATTTCACAGGACGACCCACGCTTCGCCGAACCCGAAAAATGTCGCTATGACGCAGGCATCAGCATCCCCGAAGGCTTTGTTCTAGATTCACGAGTAAACGAAGCGCGGCTGCCCGAGGCGAAATTGGCCGCCGCGCAGTTCGTGGGGCCGGCCTCCGATGTGGGCTTGGCTTGGGAAAGCCTTTACCGCGATTGGCTTCCTCAAAGCGGCTTTCAACCTGACGATCGGCCCTGTCTGGAAATGTACGGTGCCGACGCTTTCGACCCCAAAACCGGGATCTTCCGCTGCGACCTCTGCGTACCGATTAAGCCGCTTTGAACAGCTTGCGCCCTGCTTGGCACCGTAAGGCCGGCTGCGTTTGCCAGGTGCAGCGAACGTCCCTTGCCAGATGGCTTCACATTTGCGAACCTGAATAAGGTTTTGTCCCCTTTGCCTTCGATACAGCGCCCTTCCCACGCCGGTTGCCTTGCGCTGGTTTTGGCGCTTATCACCTCGCTCGCCAGCTGCTCGCTTTTGGTGCCCCTCGACGGCATCTTTTGTGAAGACACCAATCCCTGCGCACCGCCAGATGGCGGCACCAAAGATGGCCCCACGGCAGATGGCAGCGCCAAAGATGGGCCACCGCTCTCGGATGCCGCGACCGACGACGCCCTTTTTCACGTTACGTACTCCACCACCGAGCTTGATGCCGTTACCAGGCGCATTCGGCTGGAGGTGCAAATCGTAAATCGCAGCGGCGAGGACATTGCGTTGTCGCGTATGCAGCTGCGCTATCACTTCACCGTTGATGGTCAGGAACCTTCGTTTCTATGCAACACCGTGAGTGACGAGCCCCCATCGTCTTGCGCGAACTTGATTCACGTGATCGAGCGACAAGCGCAGCCAACAGCCACGGCCGACCACTATCTCGCCCTGAACTTTAAGGCTGAAGCTGGGGTACTCAAGGGGTTCGGCCGAAGCAGTGGTTTGATGAAGTTGGCGATACTCTCCACCACCGGTGACTTCACACAAAGCAATGACCACTCATTCGGTGGCGTTGCCGGCACGCCCTATATCTGGCCGAAAATCACGCTTTACCTGGACGGCAAGCTGATTTTTGGTGAAGAACCGCTTTAAAACGTGCCCGTGAGACCCAACCAGGCGCTTCGGCTTGTTGCGGAGGCTTGAAGGCGCGGCAACGCGCTGGCAACATCGGGCTTGCTTTCGCCCCACCACAACCACGCGGCCGCGCCACCGCTCACGGCCGCCACAAGCAAAGAAAGATCGGCCACCAGAAACTTGGTTTCGATCGACTCGCGGCCTTCCACGTCGCAAAACCCACCGCAGTCGCGCTCAAGCTCATTGCGACGGCTCAAACCGCTTAGACCAAAGTACCCCCAGCTCACGGTGGCCGCCGTGGCCACAACGGCAAGTGCCAACGCAGTCTTTTGCCGCGATGACATCTGTGGATCGGACTTCCCTGAAGCGCCTACGGTCGCTGACGGCTCAGTCCGACGCTCGGGTGCCGCCAATCGCACAGCGACCACCTGATTCTTTCGCCCCTCAACCGCGACAAAGCTTTGCCGAATCGTCTGCCCGCTGGCTTCAACGCGTAATTTGTGAACCCCCGGATCCAATGTGATCGCGCGCCCTCGCAAAGCCGAGTCAAGCAATTGCTCGTCAACGAAGACTTCTGCGTTCGGCACCTCTCGATCGTCCGCTGTGCGCACGTCCACCACCACGGTGGGCAGTGCCTCACGCAACTCGTCCATCCACTGCGAACAATCAACCTGCAGCAGCTTTGCGCATGAAGACTGGGCACAGGCAATGGCCTCACTCAGTGCCTGTTGCAGCATTCCCGCTTTACGGGCCCGTTGGGTTTGTTCGTACGCTGCTGCGCATCGATCCTGGGAGGGGGTAAGATCTGCCGCGTGCGCCATCAGCGAGAACGGTAGCGAAACGAGCCACGCGCAGATCAGAGTTTCAAAGGCAAGCCGCCGCTTACAGGCAGTGCCGCTTCGGAATGCGCACGCCACTTTCGTCAATGGTGAAAGGAATTTTGCAATCGTCGCGCGAAGCCTTGCTTGACGGTTCTGGATTCGGTGCCGGGGCTTTCCGCTGGACAGGCCGCTTGGGGGGTGGCCCAGGTTTACGAGGGGGTGGCTTAACGGCACGCGGCTCGATCTTAGCATCGATGCCCGGATCCACGACATGGGCCGCCGCGTCTGCGGCCAGCTTTGGTGCGACGATGGTCGATGGGCGCACACTTTCTAACGGTGCGTTGGTCCGGGTGGGCAAAAGCCACACCAAGGCGCCTGCGAGGAAAAGCAACACAGCCGAACCCCACAACCAAATCCCCCGCGCGGCGGGCCTGCTTTCAGCCGGCGGCGGTGGTACGGGCGATGGCAAGTCGCCTTTGCGCGTGGGCGCCTCGGCAAACGTGGACGATGCCCACGCCTGCGCCACCGCCAACACACCATCTGCGGAGGAGGCCGCGTCGTTTGACGAGCGTGCCTCTCGCTCAAATTCCGCAACCAGACGCGCCTGCGCCTGCAACGTGTCGCCAACGTGTGCGCGCATCCACTCGGCCACTTGCTCAGGCGAGGCCAGGCGCACCGCGGTTTCCAAAGCGGCTGTCACGGCGGCGGCGCTGGCGGGACGATCCGGAACGTGGCGTGCCAAAGCCTGCATCACCACGTTATCCAACGCGGCGGGAATCTCCGAGCGCACCATGCTGGGGGGAATGACTTCGCTCTCCAGCACGCGGCGAAACGTGGCCACGTCGTCACCGGCCGAAAACAATCGCTTGCTCGTCAAGGCTTCCCACAGCACAACACCAGCGGCGAATAGATCGGTGCGATGATCCACCTCTTGGCCCCCCAACTGCTCGGGCGCCATATACGCAAGCTTGCCCTTTAGCTGCCCTTCGCGGGTGGATTGCAATCTTCCGATCGACCTTGCGATGCCGAAGTCGACCAACCGGCTGGTGCCATCTTCGCCCACCAGCACATTCTGGGGAGAGATGTCCCGATGCACGATGTTCAAAGGTTGACCCTGATCGTCGGTTGCCGTGTGAGCCGCTTGCAAGCCGCGAAGCATGTCGTAAACGATGCGCACAGCCACAGCGATCGGAAGCGCATGGCCTTGCTGGTGCGCAGCGGACATCAGCGTGGCCAACGACACGCCCGCCACGTAGTCCATCACCAAGATGGCTTCATCACCTTCCGTTATGAAATCAAGCACCGGCACCACGTAAGGGCTGCTGATTCGAGCCGCCACGCGGGCCTCATCAAAAAACATGGAAAGGAATTCTGCGTCGCGCGCGTACTGCGTGTGCAAACGCTTGATCGCAACGCGACGGGAAAACCTTTGCGAGCCAGTCAGTTGCCCCAGAAAAACGCGCGCCATCCCGCCAGACGCAATCTCGCCCAGCAGCGTGTAGCGACCGATGGTGCGTGGCGTGTGCGCCGTCATTCTGTGTCGGCCGTGCCCTTGCGGGGTCGTGGCAAACTGTAAGCGTCCAGCTTGTGAAGCAAAGCGCGCCTGGACATGCCGAGCCGCGCCGCCGCTTTGGTTTGGTTGCCCGCGCAATGAGCTATGGCCTCTACAATTCGGTCGCGTTCAAGCCGCGACAGCTCGTCCTTCAAACCGGTCGCTGCGGAAGTGGGGCCCGACCCAAGTTGCTGCGCAGCCGCCGCATGTGGTGAGTGAAGACCCAGAGGCGGCAAAGGTGCATTTCCAGCGAGGTCGGCGGCGTCCATGAATTGCTCACGCCCCAACACACGACCCTCGGCCAACAACGCCGCTCGTTCCACCGTGGCCTTCAACTCGCGCACGTTGCCCGGCCACGCCTGAGAACGTAACCATGCAACTCCATCTTGCGAAAGCGCCAGCGGGCCTCGATTGTTCTTCGCAGACCAAGCTTGCACAAACGACGAAGCCAACTGAGCGATCTCGTCCTGCCTTTCGCGCAGCGGAGGAATCGTGAGCGTCACGCCATTAAGCCTGTAAAACAGATCCGGCCGGAACCGGTCCCGACTGATCAAATTGTTGATCGGCTCATGCGAGGCGGCGATGAAGCGAACATCAATGGTTTTGGGCGACACGCTGCCCATGCGGATGACTTCAAGATTTCCCACCGCGCGCAACAGCTTGGCTTGCATGCCGGCCGACAACTCCGCCACCTCGTCCAGCAACAGCGTGCCCCCGGAAGCCGCTTCGATGAGACCTGGTTTCGCCGAGGCCGCGCCTGTGAAAGCGCCCTTGTCGTGCCCGAACAATTCCGATTCCACCATGCTCTCGGCGAACGCGGCGCAATTCACTTTCAAAAACGGGCCTGTGCGGCGAGGCGACTTGTCGTGAATCTCCCGTGCCAGCACTTCTTTGCCCACGCCGGTTTCTCCCTGCAGAATCACATTCAAGTCGCTGGTGGCCACGATGTGGGCCAACTTGACGGTCCGGGCCATGGCGCCCGCGGCCGTAGGTGCAGCGGCATCTGCGCCTAACAAAGTAGGCGTGGTCGCCAAAGCAGCAGCGCCTGAAGGCCCCTGCACCATCAAGATGGCGTCTCCAAGCTCAACGAGTGCGCCGGGCACCAAGGGCACCAGGGTGTGCGCTTGCACCTTCACCCCCGCAACCCATGTGCCGTTGGAGCTGCCCAGATCCTCTAGCCGCACACCCTTTTCACTTACATGAATGCGAACGTGCGCGCGTGACACGGAGGCATCGACGATGCGCAGCGCACACTCAGCCCCCCGACCCGCGGTCACCACCCCGATTGCCGGCAAAGCCACCCGGTTGCTGCCCTGAGGCCAGATGGCCAACAGCTGGGCTTCGCCTCCCCCGCTGGGGCTTGTCTGCACGCGGGAACGCGTTTTGTCGGCCAGGTTTGACATAGGTGCGGCGCTAATTCTGCTTACCACACCTCACCATCGGTTGTTTCTATCGTAAGTTTTGAATGGGCACCGCGTCCATGTCATCGAAGGTCTGGTTTTCGCCCCCCATTGCCCACACGAAACTATAGGCGTGGGTAGCCACACCCGAATGCATCGACCAGCTGGGCGACACCACCGCCTGTCGGTTGGCCACCCAAAGATGCCGCGTTTCTTCCGGAGTTCCCATGATGTGAAGCAGTCGATGGGATTCTGGCAGATTGAAGTAGGCGTAGGTCTCGCAGCGCCGCTCGTGGGTATGCGGTGGCATGGTGTTCCACACGTTGCCCGCTTCCAGTTCGGTGAATCCCATCACAAGCTGGCAGCTGCGAATGCCCTCAGGGTGAATGAATTGGTGAATGCGCCGCTTGTTGGCTTCCTGTTGGCTGCCCAAAGATAAGATGCGCGCTTCCTCCGGCGCCGCCGCGCGGTTGGGGTAAGTGGCGTGCGCCGCAAAACTCACAAGAAAGAATGCGGCGGGCTGCGCGGGCTCTGCGCTTTCGAAGACAACGTTTTCGCTGCCGCGCCCAAGGTAAACGCACCCTTTGTGAGGCACCGCAAACGATTCGGACGACGTTCGCACGTGGCCTGGGCCGCCCATGTTGATGAGGCCCACTTCGCGCCCGTCGCAAAACGACTTTGCCCGAAATTCTTTTGGCACCAGCAGCGGCAACGCTTCCACCGTGGGCATAGCCACGCCCACCACCTGGCGATCCACATCAACCATTCGCAATGTGACTTTTCCCGGTACGAACAGATCGTCCATGAGAAAGGCTTGGCGCAACTCCTGGCTGCTAAGTGATCGGTAACGAACGTTGTCGGGTAGGTACTGTATTTTCATCTGTTGATTCCTATTGCGGCTTTTGCGGCCCGGAAGCCCAAGCGGTGTGAAAGATCCATGGCCGCCGACATCACGTGCCCGGCCATCTCGGCAACCTTGCGTTTGGGAAACGAAACCACTGAAGCCGTGATGCCCAAAGCGCCGGCCAGGCTTCCGCTGGCGTCCCACACGGGTGCCGCCAAACAGCGCACGCCCAAGTGGTATTCTTCGTTGTCCACCGCATAGCCTTGGCGGCAAACGCGGTTCACCTCGGCAAGCAACGCTTCAGCGGTGGTGATCGTGCTAGGCGTGCGGCCGCGAAGATCGAGCGCTTTGACAAAGCTTTCGGCAGACGAAGTTAAACCAAAGCTCAGCAGCACCTTCCCGGTGGCTGAGGCGTGTATGTCGGCCAGCGTGCCGGCGCGGCTGGTGGCATGCACGGGGTTGGGGCTGTCGCACACTTCCACGATCAAGGCCTTGTCGCCCGAGAGCAAAGCCAGGTGCGCGGTTTCACCCGTGCTAACAGCCAACTCGCGCAAGGCGGGCACCGCCACCGATCGAAGATGCGCGGGGCCCATGGCGCCAAGCCCAAGCCGCAGCAGCTCACCGCCAGCGCGAAAGTGTTTGTTCTCGCGCACCAACAGCCCTTCATCGCAGAAGGTGTGGAGTATCCGCAGCACCGTGGTTCGCGGCATTTCCATAAGGCGTGCCACCTCCGACGAGTTGAGGGCGCCCCCCGTACGTGAAAACAGCTTCAGAATCTGGCAGGCGCGCGCAAGATTCGGGATCGTGTATTTGTCCATATTTGAACAGCCCCGTTCTTCCATGGGCGATTATGTCCTTGCCGATCCGTGCCGGTCAAGGTGACTTTCAGGCCGCGGCGCGCGGCAAGGCGATTTTTCATGGCCGCCGTTCACACCTGGACACAGGGCGCTTTTGTTGTTCACCCGTGAACAGCTACGACCATTTCGTTCAATTGACCGCGAAAAACTACGGGGCAAACCGGCCGCTTCCGAGAAAAGCCGGGCCTCTTCAATGCGCCTCGATCCATGCTGCCCGCATGGTCAATGCTGCTTCATCTTCTGCCCAGCCACAGCCTGCCGTCTGGGCTTTGGATCGCGATTTTAATGAGGGGTTTCGCCAATGGTTGGTCGACGTGCGTGTGCTTCCGGTGGTGCGCGCCGATTGCGCTGAGGACGCCATCGCTGTCAGTGAGGCTCTGATCACCGGTGGCATAACCGCCATTGAAATGACGCTCACCGTTCCCGACGCCACGCGCGCCATCGCGGCCTTGGCTGATCGGCTATCGGTCACGGTGGGAGCCGGAAGCGTGCGGTCGCGCGATGACGCTGAGCGCGCCATCGACGCCGGCGCCACGTTCATTGTTTCGCCCACCTGTGAAGCTGAAGTGATTCAGACCTGTCAGCGGCGACAGGTGCCGTGCGTGCTGGGCGCTTTGACACCCACCGAAGTGGCTTGGGCGCATTCAGCCGGTGCTGCGGTGGTGAAGGTGTTTCCCGTGGGCTCTATGGGCGGGCCTAGCTACATCAAAGGGCTGAAAGCACCCTTGCCCGACATCCCCTTGATGGCCACCGGTGGCGTGACCTTGGCCGAAGTGGAGGCGTACGTGAACGCGGGAGCCATTGCGGTGGGCATTGGCAACGAGCTGGCAAATGTGGCGGCCGTGCGGCGGGGCGATGCGGATGACGTGGTGCGGGCGGCCCAGGCTTTGCGGGCACGGCTGTTCGGTGCGAAGGGTGCGCGATGAACTGGTTTTCTTTGCAAGGCAAAACCGCTCTTGTGACTGGCTGTCGTCGCGGCATTGGGCGCGCGATCACGGTGGCTCTGGCAGAAGCCGGCGCCACCGTCGTGGGCGTCAGCTCCAACCTGGAGCCGGATTCGGACGTGGAACGCGAGGTGCGTGCGCTCGATCGCAAGTGGACCGGCTTCAAAGTTGATCTCGGCCGGCGCGAAGAGCGTGCCGAGTTGATCAGCGCGCTTGATGCGGCTGGGCTTGAGGTGGACATTCTGGTGAACAATGCAGGCACCATTTTGCGTCAACCTGCCGCCGAACACGACAACGCACTTTGGGACGCGGTCATTGAAACCAACCTGACGGGCCCATTCGAGCTCACCCGCGATCTCGGGGCACGTATGCTGCAGCGCCGGGCTGCGGGAATGGCAGGTTCAGGCAAGGTAATTTTCATAGCGTCTTTGCTCTCGTTTCAAGGCGGCATCAACGTGCCGGGATACGCAGCAAGCAAAGGTGGCATCGCGCAGTTAACAAAGGCATTTGCCAACGAATGGGCGGGCCGTGGCATCAACGTGAACGCAATCGCACCGGGCTACATCGAAACTGACAACACCACCGCATTGCGCGACGATGCTGAGAGACGCGCCTCAATCACGGCGCGCATCCCTGCGGGGCGATGGGGCATGCCTGAAGATTTTAAAGGACCCGCGGTGTTTCTTGCCAGCGAAGCCAGCAACTACGTGCACGGCACAATCCTCACTGTCGACGGTGGCTGGATGGGTCGCTGAGCCACCAGGGAAGGCACAAGACAATGGATCATGACGAAGTGTTGGGTTTGTTTCGATTTGCCAAAGATGTATCGCCCCTTCATCCCGAGCCAGGCTTGCACAGGTTTATCTTGGCCAGCGGTGCGGGGTTGATGCTGGTGCGCCACCTTATGGACAAAGGCTACGCGGGCGCGGCCCATAGCCATCCTCACGATCAGTTGGTTTACGTACAATCGGGGCGTTTGCGCGTGGTGGTGGCCGAAAGCACCTTCGAGGTGGGGCCCCAAGACAGCTTCGTGGTTCCGGGAGGCGTGCAGCACCAGGCAACGGCGCTTGAAGCCAGCGACGTTTTGGATGCGTTCACCCCCCAGCGCCAAGACTACCTGTGAGCTCGGCCTTTGTTGCGCAAGTTGTCCGTTTTTTGCGCAAGTTGATCTTCTGCTTCTGCGCAGATCGCGCGTGAGCCGGTGGCCCATGGCAGCCAAGGCCGCCGAAAACCGCGCAAAACCAACGTGGGTCAAGCTGGCGCGTCTCTTGCTGAACCCAATGCACTGACCACGAACTCCCTTCACAAAGTTCGTGTCCCCTCGTTCTCTTTTGGAGGATTCCATGCAGCCACTTCGTCCCCTCACTCACCTGTCCTTGCAACGCCCTCTGTTGGCGATTCCGTTTCTCTTCGCTGTGGCCTGTGGCCCCGCACCCAGTGACAGCAAGCCTGTGGGCGGCAACACAGGCAATACCGGAGGATCGCAATCTAACAACGGCGGCGGCGGGTCCACCGGAAACAACAATGGCGGGTCTACCGGAAACAACAACGGCGGATCGACGGGAAACAACAGCGGCGGGTCTACCGGAAACAACAACGGTGGGTCCACAGGCAACGCCTCGTTGCAATGCGATGGCGATCCAGGCACCGGCGTGCTGTCTGATTTCGAGGGCGGCACGGCCAAGCTCCTCGATCTAGAAGGGCGCCAAGGCAGTTGGTTCCTCTACGACGACGGCACCGCGGGCGGCACGCAAACGCCTGCCAAGGTCGTGAACATGCCGTTGGCCGCCGAGGGCCCCGGTGCTTGTAACAGCATGTTTGCCTTTCACACCGGCGGCAGCGGCTTCGATAGCTGGGCCGGCGTGGGTGTGAACCTGGCCCCGAAGGCCATGGATGGAAAAAAGGCGGGCGCCGATCTAAGCGCTTATTCCGCACTCACATTCCGTGCGAAGGCGGCAGCGCCGGTGCTGGTGCGGGTGGCCATTTCGGATAAAAACACTGAGCCCGATGGTGGCGTCTGCACTGTTACCACGGTCAATACAGACAAGACCCGTTGCGCAGATCACTTCGGCAAAGAGATCACCATCGGCGCAAACTGGATGGACTACAAAATTCCGTTTTCCGAGTTTGCCCAACGCGGTTTCGGCCTTGCTGTGCCGTCCGGGCTCGACAAGAAGAACGCGTTCACGCTGTTCTTCCAGGCACGTGCACAAGGTGCGGGTGCGCTTTCCTACGATCTGTGGTTGGACGACGTTCGCTTGGTGAAGTGAGCCAAACGCATGCACAACTTAAGCGCGCGCACCCTGCTTGTTTGGGTGTGCCTAGGCGTCGCCACCAACGCGAGCGCTCAGGCCCAAGAAACACCCTCGTCACCTCCCACTGAACTCCCCGCCACCGCCGTACAAAACCAAGACTCTGTGGGCCTATCGCCCCAAATGCCCCAGTACGGCGCTGAGCTTGACGAGGGCCGCCCTGTCACGACAACGCCTGTGGGCAATGCCGGTGGATTCAAGCTGGATTTTCACGGCTACATGCGGGCGCCCATGCGCATAGGCTTTGGGCCCCGCAACGATGGCATGCCCGGCACCGAGTTACACAGCCCACCTCGGATACCTGATGGCACGTTCACCAACTGGAACTATCTGAACAACAACCCCGGTCCGTGGGCCGAGTTGATGTTTAGCTACGGCAACAACCGCACCACAATGACGGTGTCTGTGGCCAGCTTCAACCAGACCATTGCGGGATACCGTGAGCTTCAGGCGCAACAGGGAATCAATCAGGCGTTCGTAACGGTTCGTTTCCCAGACACGTTTGGTCGCTACGGTGGCCTTGTGGCCAACGTTGGATCGTTTACCAACCGCTACGGCACAGCCGGCAAGTATGGCGCGGGTATGTACCAAACCTATCTGTTTGGTCGGACACGCGCCGCGGGCGAGACCCTCACGGCAACGCTCAATCTAAGCCCCAACCACGAATTGGTGATTGAACATGGCATCGGCGCCAAGTTGGACGTGGTTCCTTTCGTCAAGCTGGATCCGCGGCCTGAATACCTTCCTTACGAAGGACCGCAGCCGCAAGGATCCACCTTCTTGCATCACGCGCACGCATTATGGACGTGGCGCAAAACACTTACACTCGGTGCCCATTATCTTCATTCGTGGAGCCCCGACGATCGGCAAGAAGTTGGCGTGCCAAGCCAGCCGGGCTCAATGACGGTCACGGGTGGCGAAATTCGGCTGAACGGTGGGGTTGCGGGCGACGGCTACCTGGGCTTCTCCCGCGTCGAGGCCAATAACGTTCGCGTCTTGAGCGATGCCATCGAGGTTGTGCACTCTTTGGGAGGCTGGCAGTTCAAGAACAACTTCTTCGGCCGCTACGATCCTCGCACAGGCACAGCGGTGCGTGATCAATCGGGACGCGTCGATACAGTTCTGTTTCAGCACAGCGTGAGCATCGGAAAGATCGCGCGCTATCCCACCCGCTTTTGGGGCCGCGGTCCTGATCTCGTGGCCACGTTGTTCGGCATGTATAACCAGGTGCAATCGGACAACAACAGCCACAGCAAGCTGAAGTTGGGCGCTGATCTTCTGTACACGCCGCTTGACTGGCTAGGCGTTGGTGGCCGCTACGATCTGGTCAGGCCCGATTCGCGAGACGCCGAGCAATCGTTCGCCGTGTTGTCGCCGCGGTTGCAGATTCGCACGGAGTTTCTGTCGCACGAGCGCATCATCGTTCAGTACTCACGGTACTTCCTTGGCAACAAAGCTTATCCCGCGTTTCCTTTTGAGACGTCGGACATGGCAGACCAAAACGTTTTCATGATCGCAGCGTCAATGTGGTGGTGACATGTTCATTGCACAAGCTTGCCCGAAAGGTTTAGGCGTTCTGTTGGCGGCCGTTGTTGGACTTGGCTGCTTGACAGCGCCTGAGCCGCAGCGGATGCCCCGGGGCGCCACAACGCCATGGCGCTCAGCCTTTCACAAGGTTGACTGGCTTTCGGAGTGGAACCCGCAGCGGCACGGCCGTTTCGGTTTAGACAACCTCACAGTACAAGAAGAGCCCGGGCAGCCCATCAGCCGGTTCTTGCGCGCACAATATTACAAGGGCGGCGCTAGCCCCAGCGCCAGCCGCCGGGTGGGCGTCAAGGAGGGCGGCGGGCAGATGTTGGGCACACTGCCGGGCGGACCCGTAGATCAACTGTTTTTGCGCTACTGGGTGCGCTTCGCGCCAGACTTCGATTTCGTAAAAGGCGGCAAGCTGCCGGGCTTTTATGGCGGCACTATGATCAGCGGCGGCAACATCCCTGATGGCACGAACGGATTCTCGTCGCGCATGATGTGGCGCACGGATGGCATGGGCGAGGTTTATATCTACGGCCCCACCAGCACGAAATTTGGCACCAGCTTGGGCCGCGGCAGTTTCACATTTGAGCGGGGCCGTTGGCATTGCATCGAGCAGCAGCTGATCCTGAACACCCCGGCCCAGCTGGATGGCCAAGTTCACATATGGCTAGATGAACAACCGGTGTACAGCAACACGCAGCTTCTGCTGCGTACGGTTTACGGCTTGAAGATCGAAGGGGTGTTCTTCTCGACCTTCTTTGGGGGTGGCGATCCCACCTGGGCGCCCCCACGCGACACGTACGCAGACTTCGCAGATTTTGCGACCAGTTCCGAACGCATTGGCTGCGGAGGCCCCAAGACGCAATTGGCGCACCCGGGTCCTTCCAGAAATTGAAAAAGGAGTGCGGCATGAAATTTTTCCCAAGGCTTTGTTGTGTTGTCTTGCTTGCTTGCGCATGTGGTCCCACGGGCGAGGGCAGGATGCCTTACACCCCAGGCTCCGGTGACTCAACAGGAGGCAACGGATCGGGCAACGGATCGGGCGGGGCGGCGGGCGGCTTCAGCTTCGAGCCTGGAATGGCCGGCCAAGCGGGTATGGGCAACGCGCCCGAGCCTGAAGCCTGTGCCTCTCAGACTGTGGTGGGAGAGCGACTGCCGCTTGATGTGTTCGTGCTGCTAGACCAAAGCGGCTCGATGACCGAAGGCGAGGACCGCTGGGGCCCTGTGACCGCGGCCATTCTGGGATTTGTTGATGATCCAACGTCGCAAGGCGTGGGCGTGGCGCTGCAGTACTTTCCCTTGGGCGCGCAGAAGCGAGAAGATCCCATTATCTGCCAGGCTGATAACTACAAAACGCCGTCGGTTGCTTTCGCGCAGCTTCCCCAAGCCGCGGGTGCCATCCGAACGTCCATCGAGGCACACAAGTTCGGCGCTGCTGAAGCTGACACACCTGCACACTGGGGCACTCCCACGGGCCCCGCGGTGCAAGGCGTGCTTACCTACCTACGAACGTGGCAAGCCGAGCACGCTGATCACCGCACGGTTCTACTGTTGGCCACCGACGGTCAGCCCTCGAGGTTGTGCGCGAAAAACACGATCAAAGACATCGCCGCGCTGATCGCAGAGGCCGCAGCTGCGCCTGCGCCCATATCAACCTACGTGATTGGCATCGGCAAAATAGAAAGTTTGAACGAACTGGCAGAGGCAGGAGACACCGGCAAGGCGGCCTTTGTTGTCAGCGGCTCGGGCGGCGAAGCGATTCGCAAGGAATTTTTGGCGGCCCTGCAGGCCATTCGCAACGCCGCGGTGCCGTGCGCGGTCCGCATTCCCGAGGCAATGGGCACGGTGGATTTGGGCAAAGTGAACGTGGAGATCACAGGCGCTGGCGGCAACAAGCAAGTGGTTCCCCGCGTAGAGGGCGCGGCGGCCTGCAAGGCCGGTATGCCCGCCTGGCATTTCGACGCGGCAGACAAGCCCAACTCGCTCGTGATGTGCCCTAGCGCCTGTGAACAGGTTTCCGCGCCCGGCGCGCGCATCGATGTGGTTATCGGTTGCAAGACGGTGGTGGTGCTGTGAAGTGTTCTCTTCCCTCGTCAGCTTTGTCATACATGGCAGTGTTGTGTGGTTTGTCCCTCAGCGCCATCGCTTGCGACGCTGCCTTTCCGGGTGCGTCCGACGTTGACCCGGTAGATGAACCCATCCGCGACGACAATGGCAGCCCGCCCATGGGGGGAAGTGGTGAACCGGACGACTCCAGCGGCGGGCCAGGCGGCAGCCCGTCAGTTGAAGAGCCTAAAGGGGGCAGCGGCGGCAGCGCCAGCGGTGGTGACGGCGGCGGCGCGAGCGGCGGCACCGCGGGCGTTGGAGGCGTGGCCATACCCTCTGCTGGCTTTCCAGCGCTGCCCACTGATCCTTGCGGTTATGGCGCAAGCCGAACCGTGGAAGCCAAAGACACGCAGGGGCTCAAGGACGCTTTGGCCACCTCCACCCCAGGAACGCGCATTTCGCTGGCGCCCGGCACCTACAGCGCCAGCTTCGTGATTGCCCGTTCCGGACGTCCGGGAAATCCCATCGTCGTGTGCGGTCCCCGCACCGCAATTTTGCAATCGGGATCTTCCGATGACGGCATCCACATCAAGGCGGATCACATCGTGCTCTCGGGCTTTCAGGTGCGCGGAGGGCTTCGCGGTGTGCTTACCGATGGCAGCGAAGGCGTGCTGATCTCGGCGCTGGAGGTGCACAGCATTGGCCAGGAGGCCATTCACCTGCGCGCTCACAGCCGCAACAACATGATCCGCAACTGCCGCATCCACAACACGGGCGTCAGCAAGGCGCAGTTCGGCGAAGGCATTTACGTGGGCAGCGCGGTGACCTCTTGGGCCAAGCATGGCGGCGGCGCTAACCAACCCGACCGCAGCGACAACAATTTTATTATCAACAACAACCTTGGGCCGGATGTTCGCGCCGAGCACATCGACGTGAAGGAGGGGACCACCGGTGGGACCATTCAAGGCAACGTGTTCGACGGACGCGGCATGTCGGGCGAAGGCTACGCCGATTCCTGGATCGACGTGAAGGGTAGCCAGTGGCTCATTGCCAATAACGAGGGCAAGTCGTCGCTCAAAGACGGCTTTCAAGTGCATGTGGTTGCCGACGGCTGGGGAAACGGCAACACGTTTCGCGGCAATGCCTTCGACCTAGCTGGCAGCGGCTACGGCGTGTGGATCGAAAAGGCGGCGCAAAACAACAAAGTCACTTGCGACAACCGCATCATTGGCAACGCCAAGGGCATCGCCAACATCGCCTGCCAGTGATAGGAATCCGATGATGACAACGAAGCACAGCGCTTGTTCGCGCAGATGGCTTGTGGCCATGTTGATGGCAACTGCTCCAACAGTGGCGTCGGCGGACAACACCAACTTGCCGCAACACAAAACGGACGTTCCGGCACCCAAACCGCTTTCTGATGCCTGGCAACCCGAGGCCGTATACGAGGCTCTGCAACGCGTGGCTGATTGGCAGCTGGCCAATCCCAACGTGAAGCATGATCCCCGTGGTTGGGTTCAAGGAGCGCTTTACACGGGGCTTTTGGCCTGGGCCGACTTCTCACCCAACCCCCGTTATCGCAACGAAGTGCGGCGCATCGCCGAAGCCAACGCCTGGAAACTGGGCTCACGACCCTACCACGCGGACGATCACGTGGTGGGGCAACTTTACCTGGGTTTGCACGCGCAGGATGGCGATCCCAAACAAATTGCCGAAGTGAAAAAGCACTTCGACTGGCTTCTGCAAAACCCTTCGTCAACCACGTTAACCTTCGAGGGGTACAACAAGAGCCTCACGCCGCTTGAGCGCTGGAGCTGGTGCGACGCTTTATTCATGGCGCCGGCCACATGGGCCCAGCTTTACGCCGCCACCGGCGAGCAGCGCTACTTGGACTTCATGACCAAAGAGTGGTGGAGCACCACAGAGTTTCTCTATGACAAGCAAGAACACCTGTTCTTCCGCGATAGCCGGTTTTTTGATCAACGTGAAGCCAATGGCCGTAAGGTTTTCTGGAGCCGCGGCAATGGATGGGTTTTTGCGGGTCTTGCGCGCGTGCTGGATCTGTTGCCTCCCGATCATGCGGATCGCCCGCGCTTTGAGCGCCTGTTTCGCGAAATGGCAGGAGCCCTGCTTGGCGCCCAACAGCCTGATGGTTTGTGGCGCACAGGATTGCTTGATCCCTCGCGCTGGGGGGAACCAGAAACCAGCGGCAGCGCCTTTTTTGCGTACGGCTTTGCTTGGGGTCTGAACCATAAGCTGCTCGACGCCAAACGTTTCATGCCGGCTTTGCGTCGCGCCTGGCCCGCTTTGGTGGCCGCGGTTCGCGAAGACGGCCGGGTGGGCTGGGTGCAGCCCATTGGCGACGCGCCACGCGCTTTGACCAAAGAGATGACAGAGCTTTATGGCGCCGGCGCGTTTTTGTTGGCGGGCGTGGAGTTGCACAAGTTGATGACCAGCCAGCACGCTGTCGCCGCTGTACACGTGGCCAACCCTCTACCGACCCTGCGCAGGCACGAAACCGTAGAGCTGCGTTGGCAGCAGGTGGCGAAGTTTGCCCGGGGAATAAACGCGGAAACCCTACAAATAGTTGACGCGCGTACGGGGCAAACGTTACCTACGCAGGCGCTTGACCTTGATGGCAATGGGCGTCCCGAGCAGCTGTTGTTTCAAGTTGACTTGGGTGCGCGGCAATCGGCGCAACTTTGGCTTCACGCAAAGCCGCTTGCTGCCGCGGCGGCACCAGCTGAGGCGCGCTTGCACGCGCGCGTGGTGCTCGAACGCAAAGACGACTTCGCTTGGGAAAACGATCGTGTGGCGTTTCGTATGTATGGCCCCGCGCTCGAGCGTTCGGGAGAAATTTCCAGCGGCGTGGATTTGTGGTCGAAGCGCGGGCCGAACTTGGTGATCGACGCCTGGTACAAAGGCGACGACTATCACAAAGATCACGGCGAAGGCGGCGACTTTTATAAAGTGGGCCCCAGCCGAGGTTGTGGCGGCACCGGCCTATTGCACGAGGGCACGCTAGGCGTTGCAAAGAATTGGCGCGAGGCCAAGGTTTTGGCGACGGGTCCCATCCGCACCGTATTCCAGCTTCATTATGCGTCGTGGGCAGCGCCCCGTGGTTCACAGGTGCAAGAATACAAACAGGTAACGCTTGACCACGGACAAGTGTTTTCTCGCTTTGAGACTTACTTCAAGGGCGGCTTGCCAGCGGCCACGCATTTTGCAGCAGGGATTGTAAAGCGACCGGAAACGAAAGTTGAAAACGACACCAGCGCTGGCTGGCTTGCAACATGGGAACCTGCCGACGCGGGCAACGGTCACATTGGCTGCGCCATCGTTTTGCCAGGCGATGGCGCGAACTCAAGAGAAGTTGACGGGAATTTTCTATTAAGCAAACCCAGGGGCAAGTCGTGTTCGTTCGTGCACTGGGCGGGCGGCGTTTGGGATAAAGCCGGTAAGGTTCGCACGGCCGCCGAATGGAACGCGGCCGTGGCAGACTTTGCCCGTCAACGCGCCCAACCGTTGCGCGTGACGCTCACGCGGCCGCAAGCCGCAACCGCTGCGAAGCCGAACAAACAGATCGCTGCCGATTGAGCCGCCTCGGCGCGAGCGCAAAGGGCGCGAAGGCGATCTACCTTCGATGAGCGGTATGCATCTTCAGGTGCACGGCATCGCCTTGAGCAGATCTGCGCTTTGTTCTTCCCGCCCCAGCGCCACGGCCAAGGCGCGCAAGTTCCAAGGCTGCGTAACCACGGCGTGGGCATGGCCAGAGGCCAGCGCCAAATGGGGCAGCGACGCGTGCCTTAGGCCCGAAACCAGTAGCCTTTGTGCCTGCGGATGGTTCTCTTGAAGCCCCTCAAGCAGAGCCACTTTTTGTTCGGGCTCCATATGCCCATCCACGATCACAAACGCGAAGGTCTGGTCAGGATCTTCAAGCCAATCAGCCGCCTCTTGCGCGCTGGCGGCGCAAACGGCCTCGATGTCCAACGCTTTCAGATCGCGAACGAAGGCGCGACGGGTGAGCTCGGTTTCGTGCACGACCAAGGCGCGGGTGCGTCCCCGCCCCATTTGACGCTCAAGCGCCTCAACCACGGCGTTCTGAATGGCGTCTTCGATTTCAGCCGACACATCATGAAATTTGAGTGCGTATTGCGTTTGCGCTTGTGGCGTCGCGTGCGTGCGCACCACACGCGCTTCAACTTCCACGGGACCCCGTTCGGGTAAGTGCAGTTTCAGTCGGACAGCGTCGCCCCTGCAAAGCCGCTGCGGGCCTGCCAACAACGCCCCGCTGACGGACAGATTCTCGCAAGCGTAAAGGCCCATCCAACGGCCCGTAGCCACCACGGTGGCTGTTGCCACCACCGCCCCTCGGGGTTGCTGCCTTCGATCTGAACCACCACCAGATGCACCCATGGAACCTCCTTTGAACTGCCTTTGAGGTGAAGTTTTAATTGTAAGATGGAATCCGATTTTTATCACCAATCATTTAGTGGCCGCGGCAATTCGGGGGCAACTAACGCGTCGCGTCGCGTTGCGCAGCGGACAAAGTTTCGAGGCCGAGGGGGCCGATCTTCGGCCGTTAGTTTGGCCGCGAAGTCGACTTGGTTTGGCCTTTGAAAATTCGCATCAACCAAAGCAAGCACGGAAGCAGCAACACCGCGCCGGCCATCACGGTGGGCAGAATCCACTGCAGCACGATCTTAGGGGCCGCCGCTTGCGCCAAACTTAAGCCGGGCGCCACGATGAAAGGGTATTGCGCCAGCCCCCACCCCAACACAATGCCCAACACCTGAGCAACGGCCAGCCGGCGCGCCCACACGTAGCGGCGCGTGTATAGCGACGCCAAGGCGGCCACAGCCAGCACAGCCACCACAACCTGCATGGCGTGCGACCACCACGCGCCCAACAGCGCTTCCTCGAATTGTGGGCTTTCAATGCGCGCGCCCAATAGCACCGCCAATGACAAAGCCCCTAACCCAATGCCGCTGATTAGCGCGCGCTGTCGAAAATCGTTCGCGAGATCTGAGCCTTGTGCTTCGATGGCCAGATACACGGCGGCCAAAAACGCGAACACCGCCACCACGAAGGCGCCGGCCACAAGCGCAAACGGGCTTTGCCACGCGTCTGATGCGGCCAGCGCTTCGCCTTGCGGTGACAAGGGTACCTGGCCCCCGCTGACCGCCGCCAATGTTGTGCCCAAAAAGAATGGCGTGATGATGCTGGCAATCGCAAATACGCGCCCCCAACGCAGCGACGCGGCTTCGCTGCCCTGGCCATATTGGCGAAACACGAATCCACCTCCGCGCAACACAATGCCCAACAACACGAACGACAACGGGGCGTGAAGGGAAATGCTGATAGCAGCAAAGGCGGGAGGAAACGCAGAAAACAGCACCACCACCACGAAGATGAGCCACACGTGGTTGGCTTCCCAAACGGGCGCCAGCGCTTGCTCTATCAAACGCCGTTGCGCCTTGGCGCGTGGCCCCGTGGCAAAAAGATCCCAAACGCCGCCGCCAAAATCCGCGCCACCCGTGACGGCGTAGATCGCCAACGCCAACAACATCACGCCCCCCAGCCAATCGTGCAGCTCAAGCCCCATGCGCGCTTTCCGTCATTGTTTGCCGCACATGCCGGCGCAACACGGCTGCAACGGTGATGCCCAAGATCACGTACACCAAGGCGAAAGCAAGCATGCGCAAGCCCAAACCATGAACAGGCGTTACAGATTTGGCCGTGCGAAGCACGTTGTAGATCACCCAAGGCTGCCGACCCAACTCAGTAACCATCCACCCAGTTTCCAGCGCAACGAAGCCCAGCGGCGAAGCCAACACAACCGCTTTTAAGAACAGCGGTTGCGATGACCAGGGTTGGCGTTTCCATAAAACAAACAAAGCCCAAAAAGCGTGAAGAGCCAGCAAACTGCCCGTGGCCACCATGGCCAAGAAACAAAAGCGCACAGCGGGGTGCGGGCGGTCCGCGGGCGCAAACGCTTCAAGCCCCACCACAGTGGCGTTGAAGTCGCTAAACGCCATGAACGACAGCCCGCCCGGAATCTTCAGCGGCCCCAAGCTCAAAGGCGCCCCCGCCTGCGTGGTTTGTAAACCCTCCAAGGCCGCCAATTTCGCAGGCTGAAACCGCGCCACTTGTTGACCTGCAAAATGCCCAACCAACGGTTGCGCCAGCGCGCAGGGCACCGTCATCAAGAGCGCCAGCGTCAGCGCGTGGCGATGCAATTTGTTGTGCGGGTTGCGCAGCAGCCCGTAAGCATGAATTCCCGCCACGGCGAGCCCAGTGGCCATATACGCCGCTAGCACGGTGTGCGGGATCTCGTGCAAGGCATAAGGGGTTTTCAGCGCGGCCAGCGGATCAATCGCTTCCAAAGCGCCGTCCTTCATTACAAAGCCGGCCGGTGCATTCATCCAAGCGTTTACAAACGTCACAAAGATTGCTGACGCCACGCCACTGGCAGCCACAACCAAGCCCGCGGCCACATGCAGCCAGGGTTTTACGCGATCCCAGCCATAGAGGTAGATGCCCAAAAAAATGGCTTCAGTGAAAAACGCGAAGCCTTCGAGCGAAAACGGCAGGCCCACCAGGGCGCCCGCATGCTTCATGAATCCGGGAAACAACAGCCCCAATTCAAAAGACAGCACGGTGCCCGACACGGCGCCCACCGCAAACAGCACGGCGGTTCCCTTGGCCCAGCGTTTGGCAAGGTCTAGGTAGACATTGTCGCCCGTACGCCGCCACTGCACTTCAGCCAACACCATCAGCAAAGGCATTGCGATGCCCACCGAAGCAAAGATGATGTGGAACGCCAATGACATTCCCATCTGAGCGCGGGCAAGCAGAGCTGATTCCACCGCCGCGTGGTTTAGCGCCGCCACCTGGGCAGCGCCAGCCTTCGAAACAGCAACGCCCCGATGGTCGGGGCGTTGCTGCGACAAAGCGGTTTATGTGACCTACTTGGCGGCTTTGGCCGGTGGGGTCTCAGTGGCCGCCGCCGATGCCGTGGGCTTTTCAAGCAATTCGGCGTCTATCTGCAGCTTCACTTCGTCGCCCACCAGCACCCCGCCGGCTTCAAGCGCTTTGTTCCAGTTCAAACCAAAATCTTTGCGGTTCACCTTGCCCATGGCGCTAACGCCACGAACGTTCGTGCCCCAAGGGTTCTTAACGGCCGCCGAGGGCCCAATCACATCCAAGGTGATGGGTTTGGTCACCCCACGCATGGTCAAGTCCCCGGCCACCTTGTACGTGCCTTTGCCGACCTTTTTGATCGAGGTGGACTTGAAAGTGATTTTTGGATGCTTGGCAGCGTCGAAAAAGTCGGGACTCTTCAAATGCTCGTCACGCTTGGCGTCGCGAGTGTTGATAGAGCTGGTATCGATGGTCACCTCAACGCTCGACTTGGTGAGATCTTTTTCGTCCAGGTTCACGGTGCCAGACACCTTCTCGAAGGTGCCCTTTACGTCGGTCACCATCATGTGGCGAACCGAAAACTGCGCTGTGCTGTGGGATGGATCAATTGTCCATTCTCCGGCTTGCGCTGAAGCCGCCATGCCCACGTATGACATCGCAATCATTGATGTTAATGCAAACAATTTCATTGTATTCCTCCAATGCCCCCTGCAGCCAACACTATTTAGATGTCGGCCACCTGCCCCCCGTTTCAAAAATCTATGGCGCAAGCAAAGTCTGTCGGTGCCGCTTGGCCGCGCGACGGCTCATATAAGCTACCACCGCACGTTCCAACAACAACGCGGCTTTCGCGGTGGTAAAACGCCTTGACAGCCGCGTGGCTTCGGCCGCCCGCAGCTGCATGGCCTGCACCAAATCTTGTGCAAACGCTGGGTCGTTGACGTACAGATTCACTTCGTCGTACACCCCGTGCGACAGCGGCGTGAAGTTTGCCGACCCAATGTCGCAAATGCGTTCATCAATCACAATGGCCTTGGCGTGCACCATTTGCGGATGCACAAAAATTTGCAGCCGATCCGATTGCGCATGCGCAAATAGTTTGTTGCAAGTGGCGCGGTTGATATGCCCCATTACATCAGCGCGCGCCGACGTAATAAGCGACACCGACACACCGCGATTCACAGCCGCCAGCAAGGCCTCGGTAAATCGCGCGTCACCCAAATACGCCATCGCAATGTGCAAGGACGATGTGGCCGCGTTGATCAGCGCCAGCCGCTGTTCAAGCATGGGGCAATGATGAAGGCCGTGCGTGCCACGGCTGTGTGCCAGAAAATCGAGCGGGCGGGCGGGGTCAAACGCAGCCTGCGCGGCCAAACGTTGCCGCAGCCGCTGCACTACGGGGGCGCCCTGCAGTTCAACCATGAAGTCGACCCAGCGATGGCGGTGATCGTCGCCAATGCCCATGCCTCCCAACATCAATGCTTGATCATCAAACACCCACACCTTGGCGTGATCGAAGCGCTTGCGCGCATGCTCAACCTGCACATTGGGATGCGACAACAGGGCGATTGCCTCGACAGAAGGCCTTTGCGCCAATGATCCGCGGACAGAGTAAGCGCGATCCAGAACCCATGTTTGCAAGCGCTGGTCAAAGCCTATGCGTTTGTGAAACAGACTCTGTCGGGTGCCACCGTGATACTCGTAGCTCGCGGCCACGCGGTCTTTGTAGACCGAAACTTTGACGCCACGTTCGGCCGCGGCCAGCAGCGCCCGCGCCACCGCGCGACCTGTATCATCGTCCCGCCATACGAACGCGCGCACCTCGATCGTATGCTGCGCGGCCGCGATGTGAGCGAAAATGCGGGTGTAGGCTTCCGTCCCGTCGGCGTAGATGGTGGGCTTCCGGTAAGCGTTTGCGGCATGACCAGCCGCGTCGAGCGGCGGGGTGGGCTCGCTGGGCAACGAGTTGGAAACAGGTTGATGTTGCGTACTCAAAGGTGGCCTAATCCCTCATGCCGGGGGGCTTTGATTACCGCATCTCGACAGGGCAAGCAATTGCCGGTATCAAAGCCGGGTGAAGCTGAAGGATTACGTTACTTTAGGCAACCTGCTTGGCGGGTTCGCGGCGGTCATCGCGCTGTTTTTGGGCTCATTTGACTGGGCCTGCTACCTGATTTACATCGCGTACGTGTTCGATGTTTTGGACGGCCCGGTGGCCCGGCTGACCAAACAACACGACACCTTCGGCAGCGTGTTTGACGAAGTGTGCGACTACATCACCAACTCGGTGATGGCCAGCTTCGTGATTTTTTATGCGTTTTGGAAGCTGGCCCTGTACCCGTTGCCGGTGGCGGCCGTGATCGCCGCATTTCCTTTGACCCTAGGTTCGCTTCGCCAAGCACGCTCTATGGATAAGCCAATGTCGTACCCCTGTTATTGGTTCGGCTTGCCGCGACCTGTGCTGGCGCTGTTTGCTTTGTCGCTGCTGAACTCAAGTTGGTTTCACGCCAAAGCCGCGCCATGGAATGTGATCGCGCCCGCTTCGGTGGCGCTGCTGATCATGGTGGGCAGCTTTTTTCACCTATCGCGCATACCGTTTCCCAATCACCAAAAGCGCCGGTTCATGGGTTGGATGCGCATAGGACATGTGATGTTTCTGGCGGGAAGCCCGGTGATGTTTGCGATCAGCGCCGTGGTGGGCAATTCGCGTTTGGTTTACGACTATTTGGTTGTCATGTTTTTGTCATACATTTTTATGTCGTGGACGCAGATCCCCAAAGAAGACACGCGCCGCATTCGCAAATACATCGCGACTGGCGAGCTGCAAATTCCCTTGGTTCACCGCGAAAGCACTTGGCGCCCGCACCGATGGGCACCAGCTTTGAGTGAAGGCCCCGTGGCGCCCAACGCTTAAGGCATTTTCAAATCAAAATGCACGCTCCCCAAAGCGTGCCCATTGGCCAACACCGTAATGCTATGTTCGCCAGGATAGTAGCGACGCGTGGTGATGGATTTGAAGGAATGCCGTTTTTGCAGTGACACTTTTTGCCCCTTTGCAATGGTGAGGGTTTTTAGCTTGAACACCTTCTGGCCGGTTTTGCCGCTGGCCAGTTGAAAGCCCACCGCATAGTCGATGTTCAGGCTTTCTTGCGCACGCCCCTCGAGCGTAAGCGCAAACGTCAGCGAAT
The DNA here is from genome assembly GCA_038257535.1 of Polyangia bacterium. Lineage (GTDB taxonomy): Bacteria > Myxococcota_A > Polyangia > Fen-1088 > Fen-1088 > JAGTJU01. Next base: position 24,619 of record JBBSJE010000033.1, read on the forward strand.
CACCCACCACCACGCGCGGCTTGTCGATCGTTAGCGCCGACAGTTTCGCTTTGGTGCCCACGCCAAAACCCAACGCCTGCAAGGCACCCGCATGGCCTTGTTTCACCAAGTGCCGCAAAGCCCGCTTGGCGATCCATGGCGCATGCGGGTTTTGGGTTTCAGTTAGCCACTGGCGAACAGTTTCAACAACGATGTTGGGATGGTCTTTGGCAATGTCGTTCAGATTGTTGGCCACCGATGTGCGCACATATTGTGAGGGATCCGCGCGCAACGGTGTGATCAAAGCTAGCACCGGGGTGGGATCCTTCACAAACGCGGTCAACCGCAAACCCCACGGCAACCGGGGCCGCGATCCTTCGCTCACCCAGCGCCGCACGTGCGGGCTTTCGTGTGTGCGCAGGCGTTTGAGGAACGCCAATGTTTGTCGTGGATGGGTTTGAAAGAACGGCCGCACGCAGAACTCAGCCGTGGAACGCTGGGTGATCTGCAGCATCGCCGCCAAAGACAGATCAGGATGATCCAGACCGAAGCACTGAACGAAGTGGGCGTGAATCCAGTGATAAAACAAGCCCTGCGCCACTTGCGTGTCTTGTGTGAGCGGTGGCCCCATGGTGGTCAACACCAGGGGCAAGGCTTGGGGGAAGTCTTGCGGCAACCGCTCGGCCCACGCGCGGGTGACAAAATCGACACGCGCCTTGAGCTCAAGCGGCGCAAGCTTCGGCACCACCGCGCGTTCAAACGCTTTGTCTTTGAAGGCAGGCCAGGCTTGTTTGGTGGCCGCGGCCAGGCGATGTACCAGGGCTGGGCCAATGTGATGTTTGAAGGCGTTTTCGTTTTCCACGTTGTCACATGGGGCACGAAGCGCCCCGTGCGCTCTATTCGATTACGCCGAGTGCCTGTCGTGCCTCGATGGCGTGCCAGCCACGGGGGGCCAGCGCAAGGTACTGGCGGTAGGCGGCTTTGGCTTTGGCCTTCTGCTCTGCTTGCTCAGCGGCGTGAGCTAGAATGATAAACGCTTCAGGATGGCTTGGCTCCAAAGCCAGCACGCGTTCGGCCCATTGCCCCGCTTCGGGGATGCGGCCTCGACGGTGATAGGCCTGGGCCACTGACAACGCGCGTTCCGCGTTGGGGGCTTGTTCATACGCGGTGGCGCACACGGTGGAAATCTTCAGCCAATGATTTCGCTTCGCGGCTTTGTCGCAAGCGGCGGCAACGGCAGGATCCAAAGCGCCCGTGGGGGCTGCAGGCGCGGGGATCACGAGAGCTTTTATGAGGTCCTCAGCAGCCGCGGGCGCCGCCGGGGATGCGGCAAGCGGCTGGCCTTCGGGCACCTCTGCGGATGCGGCAAGCTGCTGGCTTTCGGGCGCCTGCATTTTTTGTTGAGGCATTAGCTGATCGGTTCGGGCTTGCTGGTCACCAGCGGATTCGGCGGCGGCCGTCGAGGCGAGCTTAACGTCATCCTGGCTTCCAAACTGCCGGCTAAGGCCCCAAACCGCTGTGATGGTCAAAACGGCAGCCACCGAGGTGGTCACGCGGTCGCGTAAAACCCGCCGGCGCGCGGCGCGATGTGAGGCTTGCACAGCCAACATAGAGGCGCGCACGGCCTCATTGACCGTCCCGCCCGCAGGTCGAACGGTGGTGGAAGCTGTTTCGGTGGGTTCCTGGCTCATGGTGAGATCTCCTGGCGCTATGTTGCGTGGGTTGATTTGGGCACCAACCCCGCAAAACCGCAAGAAATCGACCAACCCAGGATTGCAACAACCCGCCACCTGTCCACCGAAAGCGGGACAGGCACGGCCTTAAGTCTCAAGTAAGGTTGAGCCATGTCCAAACCAGCTCGCTTGGCAAGCTTTCAGTTCTGCTTCCTTGGGTTGCTGGTTGCCGCTTGCGTGCAGCCCACACAAGACGAAGACGATGTTGCCGGCAAAGGGGGGGAACAAGGTGGCGCGCAAGCGGGCGTTGGAGGGGAGGCGGGCCAGGAGGGCGAAGGCGGCGAGGCCGGACAATCGCATGGTCCGGCGTGAAGGGAACAACGGACGATGTCCAAAAATAGTCAGTAGGTGTTTCGGGAAAGGCTTGATTTCTAAACTCGGGGCACGTGTGTGATCAACCAGCGATACAAGTTCAAGGCGACTTGGCAATCGCCAGTCGCTCGAACCCATAAGTTCCAGAGCGTCGCAATATGTGTTGCCCTCATCCCATGTTGATTTGGGTGTGAACCCTCGCTGCCAGGTAAGGCCTGTAAACTTGGTCAATCGCTGTTTCGCCATTCACCTGCATCGCAGCCGCGTTGGGCAAGGGCAAAGAGGCGGGGTTGGGCATAGGCCACGTGGCATAGGTTTTTGGAGGACACGTCGCCAAGGCCCCCGGATCGCACGCAGGAGATCGAGCAAACGTGTCGGGCGGAGGTCCATCAGCTGCAGCGTCCAGCGCCTGCGTTCCCTCAGCGGTGCAAGCCTGCAAAAACATCAGAATGGCGATTCGCTTGCCTAGATCCATCGCAACCTCGTTGAGACGCCCCAAAGCTGGCGGCTTCAGCTGATAACTCTAACAGGTCTTCAGCGCAATGATCGTCAACGACAAAAACCCCGTAGCCCTAAGGCCCGGGGTTCATGAACATTAGCAACAAGCTGGCTTAGGCCGACGCGACGTCGGTGCCGCTGCGCTTGGCCACGCGAACGAGCTTGTCGCCGTCCTTGCGGAAGCCAACGCGGCTGCCTTTGCCGGGCTCTTTGGGGTCGGCCAGCATCACATTCGAGATGTGAATGGTGCCTTCCTGCTCAACGATGCCGCCGGTCTGGCTTTGCTGGGTGGGCTTCTGGTGGCGCTTCTGCATGTTCACGCGAGCAACAACCACGCGGTCTTCGCCCTCGAAACGCAGCACTTCGCCGCTTTTGCCTTTGTCTTTTCCAGCGATGACAACAACCGTGTCACCCTTGCGAATCCGTGCGGGCATTACTTCGTCTCCTTGTACGGCACATGCTTGCGCACCTTGGGATCATATTTCTTGATCTCCATGCGATCCGGCTTGGTCCGCTTGTTCTTCGTTGTGGTGTAGCGATGCCCCGTGCCCGCAGAGGACTCGAGTTGGACGATTACGCGATTGCCTTTGGCCATGTTAAGACTCTCCTGCGCCCACAAAAATGAAAGCCGAACGGATTCGACCCAAACCTGGGCGGGGCGAAGGAAATGCCACGGAAGCGGACGGGGGTCAAGGGCTGGCCTGTGGATAACTGAGGCGATCGCAAAGTCATGGCAGAGCGCGTCAACTATGCGGCCCCCAAGGCACCCGGGAAATTACGGCCATCGCAGCGGCAAGCCTTTGTTCTTATTGTGGGTTTGCTGATTGTGGCCACAGCCGTGCAGCAGTTTCGCCGGTCCACGATTCGCGGCTTCTTTCTGGACGCGCCCCCGGGCACCGCCCCCACGCTTTCCCAACCCCCGGGGCCATCGGTGGGCTTAAGTTCCGTGCCGTATGTGCGGGTGCTGCTCATCGATGGCCTTGACCTGCAGACCGCCCAGCGGCTTCCTGCTTTGAATGCAGCCTGCGCCCAGGGCGCCGACTTGGTGGCCGACACGGGCTTTCCCACCGTGTCTTTGCCTGTGCAACACGTGTTGTGGACGGGGCTTACCCAGGTGCAGTCGGGGATCATGTACCGGATTGCAGCCTTGCCGCAGTCCCCAACCCACGCGTTGCCCGCCCGGGTGCCCGGTTCCTGGGCCCTGGCAGACGCGCACAGTGAGATCGTTGGGTCGTTTGGCTTTGCGACCCTCACCGCGCCGGTTCCCGCCAAGAGCACAACGCCCGAGCACGTGTTGTGGCGCCAACACGGGTTTGCCGCATCCGCCCGCGAGGCTGCGGCCACAGCGACACCCTTGGTGTTTGTTCATGCGCTTGCGGTGGACGAAGCGGGACACGCCAGCGGCGGCCGTTCGGAGGCTTACCAAACCGCGGCCCAGCAAGCCGATGGGCTTCTCGCGTCGTTGTTGGCCGCGCGCCCTGCGGACGAAGGCACCCGCTGGTTTGTGCTTTCGGATCACGGGCACCGCGCGCAAGGTGGCCACGCCGACGCTGAGCCTCACATTCGGCATGTACGGCTGTGCGTGTTGGGGGGCGGAGTGCCAGCCATGCAAGTGTTTGCGCCGATGCATCTAGTCGACGTTCACCGCGCGTTGGCCGATTCGTTGGCGGTGGCGCCGGCTGCAGCGTCGTTGGGACGACCTTGGGACTTTGCGCTTGCTCACCCAGATCTCGATAGGACGCTGCCCAAGCCCAAGGGCCTGCGGTGGCTTGTGGCCGGTTTGATTTGGCTGACCGGTTTGATCGCAACGTTTTGGCTCGCGCGCGGAACGCTTGCGATGTGGCCTTGGTGGGGCCTGCTCGCGGCAGCGTGCTTGCTGGCGATTCGGGGGCCTGTGACTTTATCCAATCCCATCGTTTATCCGCCGCTAGGCCTCTCCACCTTTTGGGCGATGCTACCGGGGTTGTTGATGTTGTGCGCGCAAAGCGTATGGGCATTGCGAGCTTACCCACCCCATCGCGTGGTGGCCGCGGCGTTGGTCGCGCCTTTGTGTTGTCTTGCTGGCAGCGCCGTGCTTTCGGGTGCGGCGCAAACGCAGTTGAGGTTGAGCGATGCCCCACCTTTGATGCCCACGTGGTCAGCGGTGGTGTCTGTGGCGGCCACAGCGTGCGCGGCGGCAAGCCTGGCGGTGGCGTTGGCGCTACTCGGGTTTTGGCTAGCGGGGCTGCCATGGTTTTGTGGCAAACGGCGATCTTCGCTCAGGCCTTCTTCGTGATCGTTCGATCAAGCCAAATAAGCAGGTTGGGAATGGCAGCCGCTTCGTGAATGCGTCCTCCGCGTCTTTTGGAAGGATCGAGAAAGTGCACCTGTTCGTCCGTTGTCGCCACGGCCACAATCCAACGCCAACCAAGACGCGCGGCTTCAGCCTCCATTCTCTTCCAATCCGCTAGGGGCAAGCTCATGGGTAAGGTGGTCCGTTTGACCTGAACCCCTAGCTGAACCCCGGCGCGAATCGCAAGCAGATCAAATGCGCCTCGGGACGCACGTGATTGGTAAATGAGATCGAAGCCCAATCGGGCCAAATCAGTTGCAACCTTGGCCTCAGCCTCGTCGCCGATGATCTTCATGGGTACGGCAGCGCCACCAGGGCCCCGCCACCTTAGCCATGAAGCAAACACGGGATCGGTTAAAGCGTAGGTGTCGCCTTGCTTGGTCACAGCGTCTCCCAAGCGTTGGAGGTAGGTCTTCGTTGCAGGGCTCGATGCACGGATCGCGGCCGCCAACTCGAAGAGCCGTTGTGGCCCGGTTGCCAAGGCATCAAGAACAGCGGCAAGCGTGGCTGAGCGACCAACCAGCCGTCCGTGTTCGTTTTGAAAGTGCAATGACAGACGCCCCGTGTTGGAAAAGACGAGTTCCCCAAGCACTTCCTTAAGCAGGTCCCCGGCCGCATGCTTTCCTTCGCGGCTCCATGATTGACCGAAGAGTTGAAGGTAAAATGGGTGTCCCCCCAACACTTCAAAGACCTTTTCGGCAAAATCCCGCGACAGCGGGGGGGCATGGTGAGGCGCACACAAAAAGCCGATGGCCTCTTCGCGCGCGAAGGGCCCAAGATTCATGACGTCGAAGTGGCCGAAAAATGGCGAGCGCTTCGACGTCACTAGGTCTAGAAGCATCGTCCGCTCCGATCCCGAGATGACATAACCCACGCGCCGATGGCGCTGCCACAGGGCACGCAGTACGGGAATGACGTCGCCGCCTTTGCTCGCGGGCCTTGAGGTGAGTTCTTGAAACTCATCTATGGCCACCAGAACGTATTGGTCCCACGCTTGCGCGAGTTGTTCCGGCAAATCGATGCATGCGCGCAGCGCCGGCGTCTCGCCCACGCCGTCAGCTAAAGCGTAAACCGCCGTTCGTGCCCCTGTGGGCAACGCGGCAATGCGATCAGAGCGCTGCAAAGCGCGACGCAGTTCATCAGGCGATGCAGAGAGGCTTTCAAGGGATGTGCCGAGGTCCGAAGAGATGACTCTGTCAAGAATCCGGAGCGCGACGAGCTTAAAAATAGAAGTGACGTCGGGCGCGACCTCAAATGTATCGGCAACGGCGAAGATGGTCTTGCGCCCCAGCCGCCGACGTTCAAGCTCCCGCAGTAAGCTGGTCTTGCCGATTTTGCGCGAACCAATGAGGGCGATCCAGTGAGGGTGGCCCTGCTCCAGCTTATCCACGGCGTGGCCCAGCTTGCCAAGTTCGTGGCTCCGGTTCCAAAAATCAAGTTCGGTAACAGGAATGTGGGAACTGAACACATGGCTTTCTAACAGGCTGGAGGGAAGTATGCAAGTTTGCCTATAAGCAAATTTGCTAACTGTACGACGCCATGAAACGCGCGGAAACTTCCTATAACGGGTAGGCGTATCTGCTTATAGGCAAACTTGCTTGCCCTCATGATCAGGGATCCTGTCGAGGAAAGGGGCGCCCAATAATCCTGAACGCATCGACAAGGTGGCGGCCATCGATCGTTGGTACATTCAACGCTTAGCTCGGTTTTTGGAGCGCATGCGTTCCACCGCCGGTGTTGGCGGTCAGTCCCTGCTGCATAATTCGCGCGTTTTGTTCGGCCGCGGCAACGCCGATGGAAACCGGCATACCCAGGTGGCACAACTACGAAGAAGCCCCGCCTAAGGGTCGCGATCCGTCTTCAGATGGACGGCAGTTGATGTCGAGGTCGGTTTTTGCGACCATTGCAAGTTTGGCGGCGGCGTCAACGCTGCTCGGGCTTTGGCTGCTGGGGCTGCGCGCCTCGAAGCGCCGTACGGTTGCGGGCTAGCCGCCCCCGCGCGGTGCGATTGACGTCAACGCTCGGCAGTGCGCTGTAAGTGGCTAGCATGGCCTTCGCCCGCTCGGGCTCCTGCAACGCCAAATTGCGGGCTTCGGCGAAATCGGTTTGCAAATTGTAAAGCTCGGCCAGATTTTCGCGCCGCCGCACCAGCAATTTGTAAGGCCACGCAATCACGCCAAATTGATCCGATTCGTTCAGCGGCAAGGGATGCGTTTTGGCTTTGAGATCCGCAGGCGCGCCCGGCAGGACGTGGGCCAAAAAGCTGCTGCCATCAACCGAAGCCGATTGGCCCGTGAGCAATTCGTTCAACGTGGGATAAAGATCTAGAAGCGAAATGGGGTGATCAATGGTCTTCGTCGCGATTCCGGGAATACGGATGGCCAAAGGCACATGGACCAAGGCGTTGTAAACGAAGCGGCCATGGTTTTGTGGCAAGCGACGATCTTCACCCAGGCCCTCTCCGTGATCGCTCACCACAACGATGACCGTGTTGTGGGCCAGGTTCCTTTGGGTTACTTCGTTCAGCAACACACCAATTTGTTCGTCTACTAAAGTTACAAGCTGCCGATACTTCTCTGGGCGGCTTAGCGGCGCCCCCGTTTGCAAGGCGGCCCTTACCCGCTTGTCGGTGGCGCGCAGCTCGTCGTGCTCGTGCACGTCGAAGTAGTGTAGCCAAAGAAAAAACGGTTTTTCCTTGTACTTGTCTTGGTGCGTGTTCAAAAGCCCGAGGCCCAGCTCCGTAGTACGGCCTGACGTGGAGTGGCTGCCCACGTCGCGTTCGTACAAATCACCCACAAGCTCTTTGTACTCATCCAACCCTCGAGCGAGCAAAGGCTTGCCCACATATCGCGTCACCTCTGTGGGAATCACCGCATAGGCGCGGCGGCCGGAACGCTTGAGCGCTTCAGCCAATGTGGGCTTCGTGGTGGCGTAGGGATCAATTTGGCCTGTCAGCACGCCGGACATAGAAAGATCTGTGCCTGCGGACGGCGCAAACGCGCGCGTAAAGTGCAATCCCTCTCGCAGCATTTGTGAAAGATTGGGGTAAAGTTTCTGGCTGGCTTCTGAAGCATCCACCACGTCGGCCCGCAAAGCATCAATCGAGATCAAGATCAGGTTCATCGTTGCCGTGGCCGCTAGCTGTTGCTGAACCTCTGGCGAATTTCGCCACGCGGCTGCCATGGTTTTCTGCGACAAGCGTTGCTGCGCCAGCGCAGCGGCGGCTACGTCGTCGTCACGTCCATCGCAATTCTCATCAACGCCGTTGTGAGGCTTTTCCGGTGCGCCGGGGTGAATGAGGGCGTCGAAGCTATCGCAATCATCGCCTCCCAGCACATTCGGGTGACCGTCACGATCAAAGTCGAAACCGGCGTGAACAGCCCGCACCAACAAGCGGGTATGTAAACCTTGCGTGGCCACCTGCCATCGGCTGGCATGAGCCTGCAGCCCCAGCACCAAAGTGGCGACAAAGCCCAACAGAATCAGCACAAGCGCCGCTGGGGCCCACAACGTGAGGCGGCTCGGGGGGGGAGACCAAGGGCGCGCGAAAGCCGCATCGAACTCCCGCACCGCGAGCCCCATCGCCACACAGGTGGAGACCAGCAGCATCGTATGCACGTCGAAGTATCCGCTTCGCTGCACATTGCGGTTGATCCATTCGAACGCCACGCCCATCCCTAGCAACGCAAGCGCCACCGCTAGCCGGCGACGGGGCGTTGTGACGTAAGCTTGGGCAAGTCCCACCGCGGCCGCCAAGCCAAGCCAACACAACAAGGGAAACCACAGCGGCGCACAGGCCGCTGCCGGCAAGGTGCTGGCCTTGGCGCCATCAAACAAACGCAAGCCCACGACAATAGTCACGAGCAAACTGGGGCTTGCGCGCACGCACGCGCGGAGCCACGTCGACCCCACACGCGCACCAGCCGTGTTCGCCGCCGCCACCGCCAAACCCACAAGCGATCCCAAGGCAGCGAACAACGCAAACACAGTGGCGATAAGCCCCACGCTGCGCGGCTGCAGGCTTAAGACCTCGAAGGGGAACAGCAATGCCGCCCCCACCCATCCCACGGCCATGTCGGCCCGCGGGGGCCATGGAACTTTGGTTGTTGGCCCCCCCACCAAGGGGGCATTGCGCTTCATGCCCTACAGGATAGGCAGTTTGCGGGGAAATGCGCTGAAATCCTCTTTGCCCGGCCGCTTCTCCCTCTGCGTCGCGTTAGTGATATGGTGGCCCATAAACGCTCTTCAACCGCATCACCAGCGACTTGCGCGCCGTCAAAGGTGGTGGCACCTAGGAACTATGACCATGTCTGACCAGCTCTCTCAAAATCCGTTCGCGGCTCCCCTGACGCAAGCGCAAGGGGATGAGAATGAATCCGTTGCATTCGAGCCCATCGACGGACGTGTGCGCGCCACCACCACAGCGATCTGGTTCGCGGTTGCCGCGCATGCCGCGTACTTCATTGGAATTCACACCGGCATTTTGGACGCCACCGCACTGGACGTGGAAACCGAAGCTGGGTTCAGCGATGCGGCGATGGCGCTTTCGATCACGGCAGTGGCCATATTCTTGGGAATGTTGGCCAGCATGGTGCTAACGGCAATGACGCTGCCGCGGGCGAACCGGAACGCTCGGCTGCTGGCAGAGGGCATTCAGTTCAGCCCCGCATCCACTGTCTGGTGGTACTTCGTGCCCTTTATGAACCTTGTGCGCCCGTATCAAGCGATGGCGGAGATGTGGAACGGCTCGGAACCCAACGCACAGGTGCCGTGGACGTTCACACGCTCCACACCCACGTTGTTGAATGTCTGGTGGGCAGCATGGCTTGGCGCCCTGGCGATGGAGAAAGTCGAGGATCGTTTGTTCAATCACGACATGGCACTATCTTCCGTCCTGTTCATCGTTGCCGGCGTTCTGTTCATTCGCATCCTTGCGGGACTTGCCCGGCGCCAAACCCTGCGCCGCCAATCACTCGAAGCGGTTGGCCGCTTCCCCGGTCCTTTCACAGCGCACGCAACAAGTTAGGCTTCAGCTAAAAGCTGGCTGCAGGCCACCCCAAGCCGCCCTTATGCCGCAAAACCATTGCGGCAGCGAAGCGCGGTTGCAAACCACCCGCAGGTGGCGTTGTATGGGTGGCCATGTTGCAGCCGCCTTTAATCACGCAAACTGCGCAGCAGATTACACAGCGGATCGAACAGCGGTTTCCGGGTTCGGGTTTGGCCCGTGTGGCGAGCCAAATTGAATCGGAAAGTGAACAGGCCGCCGAGCGCATTGAACGGCTGTCTCGCCCAACATGGCCCTTACGTCTGGTGAACTTTGGGTTGCTGGCTGGCATCGTGGCCATTGGGTACTACGTGGTCACGCACGGCCGGATGCGCTTGCGCGTGGACGACACAGAGCGCTTCATCCAATTTTTGGAACCGGCTTTGGGCAGCATGGTCTTCATTGGCGCCGGTGTGCTTTCTCTGTGGACGCTTGAAGCGCGATGGAAGCGGAATCAGGTCCTGCGAGCCTTGCACACCTTGCGATCGTTGGCGCACGTGATCGACATGCACCAACTGACCAAAGACCCAGAACGTATCTTGGTGCCGGGCCCCGACACAAGGTCGTCGCCCAAACGTGTGATGAGCGCCTTCGAGCTGGGCCGTTACCTCGATTACTGCACCGAGATGCTTTCGTTGCTGGGCAAGGTGGCAGCCATGTGGGCAGAAAAGTTTAGCGATGCAGAAGTGCAACGTGCGGTGGATCAGGTCGAAAACCTCACGTCAGGCCTATCCCGGAAGATCTGGCAAAAACTGGTGATTCTTAGCCGCACCGAGGACTAAGCCCCGAGGAAAGCATGGCTCGCTAGGCGGCGGCCACGGCCTCGTGGCCCTAACGCGCCGGGTGGGGGAAACACCGGACCCAAATCACGCGCCGCGTCCTTCAGATCTGTTGCAGCGGTCACCTGCAACAACCCTGCTAGACTTGGCGCGCTCGTGTCTCCCCCTACGCCCACTCCACCCACCGGTCTTAAGGTTGGCCTATTTGTCCCCTGCTATGTAGACCAGCTCTACCCCGACGTGGGGCTGGCCACGCTTGAGGTGCTTGAGCGGCTGGGCGTAGCCGCTGAATTCCCTGCGGCGCAAACCTGCTGCGGGCAGCCTATGGCCAACACCGGGTGCACCGAAGCCGCCCGCCCCCTGGCTGAGGCCTTCTTGCGCATCTTCGCCCCCTACGACTACGTGGTGTGCCCATCGGGCAGCTGCGTGTCGATGGTGCGCCATCACTACGATGACTACTTTCCCGACAACCCCAGCTTTGCCAGCTTGAAGGCCCGCACCTTCGAGCTATGCGAGTTCCTCGTGGACGTGCTCAAGGTGCCCTCCATTCCCGGCCGTTTTCCTCACAAAGTGGGCATGCACCAAAGCTGCCACGGGTTGCGCGAACTGCACCTGGGCTCCCCCAGTGAGCTGATGGACAAATCCACGCCCAACAAGGCACAGCAGCTTTTGAGCGCGCTTGAAGGCATCTCGTTTGTTTCGCTTGAACGCCCCGATGAATGCTGTGGCTTCGGCGGTACCTTCGCCGTGGCGGAAGAAGCGGTGTCGTGCATGATGGGCCGCGACCGGTTGGCCGACCATGAGCGCAACGGCACCCAGGTGCTGACCGCGGGCGACATGTCCTGCTTGATGCACCTTGAGGGACTGCTACGGCGACAAGGCAAACCCGTGGCGGTGATGCATGTGGCGCAAATCTTGGCAGGGCGACAGGTTCCGCTGGCCAGCACCACAAAACCATCTGCGCTGAGGACGTTGCCATGAGCCCTCCACCGGCCGCCCACGATCATCCAAGCGCCGCGCAGGCGTTTGTGGACAATCAACCGCGCGCACAATGGCACGACAAAGCCTTGTGGTTTATTCGCGAAAAACGCGATCGCGCCGCAGCGTCATTGCCCGAATGGGAAACGCTGCGCGAACGGGCTTCGCAAATCAAAGCCAATGTGGTTGCCGATCTTCCGCGCTACCTCGAGCAGTTCGAGGCCAATGCGCAGCGTATGGGCGTGGTGGTGCATTGGGCCGCCGACGCCAACGAACACAACCGCATTGTGCTTGAAATTCTGCAACGCCACAGCGTGAAGAAAGTGGTGAAGAGCAAATCGATGCTCACTGAGGAGTGCCACCTCAATCCATTTTTAGAAAGCCACGGCATTGAAGTGGTGGACACCGATCTAGGTGAGCGCATCGTGCAGCTTCGGCAAGAGCCACCCAGCCACATCGTGCTGCCTGCGATTCACCTAAAAAAGCAGGATGTGGGCGATACCTTTCACAAGCACCTGGGCACTGACGCAGGCGCCGACGATCCGCAATACCTTACCGAAGCAGCGCGTGGACATTTGCGCCAAAAATTTATGGACGCACAGGCCGGCATTACGGGCGTAAACTTTGCCATTGCCGAAACGGGCGGTGTGGTTGTTTGCACCAATGAAGGCAATGCCGATTTGGGCGTGGCATTGCCGCCAGTTCACATTGCGTGCATGGGCATCGAAAAAATCATTCCCCGCACCGAGGACCTCGGCGTATTTGTGCGCCTACTGGCTCGATCGGCCACGGGACAACCCATCACCACATACACATCGCATTTCCATGGCGCGCGCCCGGGCGGCGAAATGCACATTGTGTTGGTTGACAATGGACGCAGCCAAATTCGCGCCAGCGATGATTTTCGCCGCTCGCTCAATTGCATTCGTTGCGGCGCGTGCATGAACACCTGCCCGGTTTACCGACGCAGCGGCGGTCATAGCTACGGCAGCACCGTGCCCGGACCCATTGGTTCGATTTTGTCGCCCGCCATGGACGCCAAGAAGCACAGCAGCTTGCCGTTTGCGTGCAGCCTTTGTGGATCTTGCACCGATGTGTGTCCGGTGAAAATTGATTTGCATCACCAATTGCTCACCTGGCGTCGCGAATTGGCGGTGCGCAAGTTGGTGCCGTTGGCCAAGCGGATCTCCATGTGGGTGCTCTCGTTCGTCATGCAGCGGGCCTGGCTTTTCGCCTGGGGTGGCAAAGTGATGCGGGCGGTGTTGCGCCGGCTGCCACGCGGGCTGATTTACAATCGCCTAAACGCCTGGGGCAAACAACGCGAGCTGCCCGCCGCGCCGGTGCAGTCGTTCCGCGAGCTATACGCCATTCGCAAACACAGGCCGGCGGAAAAAACGGCCGCCCAAAACGCCCCTACAACGGATCAAGTGGCATGAGCGCCCGAGAAAAAATCCTACGCAACTTGCGGCAGCGGGAATTGCCCGTGCCCGCGTTGCCGTCGCTGGAAGGGCCCTGGATCACTTACCCGGATAAAGTGGGCCAATTCGGCCGTGTGCTTGCCACTGTGGGCGGGCAAGCGGTGCCCGTGGCCACGCAGGCGGAAGCCTTTGCGCAGATGGCGCGATTGCCTGTGATGGCCAGCGCGCGCAAAGTGCTGTCGCTGATTTCAGGCGTGTCGCAAAACAACGTGGACATGGCTCAGGTTGCCGATCCCCACGCGCTCGAAGACGTGGATGTTACGGTGGTGCTGGCAGAATTCGGCGTGGCCGAAAACGCTGCGGTGTGGATCACCGACGCGCACATTCCGCTGCGCGCCAGCTTGTTCATTTGCCAACACTTGGTGGTGTTGCTCCACGCCCCCGACTTGCTCGACAACATGCACCAAGCCTACGCGCGCCTGGGACCGCTGGGGCCTGGGTTTGGCATGTTCCTTTCGGGCCCGTCCAAAACCGCCGACATCGAGCAATCGCTGGTCATTGGCGCGCACGGGGCTCGATCGGCCACCG
>JBBSJE010000034.1:0-37948 GCA_038257535.1 Polyangia bacterium
CTTTACCTCTCCTTGCGCCGAGCAAAGGATGTTCGATGGCGACAAATCGCGATGGATGATGCCCAGGTTTTTGCCCTGCTCATCGGTTTTGCCGTGCATGTACGCGAGCGCCGTGAGCGCCTCTTGCCCCACAAACAAGATCGCGGCGGCGGACAACGGTTGCCGCCGCACGCGGCTGCGCCAACTGATGGTGCGCAGATCGGTGCCCCGCACGTACTCCATGACAATGAAAAGCGTGTCGTCGGAGCGGACGAGGTCATAGGTGCGCACGATGTTCACGTGATCAAGCGACGCCGAGATGCGCGCTTCGCGGAAAAACAGATCGCGAAATTCCGGCCGAGTGGTGAATTCGGGCAGCAGTTGTTTTAAAACCACGGGCCGCTCGAAGCCGCCAGCGCCCAGGCGTTTGCCCACGTAAATGGCCCCCATGCCGCCTTCGGTGAGGTAGCGCTCAATCCGATACCGCCGCAAAGCGGGAGGGGTGGGCGTGCTCATGTGTGCAGAGCCTAGCCCAAAACCTCACAAGGTGGGCGATTGACCGTGCCGGCGACGGGCCTGTGGTGCAAAAAATTCCCGCAAAATTTGACGGCTACTGAACGTGTGTATAGTATAGGCGAACCAATGACTCTCCGCTTTTGCCGGGGCGGTGCACAAGTTCAGTGTCACAGCGCAAGGGCCGCGCATCGCCCCGGCGGGATCGGAAGTTCCCTTCAACATGCGTGATATCCTGCGTGGCGTGGGTGGCGATTACCGGCTACAGCCGTTGCTTGAACTTCGGGAACACGCCCTGGCCGAGGCCGAACAGTCCTTGGCGCAGGCCGTTTCCAGCTTGGCGCGTTTGGAGGCGGTTCAACAGACGCTGGACCGGCAGGTGGAGGTGTTGCACCAAAGGTTGAGCCGGTTCAAGCAAGCAGAGCCAACCACCCGTAAGGCGTCGCAATTCCAGGCGGACGCCCGCTTTGAGGCGCGCCTGCGCGAAGAGTTGACGCTCGCGCAAAACGCGGCCTTTGCCCATCGTCGTGAGGCGCTTGAGCCTGTGGTGCAACGGATGTCAGAAGCGCAAACCCATCATCTGCAGGCCAAACAAGATTTGAAGCTGGTGACACGGCATCGTGAAGCGGCGCAAAGCGAAGTGCTGCGACAAGACGAGCGCCGGCGTGAAGATGAAACAGACGCTTGGTTGCGCGCCCGCCGCTCTTAGCTGCTGCACGAAAGCATCGAACAGCCGGGGCGGTTGCGGGCCCATTCAGGCCGCTTGCGGGCGTAAGCCTCACGCCCGGGTTGTTGCGTGTAAGGGCGCCTCAGTACCTCCAGCAGTTGCGCGAGCGCATCGGTGTTGCCGGGGGCGGTCTTCTCAATCACCTCTTGCACGAGATAGTTGCGCGGCACGTAGAGAGGATTCACAGCGTTCATACGCACAGCGCGGTCGGCGTCGCTGATGCCTTCCTCGCGGACGCGTGCCGCGTAGCTTTGCAACCAATCATCGATGGCCTGCCGCTGCGAGGCCGTGATGTCGTTAAGTGCGTAGTAAGCATCTTTTATCGGCGAGAATCGGGCGTCGGCGGTGGTTTCTTCGCCCACAGGCATGTGGGCAAGCGAGCGGTAGAACAAAGTCATATCGGTTTCCACCAAGGCCAAAGCCGCCAGCAGGGCCGCGATCAATTGATCGTCTTGCTCTTCCTTGATGTGCTGAACCGAAAGCCCCAATTTGCTGAGCATCATTTGCCGATGCTGGGTTTCGAGGGTGACTTTGTACTCTTGCAGCGCTTGTTCAAGCGGCGCCACATCATCAACCAACGTGGCCAGCGACCGTGCCAGCTGCAGCAAGTTCCACAACGCCACCTGGGGTTGGTTGCCAAATCGATAGCGCCGGCCTGAGGCGTCGGTAATGTTGGGCGTCCATCCTGGACCGAAAGGCTCGACCCATCCGTAGGGGCCGTAGTCGATCGTTAAACCAAGAATTGACATATTGTCGGTGTTCATCACCCCGTGCACAAACCCCACCCGTGTCCAGTGCACCATCAAAATCGCGGTGCGCTGACCAACTTCGTGCAAAAACCCCGGTAGATCGAGCTCATCGCCGGCCACGAATTGCGGATAGTGTTTGTTGAGCGTGTAGTTCAGTAACGCACGCAAGGTGTCTAGGTCTTGCCGAACCGCGGGCAGCTCGTAGTTGCCAAAGCGCAAAAACGAAGGCGCCACACGGCATACGATGGCGCCGGGTTCAAACGCGCGGTTGCCGTCGTACAGCAGATCGCGCTCAATCGCATCTCCCGTGCTGACCAACGACAAAGCGCGGGTGGTGGGCACGCCCAAATGAAACATGGCTTCGCTGCACACGAGTTCACGCAACGACGACCGCAGCACCGCGCGCCCATCAGCACGCCGGGAATACGGCGTGGGTCCCGCGCCTTTCAGTTGCATCTCATAAACTTCGCCTTGAGCGTTGCGAACCTCGCCAAGCGTGATCGCGCGCCCGTCGCCCAGCTGATCAGCCCACTGCCCAAACTGATGACCCCCGTAGCAAGCGGCGTAGGGAACCATCCCGCTGGCCAATCGATTGCCTGCCAAAACGGCCGCCAGCTCGGGTGTTTGATTGTGGCTTAGACCCAGCAAATCGGCGACCTCAGGCACCAAAGCCAGGATTTGCGGATCCGCGACCGGGGTGGGTTGTACGCGCGAATAACACGCGCCGAAGACCGGACGGCTTACGTTGACTTCGCTCGGATCGGCCGGCAAAGACGCAATGAAGTTGGCTTCGTACGCGAGTTTGTCGATTTCTTTTAAGGCTGGGCTTGCCACAGGGCTAGCCTGACATGTGGCCGGGGCGCCGGTGGCTCAAAGATCGTAGGCGTCGTTACTGGCCCCCGCGGCTCGCCGCTGCTGCTCGCCAAGCTGGGTCTTGAAACTCTCCAATACATTGCGTAGGGCGGGCACCTCGGCGCGCCGACCGAGTTGTTCGTACACGTCGCACATTACGTCGTCAAAACGCGACAACCCCTCCAAGATGGAATCAGCGTCTTCACCTTGCAGACCGGTCAGAAGGTTTTTGTCGAGCGGGACGTCGGGCACATACTGGAAATACGTGTCCAAAATATCTTTTGGGCCTGTCCGAAGATATTCGGCAATGGCCTCGCATTGCACTTTCCGTTCAGTGGCCACCGCTTCCAAGACCATCCCATCGCGGGGCTTGGTTTTGTGGCGTGTGGCCGCGAGCGCCTCCAATCGTTTGACCACCATCTCGTTCAGGGTTTCGATTTGCTTCATCACTGCGCGCAAACTTTGAAAGTTTTCCATGGCTGGTTTCTCGCTCGCTTCTTTGTCTTCTTGGTCCATACACCTATAGCCTTGGGTACACCGAGGTGGTCGTCAAGTCGACGTGCGATAGCGGGGAGCCTGAGAAAAAGCCATAATGTTACGGCTTTGGTAAGGGAGCCTGCGGGGCGTAACGATGGCTGTTCGGCTTTGGTAACGCTATCGTCTGTGATGCACTTCGATGGTCAAGTGTGAAAGCGCTACGGACGCATGCACTTTGTCGCGATAAACGCAGATGTCGCGGGGTGTGGCCGTGGCGATCGATATCACGCACGCGAGGCTGTGTGGACCCAATTGCCAAAGATGAAAATCGGTGATGTCCACATCGTCGATGGCAGCCAGCGATTCACGGATGCTTCGCGCGGTTGCTTCTGGAGGAGAAGCGTCCAACAACTGCGCGGCGGCAGAGCGGCACAACGACACCGCCCATCGCAAGATCACCGCACTGGCCACGAGCGCGGTAATGGGATCCAAAAACGTAAGCCCCCAGATCCAGCCCGCGGCCAAGCTGGCGATCGCCAGCAGGCTTGTGAGCGCATCGGCCAACACGTGCAAGTAAGCGGCGCGCAGATTGTGATCATGGCCGTGGTGATCATGGCTGTGGTGATCATGACTGTGGTGATCATGACTGTGGGGGTGATCGTGGCGATGGGTGAGCAGCTTGACGCTTATGAGGTTTACGACCAAACCCAACGTGGCGGCGATCAGGGCTTCTTGAAATGCGATGGCTTGCGGGTGGCGAAGGCGTTCAATGGCTTCACCCACCATCCATATCGCCACGAAAGCCAAGGCCACCGCGTTTGTGTAGCCAGCAAGCGCATAGACTTTTCCGGTGCCAAACACAAAGGTGCGCTTGTGTGCCTGGGCGCGCGCCAATCTGTAGGCGGCGGCGGACAGGCCCAGGGCGCCCGCATGTGAGGCCATATGCCAGCCGTCGGCCACCAAAGCCAAGGAACCACTCCAATAGCCTGCCACCAGCTCTGCAACCATCGTGGCCAGGGTGAGCAGCGCCACCCAAAGCATTCGTTGTTCGGCGGGGCGAACTTGCTCCTGCGCCTCGTGTAACCGGCAATCCCAGGGCTCTGAATGCGTTGCCGACACGCGGCCCACCTTAATCTGGAAGGGTTAAGATTTCTACGCCCGTTTCCGTGACCAACACGGTGTGTTCAAACTGCGCAGACCGACGGCCGTCGCCGGTGACCACAGTCCAGCCATCGGGCCACAGGCGGTCGCGCCATGTGCCTTCGTTGATCATGGGTTCGATGGTGAAGGTCAAGCCGGGCACAAAGGTGGTGGTGGCCTTGGGGTCGAAGTAATGAGGGATCTGCAGGCGACTGTGAAACAGTTCGCCGATGCCGTGGCCACAATACGTTCGCACCACGGAAAAGTTATGGGCCTTGGCATGCGCCTCAATGGCGCGGCCGATGTCTCGAATCATGCCGCCCGGCTTCACCGCGGCAATGCCCAGATCACAAGCCTGGCGGGTTACCTCCACAAGCCGTCGCGACGCGGGGTCGACTTCGCCCACGAAGTACGTGGCGTTGGTGTCGCCGTGCATGCCATCGATGTACACGGTGACGTCCAAATCAACGATGTCACCTTCTTCAAGGCGGCGGCTGTCGGGAATGCCGTGGCAAATCACTTCATTGACCGATGTACACAGCGATTTGGGAAACCCGCGGTAGTTGAGTGGGCTGGGGTAAGCGCCCGCGCGAATGCATTCTTCGTGACAAATGGCGTCCAGCTCGTCTGTGGTGACGCCGGGGCGGATCCATTGCGAAGTCTTCTGCAGCACATGCGCGGCCAGCTTGCAGGCCTTGCGCATGCGTTCAATGCGGCTGGCATCCTTGATGTCGGAAAAGGTTCCTGTGCCAGGACGGCCGGTGGCGGCGTAATCAGGACGCACAATGTGCTCGGGCACGTTCCGAAGGGGGCCCACAAAACCAGGCGTGAGCGGTCCGGCGCGCCGGCTGCTGGCGGCGGTGCGCCCGGCGTCGGCGTCCACGTCACGGTGGCATTTTTTGTACTTGCGGCCACTTCCGCACCAGCAGGGCTCGTTGGGGCCCACTTTGCTGCGCGCCGCAGTTTCTAAATCTCGCAAAACGCTCAGATCGTAGTGCATGCACGCCGTTGCCGCTAGCTGGGCGTGCAGGTGGGGCGGCTCATTGTAACGCGCAGAGACGATCTGAGCCGCCGCGACCTGTCCCGGCACAGGATACGATTAGTTGATGAATTGGATGCAGCAACCCGTGATGCAGTAGCTGTTTAGCGGGCATTGCTCGGGTGATACGCCGCCTGGGCCACACGCCGTGACCCCGGTTGGGCATGAAGGTGGGGGAAGCGTGGTGCTTCCGCCCGTGCCGGAGGTGCCGCCCGTGCCCCCCGTGCCCGAAGTGCCGCCTGTGCCGGAGGTTCCGCCCGTGCCCGAAGTGCCGCCTGTGCCGGAGGTTCCGCCTGTGCCGGAGGTGCCGCCCGTGCCGGAACTGCCGCCGGTGCCGCTGGGGAAGCATGAAGCCGGCAAGCTGGTCTTGCCGAAGCAAAGTTCGCAGGTGCCACACGTGTTTATGCACGATGTGGCCTGGGTGCAAGGCTCGCACTTGGCGGGATCGTAGACGTCGGCTGCCGTGCAGGTAGCCGACAACCGCACACCGTGTGATGCACCGGGAACTTGGCAGCAGCCAAAGCAATCGCAGCCGTTGGGCGTCAGTTTCTTGCAAATATTGACGCAATCGGCGCCTTGCTGATCTGCTTCCGTGAAGCAGCTTGCGGTGGCGCTGTAGGTGCAAGCGCCCGTTGTACGCAGTGGGTCGCAGCGCAAGAGATTTTGGCAGTCGCCGCCACCTGCGCCCGAATTGCCGTCGAAGAAGCAGTCTTGGCGGCAAGAATTGAGGTCGTCTTGGTTGTCGCCGGGAATGCCGGTGGCAAAGCTGGCTTCGTCGTTGTCGAGGGGACCGGTGCATTCGGGATCGGCGGCGTCCGTGCGGCCATCATTGTCGTTGTCAACGCAGTCGGTGCATTGGCTGCTGCCCGGTGTACAAACGAAGTTGCCTCCTGCACCTGCGGTACCGTTGGTGCCTGCGGTACCGTTGGTGCCTGCGGTACCGTTGGTGCCTGCAGTGCCGTTGGTGCCTGCGGTACCGTTGGTGCCTGCAGTGCCGTTGGTGCCTGCAGTGCCCTGTCCGCCATCATCCAAAAATCCCCCGTCGTCGTCTACCAGCCCACCGTCAGCACCGGCACCGCCCTGGCCGTCCCCGCCCGCGCCGTTGTTGCCGGTGCCCGGCACCGAGGCGTCGCTGTTGAGCTCAAAGGGAGCGTCGGCCGACGCATCTTTACCGGTCACTTCCGAACCGGCGTCGCTGCCGCAGCTGGTGATCTGACCAGCGGCAAATCCAAGCAACACGAAAAGCGCTAAGCGATGGGCAAGGTGTTTGTTTTTCATGAGGGCTCCGGACCAGTTCACCTCGGCAGAACCGCGCTTCCGCCTTAGATCGTCTAACGACCGAACGCCTCCTAAGATGCAAATTGTCTGCAAACAATGCTTACCTTTCATGCCTTGTCGCAGGCTCTGCGACTCTTTGGTTTCACCAAACCTAAAGCGCAATTCGCTGCGTTTCGAGATACCCTGAGTCAGCCAACATGAAGACTTTCAACGCTGAGCTGTTGCGAATGGTTTGTGTGTACACGGTTGCGCTGTCGGGGATTGCCTGTGGCGCAGAAACGGGAGTGCAGTCCGGTGGCGATGCCAACGTGCAGGAAGCGGGCGCCACCGATGCCGCAGCCTCACCCGATGGCATCTCGTTCGAAACAACTGACGCGGCACAGGGGGATGTGGGAGGGGCTGAGGTGCAGCCAACAACCAGAATCGATCCGACCGTGGCGTTTGCTGAAGTGATGGGCACATACACAGGCGAGGCCAAAAATGTCGCTGGCTCCAGCCTTTCCGCATTTGACGAAGGCGCCCAATACACGTTTGTGATCGAAGCCAACGGCACCGTAACGTTCAACACGAAGAACGGTAACGACGTTTACACCTGGGCCACCCACGGCAAGCGCATCACGCGCAACAACGCCAATCAAGCGACAGTGATTGTTATGGAAGAGATCAACAGGCGTGGCTTGACGATAACGTATCGTCCCAGCTTAGGCCCCTTCGACATCAGCGGAGAATCCGTCGACCCAGCAGGGCGCTGGTATTTAACGTCGATCAAAAGGAAGGTTCAGTAGGCAAGTCACACCTCCGCGTCGCCGCCCTTGGCCGCACGTTGAAACCGTGCCGTTGTCGTTGCTGCCGATTCCTCGGACGCGTGCTTCTCTCCCAACAGGACCGCGTCGATAGCAGCATCACTGTCAGTTTCGGCGGCATCCGCCAAAGCGGAGTGATCGGTGAGGACACGAGGTTGCAGGTAACCTGCAAGCCAATGCCGCTCGATGATGGGATAAACCGCCACAAGCGGCAAGACCAACAATGCGCCAATGATCCCCTGCAACGTAACGCCCGCCATAAGGGCCAAGAGCACCGACAGTGTTGAGAGCCGCAGCTTGCTGCCATAGATGCGCGGCAGGAGGAAATACGTTTCGAATAAGTGGTAGCTGAAGTAAGCAACAAAAACCCACACTGACGCCATGGGCGAAATGGTCAGGGCCATTAACATGGCAGGCGCGGTGGCCAAAATGATTCCCAGCACAGGAATCACATCGCAAAGGCCAGCGATGATCGCCAAAGGAACGGCAGCGGGAACACCGGCGACGCTGAGCACCACCAGGCTGAAAACCGTAAACAGGGCCACAGCAAACATCTGGCCACTCACATAGGCGTGCACCACATCTGAAACTTCATCAACCGTGGTGGCCATCTTCTCGCGATGGCTTCTTGGCACGAAAGCCAGCAGCCAGGCGTACATGCTCTTTCCATCAAGAAGCAAGTACATGGTCAAAATGAGAACGATCGCACCCGCTACGATATTCGTAAGGGCCGCTTGCCCCCACACCAGCGATTGGCTCAGGATCTCCGAAACCTCCGGCCCCGTTGGCAATTCAAGCATCTTGGCGACGGTACGTTGCACAAAGGCATGCTGGATGGGAATCTGCTTGAGAAGCTTTAGGCGAAAATTGGGATAGTTTTGAACCAGATTTGTCAGTTGCGTTGTCAGTGGCGGCATGAGGAACATGGCCACCGTCACCACCAATGCGGCGGCGCCTAAAGCAAGGATGCAGACCGCCAGCGCGCGGGGGATTCGTTTTCGCTCCATCCACATCACAACCGGATGCAAGGTGACGGCAAGCAACAAAGCGATCAGAAACAAGAGGAAGCCCGACCACAATTTGGCCGCGGCCCAAGCGACAAGCACAAACGCCGACAGTTTCAGCAGAGTGACAACAGAGATGCGAACATCGAAGGGCTGCGTTGGGCCCGCGACTTGTGACACCTTGATTGCCTTAATCTTCTCACCAGGGTCCATGCGTGTGTGTTGACGATGCCGTGTTTCCCGGAATTTAGATACTGGGAAGCCATGCCCGCTCGCAGCAAACAACTACGTTACAGTTCGCGGACCTTCGCACGGGCTGGCAAGACAGCGCCACCTACTTGTCGTCGGGGGCGCGCAGTGTCTCCGGTTCGTATACCCCCAGCACGGCGTTCGCGAGGTGCCACACCTGCGAAACCGTTGAATCGTCAAGCTTGGGTTCACCGGTCATGGTCAAAATCTTCATCAAGGTTTCGCGGGCTCGACGCAGCTCAAATGCCATCCATGTGACATCAATGCCGGTTTGTGTTTGATCGGCGCGAAAACGCGTTTCGATTTCGCGAATGCGACGTTCGGTTAAAAGGTGGCGCCGCGGGGGGCGCCCCGTGCCGTCACAATCCGAGCAGCCCACAGCGCCGTGAATGCTGCCCACTTCACCCGTGCCCAAACACGTGAGGCACTTGCCTCGTAAGTCGGCGCCAATTGTTTCATTCGTCAGCATGGGCCTTATTCTTCGCTCTAGCCGCATGCAACGCAAGCCGCGCCCTGGCGGCCATGTTTAGTCGAGCAGGTAAACCACTTTCAGATTCGTCCGCGGCCGTAGCAAGCGTATATACGGATACGTACCGGATGGCGGTTTGCCATCGAAGAAGAACCTGTACTGCGACCTGTTGCCGCGCGCTCCACGGTCGAGGTAATCAGCGGTTAACGCGCCGGTGACGGTGTACTGAAATTTTGCGTCCTGCTTCCAAATGCTAGCAGCTGATACCAACTCACCAATCCTGGTGAAGCTGGCACCGAAGGCGCTGGCTGCCATCGGGATAGGATAGATGAGGTCGCCAAGCCGCAGGTTGCCAAGTCCCGTGGCTAAGCCTGAAAGTGTTTCAATCTGGCTGGCAATGTGGGCCGCTTCAATCTTGACGATGTTCGCTGGAAGAACATCGATTAGGAACGTAGCGAAGATGTCAAACCGGCCAAGCTTGCTGTCAAAGCCAGCCTGCGCAAAGGTGAATCGTCCGCCATAGGTTTCGTGAACATGACCGCTCAAGAGGTTTTCAGTGGCATCCTTGTTTGTAAACGGAATCACGGCTGTGATGCGACGGTAAGTCAGCGGGTACGACCGCCCCACGGGCGAATCGAGCGCTTCGCCATTGGCGTCTTTGGCCTCGATGGTCAATGAGAAGACGTACGAGCTTCGCGGCGATGAGGGATCGCTGCCGGCGGGATAGGTGAATGTTGGGTCGACCGTGAGAACCGTTTTGTCAGGGCTCCAACGAAACTTCGGCGCAGCGGCGCCTGCCGTGGCGGGCTTGAAAGCCGCCTCGACGCTGGCTGGGTTCATCTCCTCGCTAAATTGAATCGTGATGGTCTCGTTCTCACGTACCTTCGCGCCATCGGCGGGCGCGATGCTGGTCACCTTTGGTGCCACGCCGGGCAGGCCGGGCGGCTTCGGGGTGCATACGTTCTGACTGCAGGCAAACTCGCAGGTGGTTTTCAGCTTCCACACGCCTGTGCCGTCGCACTCTTCAATGGCGTCCGCGTTGCAACGAACGGTGCCCGGCGCGCATTCGCCGCTGCATCCCTGGTTGGTGCAAAGGAAGTCACAAGTTTCAAGTGCGGTCCAAGTGCCGTTGGGGGAGCAGGCTTGAAGCACTTTGCCGTCACACTGATTGGCCACACCCGGCTTGCATACACCCGCGCAGGCCTTTTCGAGGCACACATGGTCGCACTGTAAAGGGTTGGCCCAGTTGCCACTGGCTTCGCAGGTTTCTAGAACCTCGCCGTTGCAGCGCTTCTCGTTTGCCGCACATTGGGTGCAAACACCTTCAACACATTCTCCGGCGCAGGCCGTGATCGAGGACCATTGCGCAGCTTCGGTGCAGGTTTGCACGCCACCAGTTGCACATTGTCGTGCGCCGGGGGTGCAGCTGCCCTTGCAGACGCCCGCTTCGCAGATCCCAGCGCACTCTTCTGTCTCGATCCACAATCCATCCGCTCCACAGGCTGCAACGATGCGATCGCGACAAACAAGCGCGCCAGCCGCACATTCGGAAGCCAGCGGGCCCCCGTCGGAAGTTGGGTTTATTCCAGCGTCATCCATCAATCCGCCACCATCGACAGATGTGTTTGCGCCGGGATCTCCCACCACCACTGTGAGTGTGCCGCAACCCTGCGGGGCAATCACACTGGCGCTGCCGGCTGCCAACGCGCCTGTGGGCGTGTGAGCCAAAACATCAACAGTGATCCGCTTTCCCACCGGATAGCCGGAAGGAAAATCAATGGCGAAGGTGTGAGCGGAAGCCATCGCAGCAACCGGGACCGAACTGGATGTTGGCGCAAAACCTTCTGCCAACACATTAATCGTGAGCCGATCGACAAGCGCTGGCGCACGGGTCAGATCAACCATGAGCAAAAGCGTGTTGTCCTCGCAGGCCTTTTCGCTTGAACAAGCCCAAAGGCTTCCTGCAAGCACCACAGCAACAGCAATTTTCATAAGCGTCTTCATATTAATTCCCCGCAATGCGATTCCCTGGTTCCCCAGCGCCGGAAGCGCCGCCCATTGTTAACGCCAACACGAGCACAGTGACCGCTACCACGCCCCCTCCCACGCCAACCCAGAACCACGGCTTGAAGGTTAGCGGCTTGTTTGGCTCCGCCGCATCCGCCTGCTCCACCATCATGTTGGGGGAGCCCGCCTGGCTTGTTTCCGCGGCACGCGGGCTCGGCAAAGGCACTGGCGCTTTTGCAGACTTAGGCTCAGATTCGGCGTCGGCTTCAGCGGCCATGCCATTGGGTGGAGCGGTTGCGACCCGTCTTTCATCCTCAAGGGCCTTCGTTAAATTCGCAACGTGCTGTTCAGACTCGGCACCGTTGCGCCCTTCTGGGTAAAGCCGCAGATAACTTTGATAAAGATCAAGCGCGCGAGCTTTGTTGCCGGCCATGCGATGGGCCTGCGCTGCATTGTAAAGCAACGCCGGGGTCGGCTTGAGTGCGAAGGCGGCTTCATAGGCATCGGCCGCTTCTTTGAAATGCCCCAAACCGAAGGCCGCTTTTGCTTTGTCGATCTGCGCTTGCAGCTTCGTCTCCTCCGGAGCGCCATGAGCGGTTAGCGGCAGGCTGATACTGAACAAGAGCAAGACGACGAGCCCAGAAATGCGGCGGAACGCAACGGAGTTTGAAGTCATGGTTGTGCTGATGCTGTGAGGGTGGGGTGCATGTCGTTTATTCGGCCAACGCGTCCAAATTTGCGGCTGCGGCTTTCTTGGCGCTGGCTCTTCGAGCTGGCACTGAGCGCGTCTTGGCGTCTTTGCCGATGTTAATTTCCTGCAAGGCATCCAAGTCGCGCGCGCTAGCCGCTGCCGCTTGTGCCGGTGCTTCGTGCTTGCGAAGCCTTCGTTTGGGAGCTTGGGGCTCCACAACAACTGGCGCCTCGGGGGCAGGGGCCTCTGAGGCGGCTTGCACCGTCTCAACTGTTACAGGTTCCACCACCGCAGGTGGCAAAGGGGCTTGCGCCTGCGCTTGTTTGGGCGCGGGCTTGGTGGGGGACGTCGATGCGCGTGGTGAAGCCTCTTCGGGGCGGCTCAACCAAAACAAGAGCAGGCCGATCATCGCCGCCGCGGCAATAGCCACAATGCCGCTCTTCTTTCCTACACCGGTGCCAGCAGACACCGTGATCTGCGACGCCGCTTGAGTAAAGGTGGTGACTTTCGCAGCCTGCGAGGGCCCCGTATCGAGGGCGCGAGTGGCGCCCAGCAAGCCCGGGGCCGCTGGCGTGAGGATGGCCGTTCCGCCCGCCACAATCAAAGCGGGTGACGAAATGAATTGCGGGCTTTGCGCGGCAATCACTTCCAAGGAGGATTCCACCTGGGCCATGCTCTGGGTGCGCTCATCCGGGTTGCGCGCGAGCATGCCATTCACCAAGCGATCAAGGGCCTCTGGCACGCTTGGCAAAAGGCTGCGCAGCGCGGGTGCGTCTTCAGTCAATCGTGCGGCAATGAGCTCGCCGATGCCTTCGTGCATGAAGGGGGGGCGCCCCGCCACCATTTCAAACAGGATGCAGCCCAGTGAATATATGTCTGTGCGGTGATCGATCGTGCCGCGCCCTCGACATTGCTCAGGTGACATGTACGCGGGCGTTCCCACCAACGTGCCTGTGCCTGTAAGGCGCGCATCAGCTTCTCGATCAACTAGCTTTGCAATGCCGAAATCTAAGACCTTTACACGCGGCAACGGTGAGCCTGAGTTGGCGCCCCCGTCTTCAATCAGGAAAATGTTGTCTGGTTTCAGGTCGCGATGAACAATCTTTTGGGCGTGCGCGGCGCCTACAGCGCTGGCCACTTGCTGCCCAATGGAAGCGATGAGCTTTAGATCTGACTGACGTCCTTCGCCCAAAAACTGCCGAAGGTTGCTCCCGAGCAACAACTCCATAACGATATAGGCGCGCCCCGCCTGGGAGACGCCACAGTCAACGATCTCAACGATTCCGGGGTGGCGGATGCGTGAGGTGGCCCTCGCCTCAATGAAGAATCTTTCCAGGACGGCTTCATCAGAGCTCAGGCTAGGCAGCAGCAGTTTTACGGCGCCTTGCCGCTCCAGCCTTTGGTGCTCGCCCACCCAAACCTCGCCCATCCCGCCTTGCCCCAGCTGCCGAACGAGCCGGTAGCCGCCGAAAACCTCTTGTAGCGAGGCCGAAGAAGACGCGGTGCTGTGGCTAGGATCAGACATGGTTCAGCTGGACCCTAGAACGACGCAGACCCAAAGATTGGGAAAGTCACAGTGCCTTTTTGTTATTTGTTCCTGGCGCGGATTGGCGCGGATTACCAAGCGGGTTGCCAGATGGCTCCGTGGGCGCAGATCAGAACGATTGGCGGCGCTTAACACGTAAGTCGGATGATATGGGAAGCGGCTTTTGTGTCTTCTTTCGCTTTGCAGATCGCGGCTCTTGTTCTCATGAACGGCTCTTGATCCTGCCGCATCCCGCTGGCAAGTTGTCCTCGCCTAAAAGGAGGATTTCCATGGCCCATTTCATGAATAACCGCGGCGCACGAATTTCCAAAAGCATTCAAAACGTGGCCGTTGGGCAATCCCTGACCATAGGCGTTTACGGTGCCGCGGGGCTAACCGTCGCGCCCAACGCAAGTGGGGTGGCTAAGATCACTCCGCAGGGCAACGATGGTCTCAACTTCTGGTACGTCCTAGAGGCGAGCCGTCGCGGCCATGTGATGGTGGAGGCCAAGAAGGGCGCCATGGTGTGGGATTCGTTTCAACTTGCCGTGGGCGCCGAAACGCAGGCGGCAAGCGCAGGTCCAAAGCTAGGCATTCGGGGGTCCGTGGGCGCAGGGGGCGACAACCACATGGAAGACGTGGTGTTGGTAACGACCCTACTGAACGACAAATTGCAGGAACGCAAAAGAGACCGGTTGCCTATCAACAGCGACGGCTCGTTCTCACGGTTGCATGCGGAAATTCAATCGTTTCAGCGCGACGTTTTGGGCCTGCGGGGTGATGGACGCGTAGACCCGGGCGGCGCAACCATGCGCGCACTGCAGAGCAAGGGGTTGGGGATTTCCGACTTGCAGATAGAGGAAAAATGGAAGCGCGATCAACCTGCCCCGCTAGCGCTCAAGCGCCTGATCCAGATGCACGTTCCGATGGTGAAGAAGATCGACATCTACGCGCCCCGAAACATCGCTGCGAGCACGAGCGTCTCGATGCATGCCTATGGGTGTGCGATCGATCTTTATCTCAGCGCTTCGGTTGAAACAGATCGAGTAAAGGGCGACTTCATCTTCGACTGTGTTAAGAAAAACGCAAGCGAGATGCGGCTTGGCGCCATCATCTGGAACAGAATGATCTACAGTGGAACCTGGTCGCGCTTGACGCCTTACACCGGACCGAACCCGCACACGGACCATCTGCATTTAGAATGGAGCACGGACAACAGCCAGCAAACTTACTGGCCAAGTTTCGAGGCAGACCTTGCAGCTGGCGCTTCGCCTCCTTTACCAACCGCGCCAAGGGGCAGCCCGCCCGTGGCGGTTGGCGGGACCAAGGGGCGGCTTTGACGGCAATCTCCACTTGCGAGGCCTGCAGCAGTGATGCCAGGTCGTGGGAGTTCGTAAAGCTAAGTGGTGGCGTGTCGGGAACGATGGTTGGCAACAGGCGTGTTTGGCCGTTCGTGCCCCGCGCGACCACGAATTGTCGCAGCTCCCAACGCTATGAAAAGCGACCGCGAGCTCGCCGCGCGAGGGGCGCCAACTGATCGTGATCACTCCGGCCGCATCGGTTCCATCGTCTGCAAGCACAGGCTTCACATGCGCGTTCAGTTCCTGGCTTAGCGGTTTGGCGATTCGCTCGGCGTTGAAGTCAGGATCGTCACCGTTCACCTCGACCAGGCAAGTGAGCTTTTCGTCGGGAGGCGAGCCAGCCACTGGGGCAGTGGCCTCCTGCGCCCCGGCCCTCTGTGTGCACGCGTTCGACCAAGCGAGGCCGAACAGGCAAAGCGCAACACCAGTACATAAGCGAGGCTTCATATTGCCCCTTGGTACTTGACCCCACGAGGCGCGTTAAAGGAAAATCTTCGAAAGTAGAAGCAACGGCTGCACCCGCGCCCCTAACGGCGGTGGCGCAATCGCAGCTGGCGCCCTGAGGGGCTTGCGTCGGGACGGCCTTGACTGCTTCCTTCACCGCCCCAAAATGCCGCGCAGCTTGCCTTTTGCATTTTGTTTGGCTTGCTCGGCGCGCGCCCGGGCCTCTTCTTCTGCGCGCTTTTGCGCGGCATCCGCCTCGGTTTGGGCACGTGTTTGCTGTTCACGTAGGGCCGCATCGGCCTTGCCACGCGCCTCGTCCTGCGCCTTTTGCGCCGCCGCCCCCGGATCTTCGGCCACGCCCGCCACGCCGCCTGGCAGTTGTGAACCCAAGCCCGTTTTCTTTAGCAACGCTTCGGCGCCCTTGGTCACCTGGCTTTGCAAAGCGCGTCCCGCTTCGCTTGTGAGGTATGCGGTGGCAAACGCCTTGGCCACGGTGTCGAGGTTCGTGGGCCTTATCGAGGGCCTGCGCAGTGGTCCTGTCACCGCTATCTCAACGGGCACGGATTCAGTCATCTTCACTTTGCCTCCGGTCACAGCTGTGGCGGTGGCGGCAGACATGTTGAGTTGGCCCGTTAGGTCGGTCCGGCCTTCCAGCAGAATTCGCCCCGAAAGCGAAAGCGGACCGCTTGGCGTGTTGGCCGTGAGCGGCTTGCTAAACTCCATCGCACCTTTGGCAATGCGGGCTTCTCCTTCGACATCTCGAAGTTGGCGGCCGTTTAGCTTTTCAATCTGCTTGTTGGCGCCGCCCAACAAGGCTGCAAAGCCCGGCACCGATACGGCTTTCCCTATCGGCCCCATGATTGAAGCCAGCAGATCCGCGGGCACGAATTCAGCATCATCCAACTTTCCTCCCACCACGCCTGTCAGCGTTTGTTGCACATCCACAGCTTGCGTGCCACGGCTGGTGAGATCGATGTCTGCCGAGAGTTTTCCTCGCAGCAGATCGCGGCCATCGCCGAATCGTGCGATCACGGCATCAATGTCAAGCCCACTCACTTTACCCTTCAAGGTGACCGCGCCATCCTCTTCGGCCAAGGGAAGCTCACTGCCCGAGCCAGAGAAGCGGCCGCCGAACGCACCGACTTCAAGCGTGCGTGCGATCAATCGGCCCCCACGCAAGCCAAGGTCCGCGCGCAAACCCTGAAAGTCAATTTGGGAAACGCGTCCACGCTCAATGGCCAGCTTCACCTGGCCGGACGCCTTCACCAGCATCGAGTCGGGATCGGGCTTTGGCGATGGCTGCTTTGTTCCGCCGGGGTCCTTGCCGCCTCCCGTACGTTTCGTCGGTAGCAACTCGTCGATGTCTAAGTAACTCGACCGAATGTCAACTTGCACCCGCGGCCGGGATAGATCATCGAAGGCCGCCGTGGCAGACAGATCGCTCTTACCTGACGTGAGCTCCAGCTTCTTCACTTCAACGTGCAGGCTCTCTGGCCTCTCTATCAGGCCGCGGGCGATGGCTTGCGCGGTCAACCGCGCGTCAGGCATGGGTTGTCCCTCAAAGGCAGATGGCATGAACGCCACAAGTGGCCCCACAGAAAGCTCTGAGATGTTGAAGCTGGCTACAAAGCTTTGCGGTTGAGCTTCGCCGTCTCCTGTGATTGTCGCTTCGCCCGAGGCACGTAGCCCCGGCAGTTTTACGTCGCCCTTGGCGGTTGTCTTACCCCCCCGCCGTGTCGCCGAGGCATTGGCTGTCAGCGCAGATCCCGCCGATTTGCGAATGACATCCTGATAAACGGCTTCCAATCCGCCAAGATCGATCGCGAGTGTTGCATCGAGGTCTTGCGCCTTTTTGCGCGCGTCGAGGAGCATGCTTCCCTGTCCATTGATTCGCGTATCGGGCGCTGAGATCGCCATATCGCTGAACGCGGCCTTGATGTTGGCCGTGACATCGGAGGCGGTTCCCACGATGGTGCCATCAATGGCGATGCGTCCGGACACTGGCCGGTCTGCAGGCAGGCTTTTCGCAACAGGTGGGAGCAGCCGCGCCAGCCCGGCAACGCCAGGCGCATCGGTTTCAAT
Organism: Polyangia bacterium; assembly: GCA_038257535.1. Taxonomy (GTDB): domain Bacteria; phylum Myxococcota_A; class Polyangia; order Fen-1088; family Fen-1088; genus JAGTJU01. The sequence goes on from JBBSJE010000034.1 coordinate 17,390, forward strand.
CTTTAGATCTAGCTTGGGCTCCTTCTGCGAAAGCTGTGAAATCGTGCCTCGAACGAAGGCGCGCCAATCTGCGATCGTCAGGCTGAATGGATCCAGTTTTACCGTGTCGCCCTCGGCGCTTCCCTTGGCCTCGATCACCAACGCTATGCCAGCCGGCTTCGCAAAGCTTTCGCCCACCGCGATGGAAGCGCTGGTGAGATCCAGTTGAGCCTCGAACTGTTGGGCGCCCCCGTCGCCACCGGCCTCGGCTGAAATTGAAAACGGGCCCCCCATCTTCAGGCTCGGTGTCCGTGATGGCGTGAGCCGCTGCAGCCGGTCGAAATCCAATCCTTTCGAGGTGAGCATGAAGCCATCGAACCGGGGCGCGCTGCGAAGGGCATGCAGGCTGCCGCGTGCTTCGATCATCATCTCGGCCAACGACGCTGTGAACGCCGTTATCTCAATGTCTCCCGCGTTCGCGTCTGCTCTTGCATCTAATACCAGGCGTGCATCGAATGCCTCGCCGCCTATCAGCTGCGCCCCAGCGACCAGGAGATTCACCTTCGCGTGTGAGGGGCCGCTGCCGCCCTCCAGGGCAGCGCCCGGCGTGGCCTCGAGCGTTAACTCTATCGCACCTCGCTCAAAGTCGGGTGTGCCCGCCGTGGCAACTTGGGCGGCCATGAAGGGCGCCAGCGGTGCGAGCTCCGTGCGCGCGAGGCGAAGGTTCAACTTCGTTAAAGGCGGCGCCACAATATCGGCACCACGGTCAGGCGACGGGCCAAAGGCCGCGCGAAGGTCGAAGTTTTTGGTGGCACCTAAAAGCGACGCGCCCATCGTCAACACGAACGCACGATCAAGCCCAATGCCATCACCTGCGAGCAAGATGTCGTTGATTTCCGCCCGCTGCGCCGGCTGCACAAGGTCTGAAAAGCCAAGCCGTGAGATGTGAACGCGCAACTTTTCAAGCCGTGCGTGGCGCACACGCTCATCGGGGGGCGATTCTTCCGATGGATTCGCCGCTTGCCATCGTTCAGCCATGTGTTGCCAGTCGAGCTTGCCGTCGGCGTGCTTGGTGGCATGCACGGCCAAGCCTTCAACGATGATTTCGCGAACGTTGATTCGCTTGCCACCCGACAACAATGTTGACCAGAGACCGACACCCACGCGGGCGCGCGGCAGTTTTAGAGCTGGGGGCAGCGTGCCCGCAGGAGCCGCCGGATCGGGTCCGATTTCAAGGTCGCGCACCTCGACCGCAGCCCCCGTAAGCAGGCTAACGTCGATGGCACCCACACGCACTGGCCGGCCAAGAGTTTTCGAGATGCCCGGCAATTCACGAGCCACCGCCGCATTGATCCAGGCTTCGGCTCGCCACGCCGCGATGGCGGCGCCAGCAATGAGCACGAGCAGAAGGCCCCCGAGCACCCAAGGCCAGCGGCGCTTCCGGCGCGAAGGCGCAGGATTGCGCCGAAGAATTTGGTCGTTGCCCCCGTTGTTCCCCACCTGATCCCGTGACGCCATGGCGGCAGCATAGCGCAGCGAAAAGACGGCCCGCTTCAGAGCGGATCACGTGTTTCGTGCGCCCCTTGGGCACGGAGACCATACCAATGACACGATGCTCCGTTCGATGGTCGGATGCTTTCAATGCTATGGCGCAGCGCGCTTGCGGCTGAGTGACATACTTTTGACGGCTGTTTTGTAATCCCGAATGCAATTTTTATCATACATTCGACGGTTTTCGCACAAATTCACATCAATGTAGCGGTATGAGCGACATTGTAGGTTGACGTGGCCAAGGCGAAATGACTAAGTGGCGTTAGGAGAACCTAAAAAATGAACACGCGCACCCTACTCACCCTAGTTTTCTGTTCCTTCGCGATGGCCGCCGGCTGCGGCTCGATGGAGGATGCGGAACTCGCTCCAGACGAACTAACGGCAACGGCCGACACGGAGCTGCAATCGTTCGCCCAAAAGAGCGAGAAGCCCAAGAAGCCCAAGGCCGATAAATGCGATGGGAAAAAGCCTAAGAACTTTGGCGAATCTTGCGGCTGCGGAAACACATTCCAATGCAACGGCGTCTGCGGTGGCGGCGATCCCAGGCCAGCCAACTTTGGCGAATCCTGCGGCTGCGGAAATACATTCCAATGTAACGGCACCTGCGGCGGCGGCGATCCCATTCCCGCCAACTTCGGCGAATCCTGCGGCTGCGGAAATACATTTCAATGCAATGGCACCTGCGGTGGCGGCGATGCGAGGCCAGCCGACTACGACCTACCCTGTGGCTGTGGTGGGCGCGTGCAGTGCGACGCCACCTGCTCGATCCCTTGCCCTGTATAGGTGCTTAGGCTTGGGGTGCACGCCACAGCTGGCTGCTGCACCCCTTGCTTTGGTCTTCGCGAGACATTGATTGCCATAGCCGTTCGCTGCCACGACAGAGGCGGAGGGCAAACAGCATCAAGACGAGCTTCGGAGCGATCAGATAAGTCCCCGGCGCTCCGCTTCCCGGATGGCCTGGGCTCGGCTTTCAACTCCCAGCTTCGTGAAGATGCGACTCACGTACATCTTCACCGTGCTTTGGGAAAGATCGAGGCTGGAGGCAATGTCGCGGGTCTTGTGGCCGGCGGCGATCATCTTCAACACTTGCACCTCCCGGCTGCTGAGGTCGGTCTGCTCTGTGCCTGCGTTGAGGTGTTTCCACAACCTTAACGGCATGTGCGCCTGTCCGTTGGCTACCGAACGAATTGCGGTCAAGATCTCCTCGCCCCCTGATTCCTTGAGGACGAAGCCTGCCGCACCGGCCTGGCATGCCTGCTTCACCACGCTTTCGCCATCGAAGCTGGACAAGATGAGGATGCGGACGTCTGGATCGGCGGCCGTTAGCATTCTTGTTGCGGTCACTCCATCGATCCCGTCCATCCGGATGTCCATCAGGACAAGGTCGGGCTTGAGGGTCTTGTAGAGCGACAGCGCAGAAGCGCCATCGCCGGCCTCGCCCACAACCTCCATGTCGGCATGCTTCGCGAGCAGCTGCCGGATGCCGAAGCGAGTTACGTAGTGATCGTCGACCACCAAGATGCGGACGGGTGGCTGGGGGATCGTCATAGGGTTATCCGTTTGCCTCGGCGCAGAGCCACCGTCACCGAGGTGCCCTGGCCCGGTTGGCTGTTGATGGTGAGATCGGCCCCGAGCTTGGCAGCCCGCTCTCGCATGCCTTGTAGGCCGAAGTGAAGCAATGAGTCTGGGCTTTTGCGGTCGGGCTCAAAACCAACGCCATCGTCTTCTACGGAAACGCTTAGCAAGTTGTCTCCCCAAGTTACGATCACCGTGATGTTATCAGCCTTGCCGTGTGCGATGGCGTTGGTGATGGATTCCTGCACAAGACGTCCGAGCTGCTGCTTCTCATCCGCAGACAGTTCGCGTTGCTGGTCCTGGTTGCCCTTGACCTGCAGATCGATCTCCACCAAGTTGAGCACCTGCAACTGCGTGACAAGGTCTTGCAGATCCGCCAGCAGAGAGGTTTGCGAGGGCAGCTCCGCCCTCCGTAGCCCACGGATCACGTGTCGCACTTCCATGCGGCAGCGCTCTACGAGCTCACCTGTCTCGTCGATGCGCGACAGCGTTGTTTTGCCGTCGCCGTCCGTGGCGTCGTCGCGGAGCCGTTCAAGTTGTAGAGACAAAGTTGCGAAGTACTGCGCGATCGTATCGTGTACGTCGCGCGCAATGCTGGCGCGCTCGTTGGCCACCGCTTCAATGCGCCCCTTCAGCAGCCGTTCGCGCAGCCACAGAAACAGCAATGCAAGTGGCACCAGCGGCAAGGCCATGACCAACCAGGCCGCGGGTCGCTGAAAGAAGCCAACGAGCCGCAGGGGTTTGCTGATTGTAATGGCATCCTGCTCGTGCCCACTCACAAACGCCTGAAGTTGAAACGTGTGGCGGCCGGCGGGCACTGAGTGAAACACACCAACAAAAGATCCGTCGTCCTCCCGCCAATCGGCGCCGCTTCCATTCAATCGGTAGCGCACGCGCAGGTTATCGGCCATGCCGGCGAATGGCACCGCGAAGGCGATGGCCACGGCCTTTGCGTGCGTACGAGTAAAACCAAGTTCGATTGCCTCCTCGGCATTGTCGCGAAGCCCATCGACGCTGACGCTCTCGACGCGGGGGAGACCCGGGCGCACGATCGGCATCTGCGCGGGCGGGGCGATGAGCTTGAGGCCGCGGATGGTTGGCACAGCCACGCCGCCATTGGGCAGGCGAGCGATGGATGGTGCGTGTTCCTGCGTAAGACGCACAGACGCAAGACCAGGATCTTGACCATAGGAAATCCAAGCTGGCTCGTGCTTGCCGCTTGTCGCATGCTCAACCATCTGGTGCAGCCGCACGCGCGAGACCCCTTTGTCGTGACTCACCCAAAGCCAGCCCGCCGGATCATCGACGATGCCGAAGACGCTGACAGGCGCGTGCGTGGAGCTGACTTTGAAAAAACGTCCGCCGCTCAAAACGTGCAATCCAGACCCGGCACCTCCAACCCACAATCGCCCCTCTTGATCGGCGTGAAGAGCGATGATGCGGAGGCCGGCCAGCCCATCTTCGGGGCCCATCGCAACCGCACCACGCTCATCGTAGCGATAAAGGCCCGCGGAGCGCGTGCCGAACCACATCGCCCCATCGGGGGTTTCGGCAAAGGAGACCACGGCGCTGCTACATTCGAAAAGATCAAGGCCCGTACTGAAGTCGCACCGGCTTGGTCCGAGGTCTATGGTGGCAAAGGCGCCGTCGCGTTTGTGGTAAAGCGCGCCGTCGAGTGCGCTGGCCCAGAGGCCACCGTTGCTCGCCTCGAAGACGCCAGCCAGCCTCTTGGATCCCACCGGGGGCGCCGGCAATGGCACCTGATTCGCAGTGCCTTTGTCCTGCAACCAGAGGCCGTGCTCGCAGGTGGCAACCCAGATGCCTCCGGCTCTGCGCGCAGCCAGTGAACGGGGGCACCAAATGGGCGACGTTTGCCCTGAGGCAAGCAGCGTCGGACCCGCGGCGTCAACGCGCAAAATGCCTGGAATCGTGGTTGCCCATAGGGTGCCTTGGGGATCTGTCAGAACCGCAAACGCAAGCGAGGATCGGCCCCCCTCGTTGACCGGAAGTCCACGCACCTGAGGACGCACCAGGCGGCTGACGTCCCCCCAAGGATCGGCGGCCCAGAAACCCCGCCCAGATTCGTCCGCCATCGCGGTGGAATCTTCGCACGGGGCTGTTTCAACGACAGCCCCACCCAGCTCGGCGATCCGTTCGCACCGATCGCGGTAGGAAACCCACACACCGCCATCTGAGGCCGGCGCGAGCGATAGGGGTGGCTCGCCCTGCGACGACCGGGGCGTTACGACTTCGGCGTGTGCGTCGCCTGGTGCATGGTGCACCTTCATGAGCCCCCTTCGTGCATCGAAGATCCACAAAGTTCCTGGCACTGAGCCGACGCTGAGTTTGACCACGTTCGTGATGCTGCTCGCGGCCACCGGTTCGAGCTTGCCTCGATCGGCGCGCAGCAAGCCGGTGCGCGTGCCGACCCAAACGTGAGAGCCCTGCGCCACCAACGCCGTAACCGGCTCTTGAACCGGCAAGCGCTCGAGTTGTCCGTCATGCAGACGCCAAAGCCCGCCCAAAGTGCCGATCCACAAGTCCCCTGCCGCATCAACGAGCAGACATGTGATCAGCTTGTGCTCTGTGGCCGTGGCGGATACGGCGACGCGCGCACGACGATCGCGGATCGCCACGATGTCACCCCCCCGCAGGGCTGCCCAGATCACATCGTTGCCTCGATCGCTGGCCACGGCCAGGGCATCGATCTGGCCAACGATCCGGGTGCCTTCATCGGTTTGTGGAAACAGCCGCACGGCACGTTGGCCATCGAATCGCAGCAACCCTTCGTCGGTGGCCACATACACGAAGTCAGAGGGAGCAATGGCAAGGTCAAAGTTTTTCTGCGCCAGGTGCCACTCGTGTACAGCTTGGAAAGCTCCCGGCACCGGCGCTGGTGTGGCGTCGTCAGCGAGCAGCATGACAAGGAAGATGGAGCCTAACGGCGCCGCGAACCTATGGACGTCCACCCATCGATTTTATGCCATCTCGGTCGCGGTGTTACGCGGATCGCTTAAATACTCACTTCAACGCGGCTCATTCTCCACATTGTAGGCGCATCGAAACCCCGTGCTGCTGTCGATCGCGTCGGGAAGGTCGTAGTAGCGGTGCGCGGCGCGCAGCTCGCGGGCTCCTGTGCGATGACTGCCGCCGCGCCGGATCCGGAGCGAGCCGGCGTCGAAGTTCACGCAGTCTTGGCAAACCGGCTGCTGGGAGTACCAGTCGGCGTCATAAAAGTCGAGCACGTGCTCCATGACGTTGCCTGCAAGGTGTTGGTGGCCCCATCGGCCGGCTCCGGGCTGGTGGCTGTGTACGCTGGCGATGTCGTCGGTGCTGCAGTCATGCTCCCCTTCGACCAAACAGCCGAAGCGGTCGTGGTGGGGCGCCGGGCTTTCTTGGCCCCAAGGGTAAAGCCGGTTCTCGTCGCCCCCGGTGGCAGCGCGTTCCCACTCCGCCTCACTTGGCAGGCGCCCCTCGACCCAGTGGCAGAACGCATCTGCGGCCGCCCACGAAACACAGTTGATGGGCTTGTTCTCATGCAACCCTGGCGCTGCGGTCCACGTCTGGTTGCCGGCACCGCAGGCGATCTCGCGCCTTAAGCTCGTCACATCCATCATCCGATATCCGGGTGCGCCCGCGGCCAGGAAGTTTCGGAATCGGCCAACCGTCACCTCGAAGCGGTCAAGCTTGAACGCCTGCAGCACAGCGGGACGCTCGGGCAATTCATGCGGCTCGCCGTCAAAGGCGTCTATTCCTGAAACGCTCCGTCCCATCGGGAACTCCCCGGCTGGCACCAAATCCGCTGTACAGCAGGACACCGCTCCGCAAGGCGACAATTCCTCGCAGGAAATTGGCGTTGGTTGGGGCGTATCACATCCACTGAGAAGCAGGACGACCCAACGCGCCCATTCAGCTACGCACCATGGCCGGCACGGGCGTGCTGGAGCTTGCGATGAGCTGTGGGGCATACATGCCATTTCTGAATCTTTCACCCACGTAGTTGACCCCGTACCCCGGGTCGCCCTGGTTTATCGCCCGCCACTCCGATTCTGGGATGCCCATCGCGAGCAGCATCGTGGCCATGAGTCTTTGGTGGGGCACTCCCACCTGCTCGCGTTTGGGATCGTCGTACAAAAAGCGACGCGAGCCGCTGGTCCGCCTCAGGTCGAAGTATTTGCCGGTTTGCAGGTAGCCGCCGGCACCGCCAAACGTGACCATTGGCATGGACTGCTGCTCGTGGCTCTCCTCGCCACACTCCTGGCTCCACAACACTACGCTGTCATCAAGCATGTTGTTGCCGAAGGCATCGTCTCTGTCCATCCCCGTCACCATCGGTAAGATGGCGTGCTCAAGAGTGTTTCGTTGCGATGCGGTCATTCCGTTCTGGGGACCAGGGGACTTCCACTGGTGGGCGAAATCCTGATGCCAGGAGCTGGATGTGTCGAAGAAGGCGTCATTGATGTACATTGCGGCGACGCGGGTGATATCGCATTGAAGCGCCAGCAACGTGATCTTGTTGATGAGGTCCCAGCGCGCCCGATTGATGGATAAGTTGTTTGGTTGCGAGCCCCAATTTTCGTTCTTAAGGGCACGCGGCGGTTTGGCTTCGGCGCAGCTCACCGGCGTGGCGGCGCGAGCAGCAAGCTGGCGTTGGATGTCGGCCAGCAGCGAAATGTGCGCGTCGACCCGAGTCCGATCGCTGCTGGACAGCCGCCGCGAGGATTGGGTGAGCCTTCGATAATCGTCGAGAACATAATCGACCACGGGTTTGGAGGGCACAGAGGCCACCGGCGCAGAGGGTCGCACCCCGGAGAACAACGCGTTCCAGAGCTGCTGCTCCGTTCGAAGCGACGACGTGTGACGGATCTGCCCGCTCTTGGTCTGCGGGTTGCTCCAGGTCGTCGATGCGCCCCCACCGCAACACGAGGAATCGACGACGATCGAGCGAACCGGCGTTACCGCCCCGCCGGGAAAGAAGCTTGGCGACCATGCCATGATCTGATCAATGGTTGGTCGTGGACGTGACTTGACCGCATTGGCATCAGCGCGACCATCCGCAGAGGATGCGTAATTTCCAAGGTGCCCACCATTGTGATGCCCGAGATGAAAAGTCACGTCCCAACCGCGGCTAACCGTCATCTTCGACACCAGCCTGTCTGTCAACACGGTCGTGGGCGCACGCAAGACATCCGAGAGGATCGAATCCGCACCTTCACGGCGGGCGATTAGGTTGCCGAATTTGTAGCTATGGCCACCTGGAATTTCGCCGCTCTCGGTCAGCACCGCATCGCCGGGGTACATACGCTGTCGCCACACGCCGCCGTGAAGGGTCATGTAACAAATGAATCGGCGGGGTGCGTTCTGGGCCGCCCAGGCCTCTTCCGCGCGCGACATGAGTGATGGCAATACCGGCAACGCGAGTGTGACGCCCCCCGCTCCGCGGAGGAAGCGTCGGCGGCTTACGGTGTTTATGACTGAAGGTTCTTTGAACTGCATGATGGTCTCCAGAGATCAATCGATCCAGCTTCGCTGCCGGAACTCAGGACTGCGCAACAAGGATGCGAACGCGTCTCGCATCGAACCGCGCTCAAGGTTCTGACGGACGCGCTCCATGAGGCAGCCGTGGCTGTTTTCGCTGGCGCCAACGAAAAGCGAAAAGCGGATCATCGACTGCGCCAAGCAACGCCCCGGCATGCCGCTTTCATGCATCCTTTGCGCAAGCTCGGCAGCGCTGGCCACCGGGGTTTCGTCATCCACCAACACCCGAGGGATGGCCGCTTTGTCGATCGGATGCACGGCCAACTCTCGGCCCATGGCATCGAACACGCGCTCCTCGGCGCGCTTGCGGCCAAGCGCATCGAATCCTTCGAGTGCGAAGCCAAGTCCATTGATAAAGGTCTCGTGACAGCCTTGGCAGCTTGGAGACTGCGAGGTGATTCGCTCAACCGCGCTGCGGGTCGACTCGGATTCATCCGGCTCAACGAGCGGCAGATCGTCGGCCACGCTTGGCGGTGGGGCGGGAACATCCATGCACAGCAAGGCGCGGCGAAGAAACACGCCCCGCAAGATGGGGCTGGAGTTTTTGTGTCCGGAGGCCAGCGTGCCCGCCCGGGTGAAGATGCCGGGGCGACCGTCCACCGGCACCGGCGGGCTGCCCGGTTGCCAAGGTTCAACGCCGTACAGGTTTGCGAGCTCTGGGCTGCGCGCGAACGAGACGCTGCGGGTAAGCAGATCGCGCACGGTCATGCCGTTGCGGACCATATAGACGAGAAAGTCCCCCACCTCTTGCTTCATGTCGCTGTGAAGGATTGACGACGGGGCCTGTTTGCCTGCGAAAGCGCGGAAGTCTAGATTGTCGTTGAGGGCATCCAGCGGTGCCAGCTCGGTGACCCGCATCCAATCTTGAGCCAACTCGAAAGCGGACGCATCGAAGCGGTCGTCTTCCAAAACGCGCTCGACAAGCATGTCGACCGACGCTTTGTCGAGCTCGCTTGTGCCATCGACAACCTCAATCAGCTCTTGCGTCGGCGGCGCATTCCACATGGAAAGGGTGAGGCGATTGGCAAACTCCACTGGCGACAGCCAACGGCGCGCGAGCGTGCCCGGCAGCTCGGCCGCCCCGTCTTCTATTTGGTAGAGCGCATCAGGCGCCGTGAGCATGGTTGCCACGATCTGGCCAACAGAGGCGGCGTCGATGCTGGCTTTTGACGGGTGAAGCTTTGCGTAGAAGTCGATGTCATCCGCGGACAAAACGCGGCGCAGGGAGATCCGGCCAAATCGCGACACGAATTCGCGCACGCACGCGTTTACCCCAGGTTCAGTTGTGGCCGCACTGGCGCACGGCCCCAGCAATGGACGCATCTGAGCGCTTGTGCCCACCGTGCGACCGATGGCGGTGGCCACAGAGTAGGCTGACTTCACGAACAGCTCGTTTACGTCTTGGCTGGAGCGACGGAAGCCACTTCGGTGGTCCGGCCCCGGATCGGGCATTCGCGCATCTTCGGGCACCACCGATAGTTCCGCCTTGACACTGGGATGCTCGAGCACGTCGCGCGCCTCGGCGCCCAGCGTGTTGGAGAGAACGACTTCAAGCATGCCGAGATATTGCGCGCGGCTCAGCCTTGGCAGGGGTGGACTGGCTGGCTCAACCTCGGGCTTGCAGGAAAACGATGCGCTGCTGTTCGTTATCGGAGGAGAAGACAGCCCCGAATCGTCCGAGACGTGGTCGGGGTCATCGCCCACGGCGCCCGGCCCCGGCGTGTCATCGCCGCCCGAGGGGCCTCGGCCGCCTACGGTGCCTGTGCAACCCGCAACGTAACACAATGCGCCGATGCTCAGCAACGAACGCGCAGCGGCAACAGGAAAGGTAACTACCAAAATACAACCTCCGGTTGGACGGCGCTGGCGCAGGATTGTCCGCCGATCACCTTCTCTTTAGTTAAGCCGGTGGGGGCGGTGACACCATTGACGAAGGGGCAGTGCTGGTGTGGTCCAGGAGCAACTGGGCACGCGCCGATTGGCCGCCCGAGAGTCGATAAGCCCAAGGCACATAATCCCGGTCTTTGAGGGGTCTGAACGTACCACCCAACCTTGGGTAGATCGACGCATTGTGTCTTTGGGGAACGGGTGTTACGAGAGGGTGTAACAACTTCCGGGCAACCGTCCCGACACAACCGCCAATAACGTAAGTCCACCTATGACGAAAATACTATTGCCATCCGCGGCGCTCATCGCAGTTCTTGTGGCCTTCAGCTGCGGATCCCCCTCGGGTCAAGACGACGACGGTGAAGGTGGTGCTTCTGGTGCCGAGGGCGGATCTTCGGGCGAGGGCGGCACAGCTGGCAAGGGCGGCAAGGGCGGCAGCGGCGGCAAAGGCGGCAGCGGCGGCAAGGGCGGCAAGGGCGGAACCGCCGGCTCGGGTGCCGGTGGAGGGGCGGGTGTCCAAGGCGGGGCGGGTGGAGGTATGGGCGGCGTTGGCGGCATGGGCGGAGGTATGGGCGGCATGGGCGGTATGGGCGGTATGGGTATGGCCGGTATGGGCGGTATGCCCAGCACGGGTCCGGTAACTTGCCTTAACGTCGAAGAGGGCACACAGCTCACGCTGAGGTGCGCCTCCGGAATGATCTCCAAGGTGGTGTTCGCTAGTTACGGCACTCCCACTGGTGATTGCGGAACCACGTTTGCGGACGGCGACTGTCACGCCGAAACGTCGATGCAGGTGGTCACGGACGCCTGCGTGGGCAAGGCCACCTGCACGGTGGGCGCCGACAACGGTGTCTTCAGCGACCCTTGCCTCGGTACATTCAAGGCTCTCGCTGTTCGCGTGACCTGCGGTGGCGCGGACATGCCCGATGCGGGCGGCATGGACGACGCGGGCGGCATGGACGATGCGGGCGGCATGCCTGATGCGGGTGGCATCGATGCGGGTGGCATCGATGCAAACGGTATGGCGGACGAGTAAAGCGCCTGGACGGGGTTGGGCCCGTCCGGCTGGGGTGAATTTAACCAGCCGAAAGGGCCCAGTTTGTGCTACCCCTTACGTATGATTCCACAGAAGTTCGTGGGCAGTGTCGGCGGCCTGGCTATCATTGCTTGCGCAGTTGCCTGCAGCCCTGATCCGCGCACTTCAGATCTCGTCTACAGCGACGGGACAGGAGGGGAGAGTCAACAGCCTGGAGGTATGGCTGGCCGTGGCGGTAGCGCGGGCGGCGCGGGGAATGGTGGCGCAGGTGGCATGGGTGGAACCGGCATGGGTGGAACCGGCATGGGTGGAACCGGGACCGACGCCGGTGTGCCCATGGACGCCGCCCCCAAGCTTGATGCCGCACCCAAACTCGATGCGGCTCCCAAACTCGATGCGGCTCCCAAACTTGATGCCGCACCCAAACTTGATGCCGCCGCCTGCAGCCCGTCAGTACCCGCGGAAGACATGTTCGCCAATTTTGAAGGCGGGCAGGTAAGGTCATCGGGTGTTGGTGATCGTACACCCGCTTCCGATGGACGTTTTGTGACCGATGGAAGCCCCGGCACACATGCCACCATGGCCGTTGCGGGAGGGCGTTGTGCAGCAAGTAAGTTCTATGCTCGCTATTCTGGCTCAGGCTTTACAACCTGGGGCTCGATTTTGGCTTTCGATTTCTTGGGCAGTGAAAGCGCCTTTTACGATGCCTCTCGCTACAAAGGCATAGAGTTTTACGCTCGCGCTGCATCCCCGCTGAAACTGTTTTTGAAGTTTCCCGATAAGAACACATCAAGGTACGGCATGTGTGGCAGCGTTTGCGACAATCATTGGATCAGCGACGTCATGGTCGACACAACCTGGAAACGCCATTACGTTGCGTTTGCAGATCTGAGGGCAGGCACGAACGTGACCGCCCCCTCTCTTCTTGCAACAGAAGTTTTCGGCGTCGAATTCCTCGTTCCCAAAAACGTTGTCTTCGATCTTTCAATCGATGACATTGCCTTTGTGAAGTGACGCCAATCAGCGGACTTCAAAAGCCTAGGCTGAAGCGTCGTTGAAGGCGCAAACGGCTAGCGTTGTCGCCCGCCGCCGCGTCTTGAGATGCCGTGGCTGCATTCTCACCACGCAAAGTTAGAGGTGTAACTGCTGGTGGGCGCGCGGCCTCGATCCGACCACAACGTCAACGCCACGATCACGGCAGCGACGCGGTCCCGGACAGATGGTGATAGCTCCGGCCGCATCGCAACTCTGCCGCCGTTCTCCAAGTCGACAATGGCACCCAGCTTGTCATCCCAATGAAGGGCAAATCCCGTGGTGTCGTCGCGCCAGAAGCTGTTGATGATTGAGGTGTCATATCGCTTGATCGCAATTGGTGTGGCGTTGCCGTTGGCATCCTTCACAACAATTCCCTCTGAAGCCACATCGTCCCAAAAGTTCATCTCGAATTCGAGAGTCTGCTCGCTCGCGATGGTGCACTTCATTTCGTAAGACGTGATCAACGGTGTGAAAGTGGGCGGCTCGTCGCTCTTGATGATGAAGCCCGATAGGTCGATTCGCCATTTCGACCCCGGTTTGTACTTACCCGACTCATGCTTTCGCTCGTGACACTTCACATGCCAGGGTGTGCCGCCAACCACCCAGGTGCTGAACTGATGTGTCAGGGTGTCCTTGTAGGTCTTCCTGCGTGTGGAGAATTCGTGACGACGGAGGCCCACCTCGAGGTTCACGCATGACCAATCGCCGAAGCTAAGCTTGCGGCGAACGCTGGAACGGCCGCGCATGACCAAAACGTTGGCGTTTGCCTGGAGCTCGTCTGGAAGCGGAAACGGCCTGTCGTCGCAGTTCTTCGCGCGATCGGAGCACTGTGGGCGCAGCAACTCAAGCGGTTGTTGCGGGTGTTGGTTGTTCCAGGCCTTGATGACGGGGACACTGTCCTCGCGCTTCGGTGCCAAGAGGTGGCCAATGAGGCCACCCCCAATCGCTATGACACCACCGGAGATCATCAAGGGCCCACTGGCCGGATGCAGCTCGGCCCAGCACGCGCTTGTGCAGTCGTCTGGCGCTTCCTTCATCAGGGCGAAACCGGCAACAACAAGAGCGGCGCCCCCGAGAATGCTGCCCCATCCTACCTTCGCCGCCCTTGCGCGCTTCTGTTCCAATTGCCGCGCGCGCAAGCTGAGCCCCTCGTCGTCTTGCACCAGCAGCCGCAGGTGATCAAGATCTCGTACAAACGTAGGGGTCGGCGGCGGCCGCAGGGCAGGGGGAACCTCTTCATCGACAGCTTCATCGGTGTTCGCCATCGCGGCAGGCGCGGCACACGCAAATGCGAGCGCCAGCGCCGCCGGGGAGCGAAACCAAGCCTTTTTCGACAACCGCATGTGAGCAACGCGTGTTTGACCACGCAAGGCGGCTGTCTATTCGCGCAAACGGGGGACATGTGATCCTAGGGATTCACCCCGCCTGATTCACCCGGCCTTCCAGCCCACCAGCAACAGGCGCCGGGATAGCATCGAGTACGGACCGTCCTCGTGGCCGTTGTAAGCCTCCACGCGAGCAAAACCGCACCGCTGAAACAGCTCATTCAATTCGCGGACGGTGTAAAGACGGATGCTGCTTTCACGCTCGACGAACACATCCGGCCCGATCAACGTCCACTGCGTTTGCCCGCGCCCCGTGTAAGGATCGTAGTTGTTCTCTTCCAGCAAGCGCAAACGCTTTTGTTCGTCGACCCAATTCCAATACTTGGATCTAAAAACGCTCGGTAGGGAATCCGCGGCCGGCGTGTCGATGAGGAAGCGCCCGCCGGGTGCCAGCGAACGGGCCACGGATGCAACGAAGGCGGCGTTGTCTTCGTCGCTGAAGTAGCCAAAGCTGCCCCAGAAGCAAAGCGCCGCATCGAACTGTTCGTGCGCGTCCAGAGCGCGCATGTCGCCCTGCTCGTATGTCACGCTGAGGCCCCGCGACTGGGCCTCCTCACGCGCATTTTCAAGCACGACAGGGTTGAAGTCGATGCCGGTTACGCTGTGACCTTGGGCTGCCAACTCGTTGGCAATTCGGCCGTTTCCGCAGGGGATGTCCAGCACGCGAGAGCCCGGAGCCAGGGCAAGTCGGGTCGCGACAAGCGCGGCGTCGGCCTGTCTCCGCTTCGTAAACTCCCCGCCGATGAGTTGCACGCCTCCGAACAGGTCCTCATAGAACGGCTTCCACCACGCCTTCACTTCACTCATAGAACACTTCCTTCGGTAAAGGCAGCCGCGCCCTCAGCCCGTGCTTCCCACTCCCAGATCCTCTTCGAGGGTGGCCAACGTACGAGGGTCAAGGACGCTTCGCGCGATGTCCATCACGAAAATGAAGACAGGTGGCGCCGTGGCTTTGAGCCGGCTCAAGATCGCCAGCCGGTCGGTTCGGTTTAGAGCCGGCAGCATCAGCTTGAGGTCAGCGGCCGCTTCGTCGGGGCTGCGGCTAGCCTGAAACGCGGCCATCGCGGCGGCGAGTTCTTCGCGCGGTACCTTCTGGTTTATCTCGGCGGTGAGATCCTCCTCTTGCGCCAAGTGAATGAGGTAGTGTCCGACAAAGCGGCCAAGTTCCCGAGCGAATGTCATCCCATGCACGGGTGAAGGCTCATGTTCAGCCGCCTCAAATCCTTTTTCAAGCGCCTCCAGCCAGCCTTCCTGCTCAACGTGCGCGGCCTGCAAGTTCTCTTCGGCTTGCGGCAGGTGCCGCTTCAACAAAGGATGAAAGAAGTTCTCTTCGTGGTGGCCGTGCGCCCGCAGATTGCTGAGCAATCGCGTGAACAGCCCGCTGAGGTGCATCACGTCGGGCGTGTTCGTAAAGTCGATGGAGCCCGCCAAGGTGATGGCCTCAAAAAGCTGCCGCCGTAGGCTCTTGTGTATGTAGGTATAAAAATCGATGGGGGGAAGTGCCGCTGTCATGGGCCAGGAGCCTACCGCGGTGGCCGAGCGGGTGCATGAAGGCGGAGCCGCAAATCCGGGTTTTGGCAAAACGGGTTTAAGATGTCCGTATGCCGGATTTGGCTGTAGACGTTGTTGTGATCGGCTCTGGGCCCGGGGGTGAAGGCGCCGCTATGCAAGCGAGCAAGGCGGGCAAGCGGGTGGCCGTGGTGGAACGCTTCACGCAGGTGGGCGGCGGGTGCACACATTGGGGAACCATTCCTTCCAAGGCGCTGCGGCACGTGGTGCGGCAGTACATTGATTACCGCAGCAGCAGCTTTCTTGGCGGCAGCGCAAGTTTGGGAACCCTGACCTTCCCCAAGTTGCTGCAGCACGCGCGAGAGGTAACGGCCAAGCAGGTGAAGCTGCGCCACGGGTTTTACTCACGCAACGGGGTGGAACTTGTGATGGGGCAAGCGCGGCTGGAAGACGCGCACACGGTGCTCGTGCGGCAACCTCATGGTGGCGAAATGCGCCTTCGCGGCAGCCACATTGTTTTGGCCACCGGTTCGCGGCCCGCCCGCCCCGCCAACATCGACTTTCAGCATCACGCGATACGGGATTCCGATACCATCTTGGACATTGAGCGTCCCCCGCGAAGCATCGTCATTTATGGCGCTGGCGTTATTGGGTGTGAATACGCTTCAATCTTCAAAAGCCTTGGGGTGAAGGTGAATCTGATCAACACCCGCGATCGCTTGCTTTCCTTTTTGGACGATGAGATCTCGGACGCGCTTAGTTACCACCTGCGCGACAACGGCGTGGTGATTCGCCACAACGAAAGCTACGAATTTGTCGAAGGCACGGCTGATGGGGCGGTTTTGGCTCTGAAATCAGGAAAGAAGATCAAAGCTGATCTGCTGCTGTGGGCGCAAGGGCGCGAAGGCAACAGTGTGAATATGGGGTTGGAAGAGCTGGGCGTTGCGCGCAACACGCGCGGCAACCTCGAGATCGACGAAAATTACCGCTTGCCGAAACTACCGCACATCTACGCCGTGGGTGATGTGGTGGGCTTTCCCTCCTTGGCCAGCGCTGCGTACGACCAGGGCCGTTTTGCGGCCACGCACTTGGTGAAGGGGCAATGCGATCACCGGCTCATCGAACAAATCCCGAACGGCATTTACACCATTCCTGAGATCAGTTCGGTGGGCAAAACCGAACGAGAGCTCACCGAAGCCAAGATCCCGTATGAAATGGGACAAGCGAAGTTCCGAGACCTGGCGCGCGCGCAGATAACCGGGGTTACGGTGGGCATGCTGAAGATTCTTTTTCACCGCGACACGCACGCCATCTTGGGCATTCATAGTTTTGGGCACGACTCGGCAGAGATCGTGCACATCGGTCAAGCGATCATGGCGCAACCAGGCGCCGGCAACACGCTTGATTATTTTATCAACACGACCTTCAACTACCCCACCATGGCCGAGGCCTACCGCGTGGCGGCTCTCAACGGGCTAAATCGGCTGTTTTAAGCGT
This sequence comes from Polyangia bacterium, assembly GCA_038257535.1. GTDB lineage: Bacteria > Myxococcota_A > Polyangia > Fen-1088 > Fen-1088 > JAGTJU01. The sequence continues at coordinate 34,382 of JBBSJE010000034.1, forward strand.
AACGTCGCGGTCAATTCAGCTCAGCGGCGGTGGCAAGTTTCACCCCCGTCATGAAAAAATCCGCAGTTGTATTGCCAGGCAAGGCAAACAACACGTCAATGCGGCCCATCTGCTTGAAGTCCACGGGCCCTTGGACCGCATCGGCAGATTGGGTGAAATCCGACCACTTGAACTTAAATTGGGTCCATGTGCTTGTGACGGTTGCCGCCTTGCCGGGAACAGCCACGCACGGCGCGCTCGCGCAGGTGCCCGTGGGCGGATCGGTAACCAGCACGTTGGTCCCATCCACGGTGGTGGTGGTCACGTCAATCATGCCTGCGCCCACTTTCGCCCAGAATGAAAAGCCCGGGTGGTCGGTGCTGTCGATCCAGCGCCACTTGTCGCCGTCATTCGCGCGAAAATTGAAGCCGAAGATAAACAGCTTTCCATCCGCGAGCGTGCTGGTTGAAGTCTTTTGCGCGAACGTCACGCCCGCAGGTAAGCCCGCGAGATCGGCGCCCGCTAACGCCACCGCTGACAACGTGGGCGCATCGCCCCCGGGTTGCACCACGTAGAAGTAGCCGCCACGCGCGTCGCCCAAGACCACCTTCGAAAGCGTGCTCGAAGTGCCCGCAAAAAGCACCGCCGACGTGGGCTTGGCCACAGGACCCGGAGGCGGTGGCGGCATCACCATCCCGGCCATGCCTCCCGTCATCGCGATGGCACCCGCCATGCCACCCGACCCCGACCCCGCGCCCGCCGCACCGCCCGGGGACATGCCGGCCGCGCCTCCTGACAAGGGCGCGCCCGCCGCACCACCCGTGCCTTGCCCGCCCGTGCCACCCGTTCGGCTGCCGCCGCTGCCCCCCTGGACCGCGCCATCGATGGGCGCCGCTGTGTCGCCCCCGTGGCCAACGTTTGCAGGCCGAGGTTCAGGGGCGCAAGCCGCACCGAATGCCATATACAGGGCCACAAGGTAACCAAACTTCAAGATCGCCTCCAAGAACGCCAAAGAGCTTAGATATGACTATAAGCGCTGTGAAGGCGGATTGCCTAGCGGTTCTGTTGAGTTAGTGGTCCACGTTGAACTGGAAAGCGTAAACCAGGTAGGTTCGGTCAAGCGATGCGTGCCACAGCCATGGCTTGAGCCACAGGGTCTCCGCGACAACATTTTTCAAGCCATCAGCGCGCAGCAAGCGGCGCAAAAGCACGGGGTTGGCTCCCTGGTAAAAGTTTTGGGCGGCGATCAGATCTTGCGTTAGCGCTTGCAGGTCAACATCACTGGCAAGCTGATCAAGCGGATAGGATTCATTTGAGGTCATGTCGCAGGCAAGCAACGCTCGGCCTCCTTGGGCAAGCTTGGCAAGACCACGAAGGTGTGAGCCCATCAGCGCTTCGCGCGCTTTCTCCAGGGCAGGATGCGCGTGACCCAGAGCTTGGCGTAAACCCCACGACATCTGGGTGAGCAGACAACATGACACCACCACGTCAAATGGTCCTGGCAGGGACGCTTGCACGTTTTGGGCGCCTTTTTCGGCCCAGGCATCCATCTCCGAGAAGGTGGGCACACGCTGGCCAAGCGCGTTCCAGGTTGCAAGCAGTCCACTGAGATCCACGGGCCCATGCATGTAAACCTTGCCTCGAAGGTTCAGCGGCAAGCGGTGGCGCGCTTCATTGATGGCCTCGGCATCAATGTCAACAAGATGCACTTCTGCAAAGTGTGAAGCCAGTTCGATCAAATCCACGTCGTTGCAATTGCCAGCGCCCAAAAGCGCCGCACGACCACGACGTTGTTCACCTGACTGCAAGATGGCCGCCGTCAAACACGCCCGATGATCCGCGCAGCGCTGCCAATCGTCCCGCACCTTTCTGTTGGCCGCCCGTTCGTGCGCAGCCGCCTTCTGAAAGGCCGTGCCCGTCTCAGATTGGGTTTCGCTGGCTGTTTTTCGCTTTGACTTCACTGTCCCCCGGCGGCTGTGGACGAAGTGTCAACGCAGCGCGTCTTTGGTGCGTGGGCGTAGGAGATGCCTTATGTCGCACAACCTACCAAATCAGCCATCGTGCTGCGGGCGGGAAAGCGGCTTAAGCACGTGCACATGTCAACGCCAGAGCGCACGATCCCCGTGGGCCCCGAGGGCGCCGACTACGAAACCTTCTTCGCAAATTTGCACCGCATTGGCTTTCGGCCAATAGTCGTTTCGAAGGGGGTTTTTGGCTTCTAGGGTAAAGGGTTTGAGGGAACAAGGCCAGATTCTGGCCCTCGATTGGACCTCCGAGCAGCGGAGGAGGCGGAGGGAAGTGACCCGGCCAAGGGGAACCCGCAGCAGCAAAACGCGTCCCGGACACAGCGCCGGAACGACGCGCCCAGTGCGCTGGAGCGGGTACGACAAGCAGCAAAGAAAGACAAGGGAGTGAAGTTCACGGCGTTGTTCCATCACGTCACGATCGATCGACTGCGGCAATCGTTCAACGCGTTGTCGAAGAACGCAGCAGCCGGGGTGGACGGCGTGACGTGGCAGCAGTACGCGCAAGGCCTTGAGGAGAATCTTGGGGACCTACACGCAGGGCTGCAACGGGGCACGTACCGAGCGAAAGCGTCACGAAGGGTATACATCCCGAAGACAGACGGGCGGCAAAGGCCGCTCGGCATAGCCTCACTGGAAGACAAAGTCGTCCAGCGGGCCGTCGTCGAGGTGTTAAATGCAATCTACGAGACGGATTTTCTTGGATTTTCGTATGGTTTCCGACCTAAACGCAGCCAGCACGATGCGCTGGACGCGGTGGCGGTTGGGATCCTGCGAAAGAGAGTGAACTGGGTGCTCGATGCCGATATTCGTGGGTACTACGACACCATCGACCACGAATGGCTGGCGAAGTTTCTCGAGCACAGAATAGGGGACAAACGGATCCTGCGACTTATCCAAAAGTGGTTAAGCGCAGGGGTAATGGAAAAGGATCGATGGGCACCAAGTGAACAAGGAGCGCCGCAAGGAGCGACGATATCGCCGCTGCTAGCGAACGTGTACTTGCACTATGTTTTCGATCTGTGGGTTCAGCAATGGCGGAAGCGGAATGCGCGCGGCGAGATGATCGTCGTGCGATACGCGGACGATCTGTTGCTGGGATTCGAGCATCATGAAGACGCAGAGCGGTTTATGCGCGAACTGAAGGAACGGTTCCAAAAGTTCGCGCTAGAGCTGCACCCTGACAAGACGCGCCTCATCGAATTCGGCAGGTATGCTGTCGAGCGAAGAGCGCGCGTCGGGTTAGGGAAACCAAAGACGTTCGACTTTCTTGGCTTTACGCACGTGTGTGGCAAAGCCCGGTCGGGAAACTATCTTCTGGTGCGCCGAACGATGCGCAAACGAATGCAAGCGAAGCTGGTTGAGGTGAAAACCGAAATCATGCGACGTCGGCACCAACCCATTGCCGTCCAAGGAAAGTGGTTGGCAAGTGTGGTGAGAGGATACTTGGCTTATCACGCAATACCAACCAACACGTGGGCCATTCAAACATTCCGACGAGAGGTCGTTCGACGTTGGCATAAGGTGCTGCGGCGCCGCAGCCAACGCGACCGAACAAACTGGC